>JAZUJA010000070.1:0-46703 GCA_045642495.1 Acutalibacteraceae bacterium
CTTACCGATGCGCTTTCAACTAAGATTTTGTTCAGCAAAGCGGAAGTTGACAGCATCATCGCAGTAAAAGGACAGTTCGATTATTCATATAAGTTCGGTGACGAAGAAACAGTAAATGGCTCATTCACAAATGAGAGCGAAGCTGAAACCATTGAAGGCAATCAGTATTATGTTGCAAGCTTCAATGTTCCCACCGGATTGTTCGATAAAACCGTTGTTCTTAATGCCGACGGTATAACCGAAAAGCAGTTCACTGTAAACTCCTTGCTTGAAGCAGGTCAGGAACAGCAGCAGGGTACCGAGTTTGAAAAACTCTTTAAGGATATTGAGGATTACGGTAAGGAAGCTGCGGCAATGTTCGTTGGCGGTACTGATCCGCAGATCACTTATGATGATGCTGAAATCGGCAGAATTATAGATGATCTCTCCGAAACACCGATAGCTTCGGAAAAGACCTATGTTAAGGGAACAAACCTCTTGCTTAAGGATAAGGTAAGCGTTCAGCTTTATGTTAAGACTGATGATATTTCAAATATCACAGCTGTAACACTTAACGGCGTAACCCTCACAGAAGATGATTACTTCATTGAGGAAGTAACCGATCCTCAGTTTGACGGAATGTTTAACTATCTTGTATCTGTATCAATAGATGCAAAACAGATGGCAAAACAGTTCACTATCGAACTTGTAAACAAAACAACCGTAACTGATAGCGTTAGCGGAAGCGTAGCCGGATATTGCGAATATTATATCAGAAATCCGCATCCGACCTATCAGAAATACGCTAACCTTTCAAAAGCTCTTCTTAAATATATAGATCAGGTTAAAACCTGCTATGGAAATTAAGGAGGACCGATATGAAAAAGTTTGAAGCTCCTGAGATAGAAATATCCGAAATAACCGAAGATGTGATCGCAACAAGCTTTATTGATGATAAGGTTTATGATCCCAACAGTTATAACGGAAGTCCTGAAGGTCCGATAATTCTTTTCTGATCAATTATCTCCCCCTCGGCATTCGCCGAAGGGGAGATTTTTTGATAATGATAATTTCAGCACGATATAAAAAGCGGGCAAATAATGAATTATTATAAAAAATCAATATATAGTGCTATAAAAATCAAAGCCACAAGGTATATTTACCGCCTAAAAAACTTTGGGTAAAATTACCAAAATTGCAATATTAAATTCGTTAAAATTATAAGAATTTTTTTGAAAAAATATCTTGCTTTTAGTTCTTTGTTGTGTTATTATACTAAGGCACGCTGCAGAAGTGTGGCGTAAACATGCGTTGATGCGGGAGGTGGCCGACCTTCGAGTCGGGAAATTTCCGCGGAGTATGTCCGATTTTAAACCGGGCGAAAGAACATTTGGGATGCTTGTGTACTTGCGAACACGCAGCATCGCAGCGGTTTTACCCGCTGCTCCGGAATTGCAATGACCCACATGCAATCTTCCGGCTTTTATATTGCACTTGTGTGATAAACACGGTGCGGTGTAAGTTTTGCCCGCCAACAATTAGGAGGCGAAAATTCACATGGCAGTGAAGGAAAAAATCCGCATTCGTATCAAAGGTTACGATCACGCACTCGTTGACCAGTCCGCTGAAAAGATAGTGGAAACCGCTAAAAGAACTGGTGCAAGGGTATCCGGTCCCGTACCGCTTCCCACCGAAAAGGAAATCGTAACAATTCTCCGTGCTGTTCATAAGTATAAGGACAGCCGTGAGCAGTTCGAAATGAGGACACACAAAAGACTCATCGATGTAATCCGCCCTTCAAACAAAACTGTTGAAGCGCTTACAGGCCTTGAGCTTCCCGCCGGTGTAGAAATCGAAATCAAGTTATAATCCCTTTATAACGAAATGGGAAACGAGTCGTTTTTAAGCGGAAGCGTCCCATATATAATAGGAAGAAAGTTTGATTTGTTTCTAAACCGCAGGTCAAGTCAGCAATGCTGACCAATAACCATTAGGAGGAAAATTTAATGAAAAAAGGAATCGTCGGCAAGAAGTTAGGCATGACCCAACTTTTTGACCAGAACGGAAATGTCGTTCCGGTTACTGTTATTGAAGCAGGTCCGTGCGTAGTAGCACAGAAGAAAACCGCAGAGAACGACGGTTACGATGCAGTTCAGATCGGCTATGGCGAGATGAAGGCATCCAAAGTTAAGAAGCCCATGCAGGGTCACTTTGCAAAGGGCGATGTTGCTCCCAAGAAGGTACTTCGCGAACTTCGTCTTGAAGACACCGCGGCACTTAATGTGGGCGACATTTTGAAGGCAGACATTTTTGCTGAGGGTGAAGCAGTTGACGTATGCGGAACTTCAAAAGGTAAGGGTTATGCCGGTGCAATCAAGCGCTGGAACTTCTCCCGCCTTAAAGAGTCCCACGGTACAGGTCCTGTTCACCGTCACAGCGGCTCTCTCGGTGCTTGCTCAAGTCCTTCCCGCGTATTCAAAGGAAGAAAAATGGCAGGTCACTTGGGTTGTGAGCGCGTAACGGTTCAGAACCTCAGCGTTGTTAAAGTTGACGCAGAAAAGAATATCATTGCCGTTAAGGGTGCCGTTCCCGGTCCCAAGGGCGGAATCGTAGTTCTTTTCGACAGCGTTAAAGCTTAAGGGAAGGAGTGTTTCAGATGCCTAATATTTCAGTTGTTGATATGACAGGTAAAGCAAGCGGTGAAATAACTTTAAGCGATGCAGTTTTCGGAATTGAACCGAATGCAGTTGTTATGCATGCAGCAGTTGTTAACTATCTTGCAAATCAGCGTCAGGGCACACAGTCCACTCTGACCCGTACGGAAGTTTCCGGCGGCGGTAAGAAGCCCTGGAGACAGAAGGGAACAGGTCACGCACGTCAGGGCTCAACAAGAGCTCCGCAGTGGACACACGGTGGTATCGTGCATGCGCCCAAGCCGAGAGATTATTCCTATGCTCTCAACAAGAAGGTTAAGAGACTTGCTCTTAAATCCGCCTTGTCTGATAAGGTTGCTAACGGCAATCTCATCGTTTTAACGGAATTCAAACTTGAAGAATACAAGACTGCAGCAGCTGCTGCTTGCCTTAAAGCAATAGGAGCAGAAAAGAAAACTCTTATCGTTCTTGAAGACAACAACGCTTTCGCAGTTAAGAGTCTTGCAAACCTCGCAGGTGTTAAGTCTGCACAGGTAAACACAATCAACACTTATGACATCGTTAACGCTGACAAGCTTGTTATCGTTAAGGGTGCTGTTGAAAAAATCGAGGAGGTATATGCATAATGAAAACTCCGCAGGATATCATTATCGCACCGGTAATAACCGAGAAAAGTATGTCTGGCATTGAAGCCAAGAAATACACCTTCCGTGTTGCAAAAGACGCTAACAAACTCGAAATTGCCGATGCAGTTGAAAAACTTTTCAAAGTAGATGTTGCCAAGGTAAACACCGTAAGCGTTCGCGGTCAGAAACGCAGAATGGGCAGATACGAGGGTACAACTCCCGCTTGGAAGAAAGCCATCGTAACATTGAAAGCAGATTCAAAGACTATCGAGTTCTTTGACGGCCTTATCTGATAACCGCAACGGGAAATGAAAATTTCCGGTGATGTATGAAGTCCCCGGCGGACTTCGCTAAGCCAAAATTAGGAGAGTGAAACAAATGGCAATAAAGCATTATAAGCCGACTACCAACGGTCGCCGCAATATGACAACTATGGATTATTCCGAGCTTTCAAAAGTAGCGCCCGAAAGAAGTTTGCTTGAAACTATTAAAAAGAATGCAGGCCGTAACAGCTATGGCCGCATCACCGTTCGCCACAGAGGCGGCGGCAACCGCAGAAAGTACAGAGTCATCGATTTCAAGAGAGAGCGTTTTGGCGTAAATGCTACCGTTTTAACTCTTGAATACGATCCTAACCGTTCTGCATTCATCGCCCTCGTTCAGTATGAAGACGGCGAAAAGAGATACATCCTTGCTCCGCAGGATCTTAAAGTTGGCGACGTTATCGTCAGCGGTCCCGAAGCAGATATCAAACCCGGTAACGCACTTCCGCTTACCAATATCCCTGTTGGTACATTCTTTCACAACGTTGAGGTTTATCCCGGCAAGGTCGCACAGCTTGCCCGTTCCGCAGGTAACATGGCTCAGCTTATGGCTAAGGAAAACGGTATGGCACTTCTTCGTTTGCCCTCCGGCGAACTTCGCAATGTTCCCGAATTTTGCATGGCAACAGTAGGCGTTGTTTCCAACCCCGAACATGCTAATGTAAACTACGGTAAAGCAGGCCGTAAGCGCCACATGGGTTGGAGACCTACCGTCCGCGGTTCTGTAATGAACCCGAATGACCACCCGCACGGCGGTGGTGAAGGTAAGTCACCTATCGGTCGTCCCGGCCCTGTAACTCCTTGGGGTAAACCTACCTTGGGTTACAAGACCAGACAGAAGAATAAGGCTAGCGATAAGTATATCGTAAAACGCCGTAAGTAAGTCGACGAAAGGAGAAATTAGTAATGGGAAGAAGCATTAAAAAGGGACCCTTCGTGCAGGAAAAGCTGCTCAAGAGAGTTCAGGCTATGAATGAAGCCGGCGAAAAGCGCGTGCTTAAGACCTGGAGTCGTTCATCCACCATATTCCCCGATTTCGTCGGACATACCTTTGCAGTACATGATGGTCGCAAACATGTTCCGGTATATGTAACAGAGGATATGGTTGGTCACAAGCTCGGTGAATTTGCACCGACAAGAACATTTAAAGGTCACTCCGGTACTAAAACTACCGGCTAAGCGGAAGGAGAGTTAAACTATGGAAGCAAGGGCTACACTTAAATATGCCCGTATTTCACCCCGCAAGGTGAAAATAGTTTTGGATTTGATCCGAAACCAGGATGCTGAGAAAGCAATGGCTATCTTGAAGTTTACTCCCAAGTCTGCTTGTGAGTTACTTGAAAAGTTGTTGCATTCAGCAATGGCTAATGCTCAGGAAAAAGAAATGGATATGGCTAAGCTTTATGTTGCAGAGTGCTTCGTATGCCCCGGCCCGACCTTAAAGCGTATTCGCGCTAAGGACCACGGCAGAGCACATCGCATACTTAAGAGAACAAGCCACATGACAATCGTTCTTAAAGAACGCGAGATTTAAGAAAGGGAGGTTACATTATGGGTCAGAAAGTTAATCCGCACGGTTTACGTGTCGGCGTTATCAAAAACTGGGACTCACGCTGGTTCGCTAAGGACGAAACCTTCGGCGATACATTGGTAGAGGATTATAACCTCCGTAAATACCTGAAGAAGACACTTAATTCTGCAGGTGTTGCCAAGGTTGAAATCGAGCGTGACGAAAAGAGAGTTAGATTGCACATTCATTGTGCAAAACCGGGTATCGTAATCGGCAGAAACGGCGCTGAAATCGAAAAGCTCCGCGTTAAATGCCAGGATATGCTCGGCAAACCCGTTATCATCAACATTGTTGAGATAAAGAACCCCGATACCAACGCTCAGTTGGTTGCTGAAAACATCGCAATCCAGCTTGAAAAGCGTGTATCTTTCCGTAGAGCTATGAAGCTTTCCATCGGAAGAGCAATGCGCCTTGGCGTTAAGGGTATCAAAATTAAGTGCGGCGGCCGTTTGGGCGGCGCAGAAATTGCGAGAAGCGAAAGCTATCATGAGGGTACTATTCCGCTTCAGACCCTTCGTGCAGACATTGACTACGGTTTTGCAGAGGCTAATACAACCTACGGCAGAATCGGCGTTAAGACCTGGATCTACAAGGGCGAAGTTCTCGATGAGAACCGCAGAAAGAACAGACAGGGAGGTGCCCGCTGATGTTAATGCCTAAGCGTGTTAAGTACCGTCGTGTTCAGCGCGGAAGACTTAAAGGTACCGCAATGCGCGGTAACACCGTAACTCACGGTCAGTTTGGTCTTGCAGCACTTGAACCCGCATGGATTACTTCCAATCAGATCGAGGCTGCCCGTATTGCTATGACCCGTTATATCAAGCGTGGCGGTCAGGTATGGATCAAAATATTCCCCGATAAGCCGATAACCGAAAAGCCGGCTGAAACCCGAATGGGTTCCGGTAAAGGTTCACCCGAATATTGGGTAGCCGTTGTTAAGCCCGGCCGTGTAATGTTCGAAATCGGCGGCGTTTCGGAGGAACTCGCTCGTGAGGCTATGCGCCTTGCAGCTAACAAACTTCCGATTAAGTGCAAGTTTGTAACCAAAGAGATGGGTGGTGAGCAGTAATGAATGCAAAGGAAGTAAGAGAAAACACGGTTGAAGAACTGAACAATAAACTTGCTGACCTTAAAGACGAACTTTATAAGCTTCGTTTCCAGCATGCCATTAACCAGCTCGACAACCCGATGCGAATTCCGGCTGTTAAGCGTGATATTGCCAGAGTTCAGACAATAATCCGCGAAAAGCAGATTGCCGAAAACGCAAATGGAGGTAACGAATAATGATCGAAAGAAACCTTCGTAAAAGAAGAGTGGGCAGAGTTGTAAGCGATAAGATGGATAAAACCGTTGTAGTTGCTATTGAAGACAACGTTAAGCACCCGCTTTACAAGAAGATCATTAAGAATACAATCAGACTTAAGGCTCATGATGAAAACAACAGCTGTGGCGTTGGCGACAGAGTTCTCATCATGGAAACGAGACCTCTCTCAAAGGATAAGAGATGGCGCGTTGCCGAAATAATCGAAAAGGCTAAGTAAGCCACAAGGAGGAAACCACTGTGATACAACAACAGAGTTACCTCAAGGTTGCCGACAACACCGGTGCAAAAGAAATTATGTGCATCCGTGTTCTTGGAGGCTCCAAAAGGAGGTATGCCAACATTGGCGATGTTATCGTTGCTTCTGTTAAAAAGGCCACACCGAATGGCACAGTTAAGAAGGGCGATGTAGTAAGAGCCGTTGTAGTTCGTTCTGCAAAGGGCCTTCGCCGCAATGATGGCACATACATCAGATTCGATGAAAATGCGGCTGTTATTATCCGTGACGACAAAAGTCCGAGAGGCACCCGTATTTTTGGACCGGTAGCCCGCGAGCTTCGTGAGAAGGATTACACAAAGATCCTTTCTCTTGCTCCGGAAGTACTTTAATGGGAGGTAAAGAGAGATATGAGTAAGCTTCACATTAAAACCGGCGATACTGTCGTACTCCTTACAGGAGACGCAAAGGACCGCAACAAGTCCGGCAAGGTACTTGAGGTCAGCCCCAAGGAAAACAAGGTCATTGTCGAAGGACTTAACAAGGTAAAGAAACACCTTAAGCCCAAGAAGGCAGGAGACCCCTCGGGAATTATTGAAACCGAAAGCGCAATCTATGCTGATAAGGTTCAGCTTGTTTGCCCGAAATGCAATAAGCCCACCAGAGTAGGCGTTAAGTTCTACGAAGATGGCAAGAAAGACCGCGTTTGCAAGAAATGCGGAGAGACTTTTTAAGGTTAGGAGGAACATGACAAATGTCAACGCTTGGAAACGAATATAAAAAATCCGTTGCTCCTGCATTGATGACCAAGTTCGGCTATAAGAGCGTCATGCAGATTCCGAAACTCGATAAGGTCATTATAAATGTAGGCTGCGGTGAGGCGAAAGACAATGCGAAAGCAATTGACGCCGTTATCTCAGACCTCGGCAAGATTACCGGTCAGAAGGCTGTTCCTTGCCGTGCCAAGAAGTCAGTAGCTAACTTTAAGCTCCGTGCAGGAATGCCGATCGGCGTTAAGGTTACACTTCGCGGCGAAAAAATGTACGAATTTGTTGATAGATTTTTCAATACTGCTCTTCCCCGTGTAAGAGACTTCCGCGGAATCAGTGCTGATTCTTTCGATGGCAGAGGCAACTATGCTTTGGGCGTTAAGGAACAGCTTATATTCCCCGAAATTGAATATGATAAGATCGACAAAGTACGCGGTATGGATATAGTTTTTGTAACAACCGCAAAAACAGATGAAGAGGCTCGCGAGTTATTAACTCTTATGGGCGCTCCGTTTGCAAGATAAGGAGAAGGAAAATGGCTAAAACATCTATGAAAGTAAGTCAGGCTCGCCCTGCTAAATTTTCAACACGTGCATACAACAGATGCAAGATCTGCGGCCGTCCCCACGCTTATCTTCGCAAATACGGCATCTGCCGTATTTGTTTCCGTGAGCTCGCTTACAAGGGTGAGATCCCGGGCGTAAAGAAAGCAAGCTGGTAAGGCAAGGAGGTTTTACGGTATGCAAATCACCGATACAATAGCCGATATGCTTACGAGAATTCGTAACGCTTCAACGGCAAAACACGATTCGGTAGATGTTCCCGCATCAAAAGTAAAGAAGGCTATTGCCCAGATTTTACTTGATGAAGGTTACATCAGCAACTTTACCGTTGAAGAAGACGGTAAACAGGGCGTGATCCATATTACACTTAAATATGGCGCCAACAAAGCACAGACCATCACCGGCATTCGCCGCGTATCTAAGCCCGGTCTGCGCATCTACACAAATGTAGAGGAAATGCCTAAGGTTATGAAAGGCCTCGGCATTGCAATCCTTTCCACCTCTAAGGGTATAATGACAGACAAGCAGGCTCGCCGTGAGAATGTTGGCGGCGAAGTTCTCGCTTTCGTCTGGTAAGGGGGTGCGTCAGGATGTCAAGAATAGGAAAGATGCCCATTACAATACCTGCGGGTGTTGAGGTTAAGCTTAACGCTAACACAATCAACGTTAAGGGACCTAAGGGCGAACTTAACTACACCTTTAACCCGGAAATGACCGTTAAGGTTGAGGGAACTGAGGTAGTTGTAACAAGACCTTCCGATGCAAAGGAACATCGCTCACTTCACGGTCTTACCCGTACACTTATCGCCAATATGGTAACAGGTGTAACCGAGGGTTATTCTAAGACTCTTGAAGTTAACGGCGTTGGTTACCGTGCTCAGAAGCAGGGTAGCAATCTTGTTATGAACCTTGGATACTCACACCAGGTTATCATGCCTGAAGTTGAGGGTATTAAAATCGATGTACCGGATCCGAACAAAATCGTGATCAGCGGTGCTGATAAACAGATGGTCGGCCAGTTTGCAGCTGAGGTACGCAAGAAGCGTCCTCCGGAGCCTTATAAGGGCAAGGGTATCAAGTATGACACTGAGCATATCCGCCGTAAAGAAGGTAAAGCTGCTAAGTCGGCTAAGTAATGAAGGAGTGTATAAGAAATGGTTAGCAAAACTGATAGTAACGCTGCCCGTCTTAAAAGACATGCACGCGTTCGCGCTAAAATCAGCGGCACGGCTGAATGCCCCCGTCTTGATGTATTTCGCTCCAACAGCAACATATACGCTCAACTTATAGACGATGTAAAGGGCGTCACCCTTTGCGCTGCTTCTTCTAACGAAAAAGGTTTCGAGAAGAACGGTTCAAACTGTGAAGGTGCCCGTGAAGTTGGAAAGTTAATCGCTGAACGTGCCCAGAAGATGCAGATCACCGAGGTTGTTTTTGACCGCGGCGGCTACATTTATCATGGCCGTGTCAAGGAGCTTGCCGAAGGTGCCCGAGAGGGCGGCCTCAAGTTCTAAAGATAGGAGGAAATACTTTTGGCTACAAATATTGATGCATCAACTTTAGATTTACAGGAAAGAGTAGTTTCCATTAACCGCGTATCAAAGACCGTTAAGGGCGGCCGTATTATGAAGTTTGCTGCTTTGGTTGTTGTTGGTGACGGCAACGGTATCGTAGGCTACGGCCTCGGTAAAGCAGGCGAAGTTCCGGACGCTATCCGCAAGGGTATCGAAGATGCAAAGAAGAACCTTATCAAGGTTTCTCTTAAAGGAACTACAATTCCTCACGAAATAATCGGTGAGTTCGGAGCAGGCAGAGTGCTTCTTAAGCCCGCTGCCCCCGGTACCGGCGTTATCGCCGGCGGTGCTGTTCGTGCCGTTGTTGAAACCGTTGGTATTAAAGATATCCGTACCAAGGCTCTCCGTTCAAACAATCCGTGCAATGTTGTTCGTGCAACAGTTGAAGGTCTTCGCGCTTTGCGTGACGCACAGCAGGTTGCCGCAGTTCGCGGAAAGACCGCTGAAGAAATCGTAGGTTAAGGAGGAGCAGCACGATGGCTACAACAAAAAAGAAGGCTGCCGGCCTTACCATTAAACTCGTTAAGAGCACTATCGGTTGCAAAAAGGACCAGATCGCTACCGTTAAGTCCCTTGGACTTCACAAGGTTGGCGAAACCTGCGTTCAGCCCGATAATGTTCAGACTCGCGGCAAAGTAAACAAGGTATCTCACCTTGTTAAAATCATTGAAGGCTAATATCGACAAAGACCGCATATCAGCGGTTGGCGGCAATAAGCCGTAATTATGCAAGGAGGTGCGAACAATGAATTTGCATGAATTATCTCCCGCTATGGGCTCAACTCATGAGACCAAGCGTATAGGCAGAGGTCATGGTTCCGGCAATGGTAAAACTGCCGGTAAGGGTCACAAGGGTCAAAAGGCTCGAGCCGGTCACGGTATGAGACCGGGCTTTGAAGGCGGTCAGATGCCTTTACAGCGCCGTATCCCGAAGCGTGGCTTCAATAACATTTTTGCGAAAGAAGTAGTTGCCATCAACCTTTCTTCTCTCAATGCTTTTGAGGATGGAGCAGTTGTTGACGCTAAGGCTCTTGCAGAAAAGAATATCATCAAAAAGGCAGACAGTTTCGTAAAGGTTTTGGGTAACGGAAATCTTGAAAAGAAGATCACTGTTAAGCTCAATGCTTTCTCTGCTTCTGCTTCTGAAAAAATCGGTGCAGCCGGTGGAAAGGCTGAGGTGATCTGAGGTGCTGGAAACATTAAAAAACGCATGGGCGGTTAAGGAACTCCGCAATAAGATTCTTTTCACCGTTTTTATCATTGCTATTTTCCGCATTGGCTCAGTTATCCCGGTTCCTTATATCGATGTTGCAGCTCTTAAAAGTGCTACTGCACAGGGCGCAAACGAATTTTTCAGTTATTTGTCAATTTTAACAGGTGGCGGACTTGAATACGGTGCGATTTTCGCAATGAGCGTTACACCGTATATCAACAGTTCGATTATCATTCAGCTTCTCTGCGTTGCGATTCCCGCACTCGAACGCCTCTCTAAAGAAGGCGAAGAGGGTCAGAAGAAGCTCGCTGCCATCACCCGTTATGTAACGGTTGCTCTCGCTCTTATCCAAGGTACTGCTTACTTCTTCTATTTGAAAGGTAGCAATTACCTCAGCGTTTCAGGCGGTGCGGTTGTTTTTGCCGCATTTGTAATTATCCTTGCTTTCACAGCAGGTAGTGCGCTTGTTATGTGGCTTGGTGAGCAGATCGACGTTAAGGGTATCGGCAACGGTATCTCTATCCTCTTGTTCTCGGGTATTATTTCCCGCGGACCGCAGGCATTCAGAACATTGCTTGCATATTGGGTAGATTATGATAAGCAGGCTGCTGTTCTCGGTATCGTTATTCTCTTCCTCGTTGTTATCGCGTTTATCGTTTGGATGACCAACGCGGAGCGCAGAATTCCGGTTCAGTATGCTAAAAGAGTTGTAGGAAACAAGATGTATGGCGGCCAGAACAGCCATATTCCGATCAAGGTTAATATGTCCGGCGTTATGCCCATCATCTTCGCTTCTTCAATCCTTATGCTTCCCACGATGATCTTGGGCTTTATGTCCGATACACAAACTTCATTTGCAAAATTACTTGCGCTTTTCAGCACAAGAGGAATTTTCTATGCAGTTATCTATTTCTTATTGATCATCGCTTTTGCATACTTCTATGCAACCATCCAGTTCAACCCTGTTGAAATGGCTAACAATCTTCGTAAAAACGGCGGTGCCGTTCCCGGTATTCGTCCCGGCAAACCCACTTCCGATTTCATTTCGAAGATTTTGTCAAGAATCACACTTATGGGTGCGATCTTTCTCAGTGTTATCGCAATACTCCCGATCATCTTGGGCACAGTCGGCGGAATCAACATTTCTCTCGGCGGTACCTCCGTACTGATCCTTGTTGGTGTTGCACTCGACACTGTTCAGAATCTTGAATCACAGATGATGATGCGTCATTACAAGGGCTTCCTTGATTGAGCATAAAGGAGAAATATCTATGAATATTATTCTTTTGGGTGCTCCCGGTGCCGGAAAAGGCACATTGGCTGCAATATTATCTGAAAAGTTCAATATTCCCACAATCTCAACGGGAAACATCATCCGTGCCGCAATTAAGGGCGGCACGGAGATGGGGCTGAAAGCAAAAGCATTTACCGAAAAGGGTGAGCTTGTTCCCGATTCCGTTGTTATCGGAATTATCGACGAGCGTCTTAGTGAAGACGATTGCAAGAACGGCTTTATTCTTGACGGTTTCCCCCGTACAATACCGCAGGCAGAAGCGCTTGACGGTATGACGGTTAAAATCGATAAGGCATTTCTTATTGACGTTGACGACCAGGTGATCATAAACAGAATGTCCGGCAGAAGGGTTTGTCCCGACTGCGGCGCATCTTATCACATTGAGTCTGTAAAGCCTAAAAAGGATGGCATTTGCGATTCCTGCGGTGCTAAGCTCGTTATAAGAAAGGACGATGAACCCGAAACGGTTAAAAGCCGCTTAAAGGTTTATCATCAACAGTCTGAGCCGCTTATCGAATACTATAAAGCGCAGGGAAAATTGCTTTCTGTTGATGCCTCAGATGGTATTTTCGATAAGATAGAAGCTATTGTGGGCATGCTTTCGGAGTAATGCCGGATGATAGTTCTGAAAACCGGCCGCGAGCTTCAGATAATGCGTGAAGCTTGCAGAATATCGGCCGCAGCATTAAAACTTATAGGCAACGCAGTAGAGCCCGGCGTAACAACCGGTGAGCTTGACAGGATGGCGGAAAAATTTATTAGAAGTGAAGGCGCAGTCCCCAACTTCAAAAATTATGAGGGCTATCCTGCAACTGCGTGTATATCAATCAACAACGAGGTAATCCACGGCATACCTTCAAATTCGCGCAAGATTTGCGCCGGCGATATAGTTTCTGTTGACCTTGGCGCAAAATTTGAAGGATATCACGGTGATAATGCCGCCACATTTGCCTGCGGAGATATTTCCGCCGAGGCAAAGCGGCTGATGGATACCACCCGCGAAAGTCTTTACGAAGGCATAGCGGCGGCGGTTTCCGGCGGCAGGATCGGTGATATCGGTCACGCGGTTCAAAGTTATGTTGAGGCAAGGGGATTCAGCGTTGTAAGGGACTTTGTCGGTCACGGCATCGGAACTGAAATGCACGAAGCCCCCGAAATACCTAATTATGGCAATCCCGGAAGGGGTATCCGCCTGATGCCCGGAATGACCATAGCCATAGAACCCATGGTTAACATCGGCAAACCCGGTGTTAAGGTCTTGCCGGACGGTTGGACCGTTCTCACTAAGGACGGCTCTCTCTCAGCCCATTTCGAGCATACGATCTGTATAACATCCGATGGCCCTGTTATTATGACACGGTGCGATTAGAATGATACGCGGTTGTTTGTTCGGCTGCGGGAAGAGACCGCGGAAAGTATATGGCGATTGTTGGGTCAAGAGGTGAATTTCCGTTGGTGTGTAACGGAAAGGAACGCAAACTCGAAAACCCTAAACGAAAGTTGAAAAAACATCTCATATACACCGATAAAAATTTAAGGGGAGAACAGGTTTGTTCTGATAAAGCGCAAAGATAAGGCGATAAGTCTTTATGTGCGCAGTCAAACATTTAAGGAGGAAAATATATGTCAAAATCAGATATGATAGAGTTGGAAGGCACCGTTGTTGAAGCAATGCCGAATGCAGTATTTAAAGTTGAAATCCAAGGCGGACATCAGATCCTTGCCCACATTTCCGGAAAACTTCGTATGAATTACATACGCATTCTTCCCGGCGATAAGGTAACGGTTGAAATGTCGCCGTACGATCTGTCCAAGGGACGCATCACTTGGCGTTCTAAATAAACAGAAAATTTTTAGGAGGTATAATCCAAATGAAAGTCAGACCTTCTGTAAAAAAGATTTGCGAAAAGTGCAAAATCATCAAACGCAAGGGTAAAGTCATGGTTATCTGTGAAAACCCGAAGCACAAACAGCGTCAGGGTTAATCTCTGAATACAAAAACTATGGAGGTGCTTTGATAAATGGCACGTATTGCTGGTGTTGACCTTCCGAACGATAAGCGAGTTGAAATCGGACTTACTTACATTTACGGTATCGGTCTTACAACATCAAAAAAGGTTTTAGCTGATACGGGCATCAACCCCGACACCAGAGTTAAAGACCTTTCAGAAGAAGACATTTCCAAGCTCCGTGAGTATATCGACCATAACCTTCAGGTTGAGGGTGACCGTCGCCGTACCGTTGCTTTGGACATTAAGCGACTCATTGAAATCGGTAGTTACCGTGGCCTTCGTCATCGCAAGGGCTTACCCGTTAGAGGTCAGCGTTCTAAAACAAACGCTCGTACTCGCAAGGGTCCCAAGAGAACGATCGCTAATAAGAAAAAGTAAGTAGGAGGAAGAATTAAATGGCTACTGCTAAAAAAGCGACTGGCTCACGCCGTCGTCGTGAAAAGAAAAACATTGAACGCGGTGCCGCGCATATTCAGTCCACCTTTAACAACACAATAGTTACCATCACCGATACTCAGGGCAACGCTCTTTCATGGGCATCTGCCGGTGAGTTGGGCTTCCGTGGTTCTAAAAAATCCACTCCGTTCGCAGCTCAGTCTGCTGCAGAGTTGGCTGCAAAGAACGCTATGGAACACGGTCTTAAAACTGTTGAAGTTTACGTTAAGGGACCGGGTGCCGGTCGTGAGGCTGCTATCCGCGCATTACAGTCCGCAGGTCTCGAAGTAAGCATGATTAAGGATGTTACTCCGATTCCGCACAATGGCTGCCGTCCTCCCAAGAGAAGACGCGTATAATTAAATTTTCGGCAACTTTTAGGTTGCAAAATAATTTGGAGGTGTAAACAGATGGCAAGATATACCGATGCAGTATGCAGACTTTGCCGCCGCGAGGGTCAGAAATTGTTCCTTAAGGGCGAGCGCTGCTATTCTGATAAATGCTCCATTGCTCACCGCGGCTATGCTCCCGGTCAGCACGGACAGGGTAGAAAGAAGTCATCCGAATACGGTTTGCAGCTTCGCGCTAAGCAGACCGCAAGACGCTTTTACGGCGTTCAGGAAAATCAGTTCCATCATTATTTCGAGGTAGCTGAAAGAAAACAGGGCGTAACAGGTGATAACCTGCTTCGTATCCTTGAAAGCCGCCTTGATAATGTTGTTTACAGAGCAGGATTTGCTTCTTCTCGTAAAGAAGCTCGTCAGCTTGTAGGCCACGGCCACTTTGAAGTAAACGGCAAGCGTGTTGATATCGCTTCTTATCTTCTTAAAGCAGGCGATACCGTTTCTGTTTGCGAAAAAGCTCGCGGAATTGAAAAGGTAAAGGGTGTTGTTGAAGCAAACAGCGCTAAACCCGTTCCCGAATGGGTGCTCGTTGATAAGGAAAATATGACCGCTAAGGTTCAGAGTCTTCCCACACGTGAGCAGATTGAAGCTCCGGTTGAAGAACAGCTTATCGTCGAATTCTATTCAAGACAGTAATTTTTCATTACTGTTTTTCCGCTTTACTTGTATCTGCTTTTTGCCGCACAATCAGCAGATGCGCAAATAATCATATCGTGCGGAGAAACGGAGCTTTTATATGATAGAAATCGAAAAGCCCAGAATTGACACTGTTGAACTTTCTGAAGACGGAAGATACGGTAAATTTGTTATGGAACCGCTTGAACGCGGTTATGCAATAACACTCGGAAACAGCATGAGAAGAGTTCTTCTTTCCATTCTTCCCGGTGTTGCCATCACAAATATTAAGATCGACGGTATTCTTCATGAATTTTCCACCGTTCCCGGTGTAAAAGAAGATGTAACCGAAATCATCTTAAACCTTAAAGGTCTTATTGCAAAACTTCATTGCGATACCGCAAAGAAAATCTTCATCGAGGCAGAAGGCCCCGGCGTTGTAACAGCTGCGGACATTAAGGCCGATTCCGAAGTGGAAATTCTTAACCCCGAGATGCATATCGCTACTCTTGCCGAGGGTGCTAAGCTCTTTATGGAGATGACACTTGATAAGGGCAGAGGTTATGTATCCGCTGAACAGAATAAACCGGCGCAGAGCGTTATCGGTGTTATTCCGATTGACTCTATCTATACGCCTGTTTTGAAAGCAAACTTTACCGTTGATAACACCCGTGTCGGTAATGTTGTTGATAAGAATAAGCTCACTCTTGAGGTTTGGACCGACGGTTCAATCACCGCAAACGAAGCTGTTTCGCTTTCTGCGAAGGTTCTTATTGAACATTTTGAAATTTTCCTTAATCTTACCGAGGGCGTTAGAGAAACCGAAAGCATCATGGCTGAACCCAGCGAGAACACCAAGGAAAAGGTTCTTGACCTTACCATTGATGAACTTGATCTTTCAGTTCGCAGCTTCAACTGCTTGAAGCGTGCTCAGATAAACACGGTAGAGGATCTTATCGGCAAAACAGAAGCCGATATGATGAAGGTAAGAAATTTAGGCAGAAAGTCTCTTGAAGAGGTTATTAACCGCCTTGCATCTTACGGTTACAGCCTTAAAAAAGAAGACGAATAAAAGGAGTGAACACAAATGCCGGGTACTCGTAAACTTGGTAGAACCAGTGCACAGAGAACCGCTATGCTTCGCGCTATGGTAACATTCTTGCTTGAAAACGGCAAGATCGAAACAACCGTAACAAGAGCAAAAGAAGTTCGTGCAATGGCAGAAAAGTATATCACACTCGCTAAAGAAAACAATCTTAACAACAAGCGTCAGGCACTTAAATTTATCACTAAAGAGGATGTAGTTGCAAAACTCTTCAACGAAATCGCTCCGAAGTATAAGGAAGTAAACGGTGGTTATTGCCGTATTACTAAAACAGGTCCCCGTCGCGGTGATGCTGCCGAAATGGCAATCATTGAGTTGGTATAATTCTGTCCGGTTAATACTCACATCTTCTCTTTAACTGCAGTGTTTTCGGAAAAATTTCCGGGATGATGTGTGTACTAACTTAAAAAAATAATTTCCGCCCTGCTTTATGGCAGGGCGGTTTTTGCTATCTTGACTATTTTTGGAATTTTAATTATAATAGACTAAAATGATAACGGAGGGATTTCTTTGAAGGGCTTGATTAAAAGATTTGTTGAGTTGCTTTTTGTTTGTGCTGTTCTTTCGGTTGCCGCAACATTTGCCAATCTTTTGAATTTTGTCAGCGAACGCACAAAGCTCAGCTTAATGCTTTATATTGAACTGGGAATCTTTATGATTTATTCCGTTTTCAGCAATATTCATGTTTGGCTTGCAACAAATACACATAAAAGATATTTTTTGGTTTCTCTGGGCGGTTATTCGCTTTTTGCAGCGCTTAATATGTCGATTTGTTTGTATGATTATGTTGCACATTCCGTTAAATCAACATATATTTATACATTTCCGTTTTCAATTCTTAAATGTTTTCATATATCAAATATGGAACTTTCATGCCCTGCATCTGCGCTGATTTGCCATGGAATTTCATTGTTGATTATTTTTATTGTTTTCTTTTACTTTATAATAACCGATAAAATCATAATTAAAAAGAAAAGCAAAAAAGAGGAACCCAAAAAGATAATATCTTAAAATTTCAAACTGATCAAAAATACCCATCAAAAAGGATTTAACCTTTTTGATGGGTTTATTTTTTTGCGCTTATTTATTTGTTTTGATTTTCATAAAATTCAATTATATCTTTGTTTTCCCGTTCGCGTTTCAGCTGTAAGCAACAATCAAACATCGTGCGGAAGGTGAAAACAATCAATGATATGCCCGCCATAAGAATTCCCGCAACATAATAGGGCAGATACCTATGCCCAAAGAAAATAAATACAACGGCAAGCAAAAGCGAGCAAACCGAAATAACAGAAAGCATCTTGACGTTTTCATCGCCGAAAATAAGCCCCTGTAAAATGTTTTTAAGTATTTTGCGTAGGCTTAAAATAATTGCGGCAACAAAAGGAATTGCCGGATAAGTAACGAGTAAAAGTGTTGTGGGAAGGGAGGCATCGCGTCCCTTTGTTTCAACATACCAAGAAACAAGAAACGGAAGAAATATTGCAAAAAGGAAAAGTAAAACCAACGAAATATAGGTGAACGCAAGGGTTATTTTAGCATATTTTTTATAGTTCATAAAACACAAAACCTCCGTATCATGTTACATTATATTACTTTTCGGGATAAAATACAATAATTTTTAATTGTTAAATCATTTTGTATGTCGGTGAATGGCAGATTTTTTCATGCTATCATATCGTCAGTTCGGACAAGCGCGCACCGAACTGAAATCAAAACGGAAAGGAAAAATCGGATGAAAAACAGTGTTTTGTCGGCGGCACTAATATCACTGCTTCAGGAAAAATTGCCGAAAGAGGAAAAAGAAAAACTGAAAAACGAAGGTTACGGAACAAAAAACGCAACCCGAAAAACAGCTCTTGCGGTTGCAATTTACAAAAAAGCGGCATCCGGCGATCTTTCCGCACTTAAAGAACTGAACAACATAATAAGCGAAAAGGAAGATTCGGCGCAAAGCGCAGTGGTAATTATTGATGACACAGGAAATAAGGATAACGGATAAAATAGGCGGCGGTTATAACGACTTTTGGAACTGTAAGGCGAGATATCGCGTTCTTAAAGGCGGAAAAGGCTCGAAAAAAAGCAGCACAGCGGCTCTTAACTTTATTTTCAGAATAATGAAATATAAAGGCTCAAACCTGCTTGTTGTAAGAAGAGTGATGAACACTCACCGAGACAGCACCTTTGCACAGCTTAAATGGGCGCAGGAAAAGTTGGGCGTTTCGCACCTCTGGAGCAATACCGTGTCACCTATGGAAATGACATTTATCCCAACCGGACAGAAAATCCTGTTCCGCGGCTTTGATGATGTTTTGAAGCTTGCCTCGGCAACCGTTTCAAAGGGCTCACTTAATTTTGTTTGGATTGAGGAGGCTTTTGAAATTGAAGACGAGGAGGACTTTATAAAGCTTGATTTATCCGTTCCGCGAGGACGAACCGAAAACGGTCTTTTTAAGCAAACCACCCTCACCTTTAATCCTTGGAGTGGCAGTCATTGGCTTAAAAAAAGATTTTTTGATAAAAGGTCGCCCGATACGGCGTGTTTTACAACGAATTATCTTATAAATGAATTTCTTGACAGCACCGATATTGCCGTTTTTGAAAAAATGCGCAAGAGCAGTCCGCGAAAATATGAGGTTGCGGGACTTGGAAACTGGGGCATTGCCGAAGGCCTTGTTTTTGAAAATTGGCGGCAGGGAAAACCCGAGTTGCTCACCACTGAGCCGCAGAATTTCAAAAACTTTTTCGGGCTTGATTACGGATATATGAATGACCCCACGGCGTTTATTGCCTTTAAGGCAAACCCCATTTCAAAAGTTATCTATATTTTTGATGAGTTTTATAAAACAAAAATGCTCAACTGCGATATCGCAAACGAAATCATAAAGCGCGGCTATTCAAAGGAGCGCATCCGCGCCGATTGCGCAGAGCCTAAAAGCAACGACGACTTAAAACGGCTCGGCATCGGCAGGATCGTGCCCTCTGTTAAGGGCAGGGACAGTATATTAAACGGAATTCAGGCGATAAACGAATACAATATTTTCGTGTCGCCCGAATGCAAAAACACCCTGCATGAGCTTTCAAGCTATGTTTATGAAACGGCGCAAAGGGAAAACGGGCATATCTACCCGAAGGATAGCGATAATCATTTGATGGATGCTTTGCGTTACGCGTTTTATGATGTTCGGTTCTTTCATCCTCAAAATGAGGATAAAAATCAAAAAAGCGCCGTTATATCCGGCGAAGATTTTATGGGAGGTTGGAGCGTATGAATACGGCACTGACATTGCTTGGCGGGGCAGCAGTATTTTTTATGGGCTTTCTTATAGGCTTTTCTTTTCCGGACATTTTTTCGGCGCAGAGGGAAAGCCGAAAGTGTTTCGGCAAAAACCGTTCCGAAACGGAAAGCATAACCCGTGAGCTAAAGAATTTTTTGTATTATGACGGTTCCGAAAACGGAACACAAAAGGAGAAGTGATTATGGAAGAAAAACGCGAAACCGATATTATCGCCGAACCACAGGCACAGTCGGTTCAGGATGAACACGAACAGGCGGCAACCGAACCGCAAAGTGATAAATTTCTTCAAATCAAATATAATAAGGAAACACTTGACTTGCCGCTTGAACGCGCGGTTAGCTTGGCGCAAAAGGGAATGAAATATGAGTCTGTAAGCCATGAGTTTGAAGAGCTTAAAAAACTTGCCGAAATGGCGGGGATGACCGTTCCCGATTATTTATCTTTTGCTAAGCAAAAAACGGTTGACCGAAAAAGAGAAGAAATTTTAAGGGAGCTTGATTCTGAGCAAAAGCTTGCCGATAGAATTATCGAGCTTCAAAACAAAAATGAAGAAAACAGCGGTTTTGAAGAACTGCGTGAAAAATTCCCCGAAATTAAAGAAATAGGCGAACTTCCGCAGGAGGTACTTTCCGAGTCCTCAATGAAAAACCGCAATCTTCTTGACAGTTATTTAAGGTATTTGCGCGAAAAAGAGTTGAGCGCAATCGCCGAAAAAAAGAAAAACGAACAGGCTCGGTTTTCAAGCACAGGCCCGCTTAACAGTCGCGGCTTTAATGATGCCGATGCTTCAAATGAACAGTTCTTAAAGGGACTGTGGAAAAGATAAAGGAGAGTTATTATGCCAATCAATTCAATTGAAAACGCAGTAAGATATTCCGAAGAGCTTGATAAGCTTTTCACCGCAAAGAGCGCAACAGGCTTTTTTGCCGATAACGCGCTTAAAACAAAGTTTGTAGGTGCTAAAACCGTTATTATCCCCGAAATTGATTTTCAGGGCCTTGCGGATTATGACCGTGATAACGGCTTTACAAGAGGCGCCATCAATGTAAGCAACAATTCATACACTATGGCTATGGATCGCGCCCGTTCCTTGCAGATCGATCGCGAGGATATGGACGAAACCGGTATTGCAAATCTTGCCGGAAAGATTTTGGGCGAATATGTGCGCACAAAGGTTATCCCCGAATGTGATGCCTATGTTCTTTCAAAGCTCGGCAAAACCGCTGTTTCCCGCGCAAACACCGTTTCCGGCGATATAACCAAGCCCTGCGAAGCACTTGTTAACCTTATAAACGAGGTTCAGGCGGCTGCCGGATTTGATGAAGAGCTTGTTGCTTTTGTTGACAGCACCGTATATGCCCTTTTGCAGAATTCGGAAGAAATTTCAAGAATGATCACCGTTTCCGATTTCAAGCAGGGTGAGGTTGACCTTAAAGTCAAGAGCCTTAACGGCGTTGCCATTATCCCGGTTGTAAGCGAGCGAATGAAGACCGATTATACATTTGTATCGGGTGCAGCAGGCGGCTTTAAGCCGAGCGAAGCGGCAAGACAGATCTTTATGCTTGTTTGCCCCAAGTCTGCCGCTCATCTTGTAACCAAGACCGAGCAGATGCGTATTTTCACCCCCGAACAGAACATTGACGCCGATGCTTATAAATTTGACTATCGCATTTATTACGATGTGTTTGTTGAAAAGAGCGGACTTGACAGCGTTTGGGCATGGATTTCCCCCGAGGTTACCATTTCCTCTCAGCCGCAGAATAGAACCTTTACAGAGGGTGATGTTTCCGGCAGCATTTCCGTCACCGCTTCTTCCTCCGGCGGCACACTTACTTATCAGTGGTATGCCTGCGATGACACATCAGGCAGAAATGCCGTAAAGATCGCCGGTGCCGACAGTGCGTCCCTTTCACTTGATGAGGATCTCACCGTGGGTGATCACATTTATTTTGCAAAGATAAAGGTTGACGGCGTTGAAGCCAAAACAACCGAATGTGCCGTTGTAACGGTAACAGAGTAATAAAAAGCCGGCTTTTGCCGGGCAAATCTTGAAAGGATGAAAAAAATGACGGTAAGTCCTGCCGAAATATTCGGCGAATATAAAAAGGGCTATGATTTCAAAAACGCCATCGGGGAAAAGGGATTTTTTGAACAGGCAAAAATAAATGAAAGATTTTACTTGGGCGATCAGTGGTATAAATCCGGTCGTTCGGCAGACCGTCCGCTTGTAAGACACAATGTTATAAAGCGTATAGGGGATTTCAAAATGGCACATATTTTATCGGATAGTATTGCCATAAGATATTCTTCCGAGGGTGTTCCGGTGCCGGTGGATCAGAAAAACAAAATAAATGAGCTTAAAAGTCGCGTTTCTTCCGGTGAATACCGTTTTGAAGGCGAAATTGATTCAGCTGAAATAAATTTTGTTATGGATGCGCTTTCGGCTTACCGAAACGGAATTGCGGAAAAAATCGGCTTTGATGCGCTTTGCGAAAAGGCGGTCAGAGAAGCGTTTATTTCGGGCGGCAGTGTTATTTACACCTATTGGCAGGGGGTACCGGAAAACGGAATTAAGTGTGAGGTTATTCCGCTTTCACGCGTGTATTTCGCCGAGCCGTTTTTAACCGAGGTTGAGGATCAGCCGTATATAATAATTTCCGCTTATAAAAACGCGGACGAGGTTAAAAGAGAGGCCATTCGCTACGGAAAAGCGTCTTCCGTTAAGGATATTGAGCGCGACAGCGTTAACGGGTTGGTGCTTACCCTTACGAAAATTTATAAGGATTACAGGCCTGACGGCAGTTTTAGGGTTTTATGCGTTAAATCAACCGAGCATGCCATAATAAGAGCGCCCTTTGATACGAATTTGCGCCTATACCCGATAGCCCTTTTCAACTTTAACGAAAGGCGAAACTGTATATACGGCGAAAGCGAAATAACCAATCTTATCCCCAATCAGATAGCCATAAACAGAATGATAACCGCAAATGTGTGGTCGCAGATAACGGTTGGAATGCCGATTATGGTGGTCAACGGTGATACCGTTCCCCAGGATGTTTCAAACGATCCCGGGCAGATCGTTAAGATTTACGGCAGTAATGAGGATGTTCGCTCGGCGATCGGATTTGTTTCTCCGCCCGATGTTTCCGAAAATTTCTGCCGCAATATTGACAGCCTTATCCAAAACACTCTTGCGCAAAGCGGTGCTAACGAAGCAGCCCTCGGCGATGCAAACCCCAATAACGCAAGCGCCATTTCCGCCCTGCAAAACGCGGCACTTATGCCGATGAAGTTGCTTAAAGCAAGGTACCATTCTTTCCTTGAAAAAACAGCAAGAATTTGGGCGGATTTCTGGACGCGAAATTATAAAAACAAAAATCTTCGAATAGAGGATGAAAACGGAGTTTGGTTTGTTCCGTTTGACGGCGAGCGTTATGAAAATCTTGTGCTCAACGCGAGGGTTGATATAGTTGAAAACAAAATAAGCGGCGCAAAGGAAAACTTTAATGCGCTTATAACCCTTTTTGATAAAGGGATAATCAATAAAAAACAGCTTATTTCCCGTTTGCCGGACGGCATAATAATCGATCGAAAGGGACTTTTGCTTGAAAGTGAGGAGAATTAAATGACAGGATACGAAATATATGAAAACGCGATGCTGCTTGCAGGGCTTGTGGATAGCGGCGGGAACACCCGCAAAAATCTTTCGGCAAACCAGATTTTGTCTGTTATAAATGAATCCCTTTCGGATTTATGCGGAAAGACATGCAAAAATGTTTTTGATGAAATTGATGTTGAGGACGGTGTGAAAGAAGCGCTCATCTGCGCCGCGGCAAGATTTCTTGCCGGACTTGAAGGAGATAGGGCAAGATGTGCCTTTTTCTCAAAAATATATCAAAAGAAACGAGCAAAGGTTAAATTCAACATTTCTTCGGTTAAAATGATGCCCGTTTAAGGATGGTGGAATTATTGGATAATTTATATGATTATTATGATATTCCGCCCTTTAAGAACGGACAGCTGAATGAAAAATACAACTTTTCTTTTCCGCAAAACACCGCCAAAAAGGCAGAAAATGTGTGGTTTAATGAGGGGCATTTATGCTCAAGACCCGGATTTTTTTCTTCCGGTTCGAGCGCTTTAGAAGAAGCCGAAAACTTTACACTCACCGATGTTTGTTTCAGCTCGGAAAATAAAACATATCATATTGGCTTTTCGGTTGTGAAAAACCGAAAAATAAACGTTATTTTCGTGAACGAGGATGGCGAGTGCGAAAAAACACTCGGTATTGATTTTTCACGCGGCGCCGATTATGAAAACGCCTTCTTTATGGTCGCAACACCGACAAAGGCAGGCGGAATATATCTGTTTTTAACCGAAAAAACGCAATCGGATAAGCAATATATCCTTTATGAGATAAACGACTCGCTTGATGCGGCGACGGCTCTTAATGAATCGGATATTTATGCTCCCACGATCCTTATAAACGGAAGAGGGCAGGATTATGAGGAGGGCGAAAGCACGGATTTATTTTATGATCCGCCCATAATGCTTGAAAGACTTAATCTTCTAAATCCCGTTTTCACGGCGTTTTTTAATACAGATTCTCATTCAGCGCAGTTTATTATGCCGGTCAGAAATCTTGACAACGCACCGGTTAATCTTCACATTTCAATGGGCTTCGGCAAAGAGGTGGATTTTAACTTTCCGCCGGGCGTTGAAAGCGCAACGGGGGTGATAGGCAAGAGCACGGTCATCTGCAATTTTGACCGTGAAGCCGGATTTTTTAACTTTGAAAAAGATTTTTATCCCTTTATTCCTTCGCGCTTTCTTTTTGCGGGAAACAATCCGATTAAGGTTACGGCAAGAAAGACCGTTAAGGGTGCAAAAGAGGCTATTTTCGCAAGCAAAAATACGGTCAGATACTCAAAAGGGAATTATGTTTACGGAAGCACACTTGCAAAAAACGCTGTTTTTTCTTCCGCTATAACAACTCCGCTTTATTTTCCGGATGGGCAGGAGGTTTTTGTCGGTAAATCGAATGAGCCGATAACCGCGCTTAAAGCAAACGGTTCAAAGCTGCTCGCTTTCAAAAAAGACGCTGTTTACGGCCTTAGCGTAAGGCACGGAAGTTTCTATAAAAAACCGATTGGTGAAATCGGCGATAAAACACGGTATGTTTTAAGTGATACGGTTTTCATATCGGGCGTTTTGAAAGATACAGGATGTGAAAGCGCACAAAAAACAGCCGAAACAAACGGCAAAATCGCATTTATAACCGGCGGCGGAAACATAGGCATTATCTCTCGGGATATGCGTGAAGGAGCGCCGGAAATAATCGAAAATAAATTTCTGCCTGAAAAACCTTTGGCACTTTTGCGGTTTAAGGAGCGGTTGCTTCTTTGCGGTAAAACGCAAATGGCGCTGATTGATATATCGAACAGTAAGGCGGGAGCTTTTATTTGGCGTCTGCCCGAAAACGCAGAGTTTTGCGGCGGCGTTTCGTGTGAAAACGGTCCGCTTTTCGTGAACGGATATAACGATAATAAATTTTTATCCGTTCTTAAAGGAAACGGTGACGTTGTTTTGCAGGGAGATGATAATTCTCCGCTTTTGCTGCCTATTAACTGCAAAATCGAAACACCTTATTATATTCCCGGCTCACTTGACATAAAGTATTTTGAGGATATAATGTTCTCGGTGGCGGATTGCGATCGCCTTAATATAAGGGTGCTCACGAAAGCGGAAGAAACAAACCGCTTTTTTGAAAATGTTTCGGGCGAGAAACAAATTATTATTAAGGCAAAAATGTTTAAGAATGACGGTGTGAAATTTATAATAACCGCGCAAAACAATCTGCACCTTTTCGGAACAAAAATAAAATATACAGGTGAAGAATGAAAAAGATAATTGTTGGCTTTCTTTGTATGCTTTTGCTTTGCTCTTGCGCAAAGCAGGAAACAACTGAAAATACAAGCTCTTATGCACCGGTAAAGGCGCAAAACGAAATTAAAGAAAACAAAACAAACGGCGTTTGGATCTCTTATATCGAGCTTGATAATTGGCTTAAAAGCGGTGAATTTTCAAAAAAAATAAACGATGCCGCAAAAAACTGCAAATCGCTTAATGTTACCGATGTTTTTGTTCATGCCGTTGCCTTTTGCGACAGCTTTTATAAATCTGCTGTTTATCCGACGCGGCCGAGCGTTAAGGCATCGGGAATTGAAGATCCGTTTGGTGCGGCGGTCAATGCGTTTTCCGCCCAAAACATTCGTGTTCACGCCTGGTTTAATCCCTATCGCGTTAAAAAGGGCGATTGTGAATTTTCGCTTTTGCCGCAGGAAAGCCCCGTTTATAAATGGCATTTTGATAATGACAGTGAAAATGATATAAACATTTGCACGGCAAACGGAATATACTTAAATCCCGCCTCTGCCGAATGTCAGCGCCTTTTGATAAACGGAATAAAAGAGGTTATTGAAAATTACAATGTTGCCGGTGTGCATTTTGATGATTATTTTTATCCGACAACCGATATTTCGTTTGATGCCGCATCTTACAGTATTTATGAAAAACAAGCGCAAAACCCGATGCCGCTTGATGATTTTCGCCGCGAAAATGTTAACAATCTTGTGCTCGGCGTTAAAACCGCGCTTGATGCGCAGGATAAAAATTTGATTTTCAGCATTTCTCCTGCCGCGTCGATCGAGAAAAATTATAAAAACCTTTATGCCGATGTAAATTTCTGGTGCGAAAATTCGCTTATTGATATGATAATTCCGCAACTTTATTTCGGCTATGAATATCCGAATGAGCAGTTTCGTTTTCCGGCGCTTGTTGAAAAATGGAAATCCGTTACGGATAACACCGATGTTTCGCTATGCATTGGTTTGGCGCCTTATAAAATAAATACAACGCAGGCCCCCGATAACACCGAATGGGCAAATAACCCCGATATCGTGGTGAACGAAACGAAAGACTGCCTTGCGGACAGCGATATTTGCGGATTTGTTTATTTTTCATACAGTGATTTGTTTTCAGATGAAGCGGCAAAGAAAACCGCAAGAGAAAAAATAACCGAAATTCTTAAATAAGGATAAAAAAAGACCTTAAAGCCAAACGACTTTAAGGTCTTTTAAGCGTTAAAAAACTTAAAATGAATTAAGCAAGTTCAACGGTTGCGCCAACTTCTTCAAGTTTAGCCTTGATTTCGTTAGCTTCGTCCTTGCCAACAGCTTCCTTAAGAGTTTTGGGAGCGCCGTCAACGAGTGCCTTTGCGTCAGCAAGGCCAAGACCGGTGATTTCACGAACAGCCTTGATAACCTTGATCTTTTCTGCGCCAGCTTCCTTGAGAACAACATTGAATTCTGTCTTCTCTTCTGCTGCTGCTGCGTCGCCTGCTGCCGGAGCTGCTACTGCAACTGCTGCTGCTGCGGATACGCCAAATTCTTCTTCAACTGCTTTAACGAGTTCGGAGAGTTCAAGAACTGTAAGAGTCTTGATTTCTTCGATCATAGCTGTAATCTTTTCAGATGCCATTTTAATTTTCCTCCAATAAATGTTTATAGTTTGTTTTTTTAATTATTCTGCTGCGGGTTCTTCGGCTTCGGGCTCGCCGTCTTTATCAACGATAGCCTGAATTACGCGTGCGAATGCAGCCATAGGTGCCTGGAATACTGATGCAACTGTTGCAAGAAGTACATCCCTTGTCGGCAATTTAGCAAGAGCGTTGATTGTTTCAAGATCAACAACTGCGCCATCAAGAAAACCTGATTTAACGGTGAAATTCTCGTGGCTTTCTGCGAACTTGGAAAGGATTCTTGCTGCTGCGGTGTGATCCTCCTTAGAAAGAGCGATCGCAGTAGTGCCTTCAAGAACTGACTGAATGTCTTTAAGATCAGTGTCCTCAACTGCACGGGAAAGCAATGTGTTCTTTACAACAAAGTATTCAACATTGTTTTCGCGAAGTTCTTTACGAAGAGCGGTATCGTCAGAAACGGTGATACCCTTGTAATCAACGATAACACCTGCAACTGAACCGGCAATCTTTTCCTTGAGTTCAGCAACAACCTGCTGCTTTTGAGCTAAAACCTGTGCGTTTGGCAATTTTTTCACCTCCGCCAAAAATAAAAAAATGTCCACCATACAGTAAGGTGGACACGAAAAAAACATAATAATATGAATTAAACGCTCACCTCGGCAGGCGATAAACTTACGGCCGAAGCCACCTGCTGTCTGCGGTATGATGCCATATCATTATATATAAAAGGGTTATGGTTGTCAAGTGTTTTTTATTCCACTTTGCAATTTTTATAATAATGGGTCAAAATCTGCTTATAATCAAGCCCCTGCTTTGCCATATATTCGGCGCCGCATTGACTCATCCCAACGCCATGCCCGTAACCGAGCGTGGTGAAATAATATGTGCCGTCCTTATATTCAAGCGTAAAATGGCAGGAAGCAAGAGAGAGCGCTTTTCTTATTTCTTCCGCCTTATATTTTTTGCCGCAGTAGTTAATACTTATAACAAGGCCGTTTTGTGAAGCGGATATATCGGAAAAACGGTTGCCCTGCGCGGTATCGCTTGAAAGCGTTTTCATTTTTTCGGTCAGCTCTTCCTCCGTAAAAGAAACCGATGAAACATAGTTTTTTGATAGCTTATCACCCATACTTTGCACCGAAACAAGATAGGGGATATCGCTGCCCCAAACATCTTTTGCGCTATCGGTCGCTCCGGCGGAAATCGCGTGATAGGCGGCAAGGATAATATCGCCGTTGTATGTTATTTTCTGCCCGTAAACTTCTTTCACGGCGGATTTTATAAGGGAATTGTATTCATCATATTTTTCGCCCCATTTTTCTTTTGCTTTTTGCGGCGAAACATAGCATTGATCGGTTTTCGGACTGTCGGTAAGGTCATAATCATGGTCGGCGGCCTTTGCCTTTCTGTAAAGCGCAAAGGTATAAGCCGCAACTGCCTGCGCTTTCAGCGCTTCCGGCGAGGAGAGGGGGGAAATTTCCCCGGCGATAACACCGATTATATAATCCTGCGCCGATATTTTTTCGATTTTTTCGCCGTCTGTGAATTTGATTCTGAAAAAATTATTTTCGCCTTTGATTTCCTTTACCGAAGCCGGCGCCATAATCATTGTATCCGCGTTGTTGTTAAGATTTATAAGCGGAAACGCAAAGGAAAAAACGAAGAAAACTGTTAAAAAAGCAACTTTGATTTTCATATTTTTGAGACCTCCTGTTTATATCCGGTGTTGACTTTTTACACAAAGTTTATTAAAATAAGTGTGATATAATATTTTTACGATAATCATTTCATAAAAATGCTTTTGTTTTGAGGTGCTTGTATTTTGCGATTCAGAAAGCTTAGAATTTTGCTTTCAAGCTCGGTTTTAATTCTTGTTGCTGCTCGCATTTGTCAGCTTTTCGTTTTAACCGATGAAAGAACGGGACATTTTCCCGCTAAATTTAAGGTTCAGGGATACGTTGTTTCCACATTGATTGTTTTGGCAGCTTTGGGTGTTTCCATCGCGGCGACGAAGGTTCACAGAAAACCTAAAAGAATGCCGAAGGTTAATAAACCTCTCGGTTTGATTTCGTTCGCCTTTTCGATAGTTTGCATAGCGGATATTTTTGTTAACAGAGCAACAATGGAAACGGGCCTTTCGTTAGCCCTTTCGGTTGTTTCGGCGGTAATTTGCGCCATTTTCTTTTTTGCCTACGGCTTAAAAGCTTTAGTTAAATATAAGCTGCCCGATATTCTTTATATTTTTCCGCTTATTTCCTCGGTTTTAAGACTTATCAGGTTGTTTATCCGCGTTTCCTCAATGAGTATTATTGCGGATAATGTTTTTGCCATGCTTGCAAACTGCGCAACGGTATTGTTCTTCCTTGAGTTTGCGAAAGCGGCTAATAATTTTGATACCGAAAAATGCTATAAAAAGCTTTTGTCAACAGGATTTGCGGCAGTGATTTTCTGCCTTGTTTCTTCCGGATCGCATCTTGTTGCGATCATGGCGGTTAAGCAGATCAATATTCATGAAGACTTGATTTCCTGCCTTATTTGTCTTGCAACGGGATTGTTTGTTTGGACATTTATTTTGGCGTTTTTCAGCGGCAATAATTTAAGACATCGTCACCATCATCACGAAAATCGGACTAAAACTCTCGGCTCATCGCAGGATACTGTCGGTTTTTATTCCGGCGATGATGACTGATTTTTAAGTAAGATCGGTTTTTTTAACCGATCTGTTTGTGCGAATATTGCGAAAAAGGGAGGGGAAAAGTTGGAACAGTTTGTTATTAACGGCGGAAAGCCGCTTAAAGGAAAAGTTCATATAAGCGGTGCTAAAAACGCGGCGGTTGCCATTCTTCCCGCTGTTCTGTTATCCGATGAACCCTGTGTTATAGAAAATCTTCCGGAAATATCCGATGTTGTTATGCTTGAACGCGCCCTTTCTTCCTTGGGTGCTGAGGTAACAGCTTTAAGTAATTCATCAATAAGAATAAATCCAAAACCGGCTTTTTCATATACCGTTACAAATGAAATGGCTCAGGGAATGCGTGCCTCAAGTTATTTTATGGGCGCATTGCTTGGCAGATTTAACAAGGCATTTGTCGCTCCTCCCGGTGGATGTGATTTCGGCATAAGGCCTATTGATCAGCATATAAAGGGCTTTGAGGCGCTTGGTGCTGCCGTTACGATTGAAAACGGAATGGTAAAAGCCGCCGCAAAGGAACTTAAAGGTTGTTCTGTGTATCTTGATGTTGTGTCGGTCGGCGCTACGATAAATATTATGCTTGCCGCCGCAAAGGCACACGGACTTACGGTTATTGAAAACGCCGCAAGAGAACCGCATATAGTTGACCTTGCAAACTTCCTTAACTCTATGGGCGCAAACATTATGGGCGCCGGAACAAGTGTTATTAAAATCAGGGGTGTTGAGCATCTTCACGGCAGTCAGTACAGCATAATCCCCGATCAGATAGAGGCGGGAACATATATGGTTGCCGCTGCCGCGACTATGGGGGACGTTCTTGTTGAAAATGTAACGCCTAAGCATCTTGAATCTATAATCGCTAAACTTGTTGAGGTCGGCGCTCAGATTACCGAGTTTGACGAGGCGGTTAGGGTTTGTATGAATACACGCCCGAAAAAGTGCAAAATAAAAACTATGCCGCATCCCGGTTTCCCAACCGATATGCAGCCGCAGATTGCCGTTTTGCTTACTATTGCAGACGGGGTAAGCTTTATAACCGAAGGTGTTTGGGATAACCGTTTCCGTTATTCAAAACAGCTTGAATTGATGAAAGCCGATATTCAGGTGGACGGAAAAACAGCGGTTATAACCGGAGTTCCGCAACTTAACGCAGCGCCCGTTATCGCCGATGATCTTCGTGCCGGAGCCGCTATGATTATTGCGGGTCTTATGGCAAATGGCGAAACAACGGTCGGCAACATAACGCATATTGACCGCGGCTATGAAAAAATAGCCGAAAAGTTTGCCGCGCTCGGTGCGGATATCAAGAGAGTTACGGTCAAAGAACCGCAAACGGTTGATAAATTAGCATAATAAAAAAGGGCGGTCTTAAAAGATCGCCCGATTCTTTTTAAGTGGTGATAAAAATGGCAAAAATATGTCCGCTTTGCAGCAGCAGTTCCGGAAACAGTACATATATTTCCGAATCACACGGCGGAATACTTATAGATTGCGGACTTTCTTTCAAAAACTTGCAGGAAAGACTTCTCAGCATCGGTTCAAGTGTTGATGATATTCGCGCGGTCGCCGTAACGCATGAGCATACGGATCATATAATGGGTCTTAAAACCCTGCTTAAAAAAGCGGAGATACCGCTTATCGCTTCCGAAAAAACGCTTCAAACATTGGTGGCTAAGGATGTTGTGCCGTCCGGTACAAAGTTAATTCTTGCCGAAAACGGCTTTTCCTTCGGCAATTCGCATATTTCTCGCTTTGCAACAAGTCACGACTGTGAGGGTTCAAGCGGTTATACGGTTACCCTGCCTGACGGAAGCCGAGTTGCCGTTTGCACCGATTTAGGATTTGTAAGCGATGATGTTCGCGCGGCAATTTCCGGATGTAAAGCGGTGCTTATCGAATCAAATCATGATATCGGAATGCTTAAAAACGGGCCTTATCCCGCTCAACTTAAATTGCGGATTTTATCAGATAAAGGTCACCTTTCAAACGGAGCTTGCGCGGCGGAGCTGCCGTTGTTGCTTAAAAACGGTACAACGCGTTTTATCTTAGGCCATTTAAGCAAGCAAAACAATATGCCGATGCTTGCCCTTTCCTGCTCTAAAAACGCGCTTTGCGAGGCGGGCGCCAAACCGGATGAGGACTTTATTTTAACCGTTGCGAAGCCCGGTTTGGGTGAGGTGATGGCGTTATGATGAAGATAAATCTTATCGTGCTCGGGCGACTTAAAGAAAAATATCTTGTTTCGGCGGTTGATGAATATAAAAAGCGCCTTTCAAGATACTGTGACCTTAAAATCGAGGAATTATCGCCCGAATATCTGCCTGAAAACCCATCTGCCGCCCAAGTTGAAGCGGCGCTTTCGGGCGAAGCGGAAAAAATAAAAAAGCATATTCCGCCGGGCTCATTCACGGTGGCTTTGTGTGTCGAGGGCAAACAGATAACAAGCGAAAAATTTGCCGAGCTTATAAAGGAAAAATCTGCGCAGGGCACGGTTGTTAACTTTGTTGTCGGTAGCTCTTACGGTTTACATAAAACGGTAAAAACTGAGGCGGATATGCGTCTTTCGCTTTCCGAGATGACCTTTCCTCATCAGCTTTTCAGATGTATGCTGACAGAGCAGATTTACCGTGCTTTTAAGATAATCGAGGGCGGAACATATCATAAGTAAATCTGTTGCTATTATATATATTAAAAAGATTTGAAATGCGAAAAAAATGCTTGACCTTGTGGGGGTAATGTGGTATAATCCTTTTACCTCTATGAGGTTATTTTTTATGCAAAAAATAGCCTTTCGGATACAATCATACATCATCTTGTATTGTGCTTTCCGAAACCACAAAATAAGGTGGTTTTCGGTTACTTGAAATGTGTGTTTGTGATGAGGGAGGCGTTTTCTTCTCCCTGACTCAGGAGGGGAAAAAATATTTCCGTAAAGCGGGAGGTGCCGTTATGAGAGTTAAAATTACTTTAGCTTGTTCAGAATGCAAGCAGCGCAACTACAACACGATGAAGAACAAAAAGAATGATCCTGACAGACTTGAAATGAACAAGTACTGCAGGTTCTGCAGAAAGCACACCTTGCATAAGGAAACAAAGTAAGGAGGACAAAGGATGAAAACATTAAACAAAGTTTGTCAAATTTTGACCGTTGTCTTTGCCCTTGGTTCACTTATTCTTTTCTTTGCAAAATTTGCAACCTTCACTTTGGCTGATGGCAATACCGTAAGCTTTATCGGCGCGGCATTAGGCTTTGGCACAAAGACCAAGATTGCAGGTACAGAGTACGATATGGCAAAGTCGGCAGATATTCTTTTCTGCTTCTGGCTTTCAGTTCTCGGTATTGTACTTTCGGCTTTTTCGTTCAAATCGAAAAAGACTCGTTATTTCACCCCGGCAGTAGGTCTTATCACCGGCATTTATATGCTTGTGATCGCTCTTTCAAAGCCGGAAATGTATGTCGATCAGAGACCGCTTTCAACACTTATCGGTGTTGAATCCGTTAAGTACGCAAAGTGGAACGGAATAAGCTTTGTGCTTATAACCGCCATCGTGATCCTTTTGTTCGCAATTATTGCGGCAGCGTATCTCTTTATTGACGATTATCTTGAAGTTAAAGCTTCAAACGGCAATAAGAAAACTATCTTTAAGCGCGTTTGCTCCTTCTTCAAGGATTATAAGAGTGAAGTAAAGAAAATCGTTTGGCCCGGATTTAAGGATGTTGCCAAAAACACCGCTATTGTTCTTGCAATGTGCGCAATTGTCGGTGCATTTATTTGGTTGCTTGATTTCGGTCTCGGTAAGCTGTTGGAATTAGTCCTCGGAGCTTAATAGGAGGATAAAATGGCTGAAACAAACGAAGCAAAATGGTATGTAATTCATACCTATTCAGGATATGAAAACAAGGTTAAAAACGACCTTGCAACAATGGTTGAAAGTCGCGGTATGCAGGATCTTATTCAGGATATCAAAATCCCGACCGAGATCGTTACCGAGGTAAGCGACGATAAAACAAGGGAAGTTGAGCGTAAGCTTTTCCCGAGTTATGTCCTGATAAAGATGATTGTCACTGATGACAGCTGGTATGTTGTAAGAAACATTCGCGGCTGCACGGGATTTGTGGGACCCGCTTCAAAGCCTGTTCCGCTTTCCGATGAAGAAGTTGCCAAGTTGGGCGTTGAAAAGCACAGCGTTAAGGTTGGTTACAGTGCCGGTGACACCGTCAAGATAATAAGCGGACCTCTTGAAGGTTACAGCGGTAAAGTCGATAAGGTTGACACCGCAAATAACAGCGTATGTGTTGTTCTTTCAATGTTCGGCAGAGAAACACCCGTTGAGCTTGAGCTTGACCAAATTTCTCTGGAAGACTGATTGTTAATACGCAGAAATGCTTATTAACTTCCGGCGTGCGGATTTTTTGCGGCCAAACCGTCCCGCAGAATGTTGAGCGTCCGCCCGTCAAGGTGGGAGGAGCGTGTATATGAGCGTTCCGCCAAGTGTTAAAAAACACGGTTACCACGAATAATGGAGGTGCTAATAATGGCTCAAAAAGTAATAGGTTATATTAAATTGCAGATTCCGGCAGGTAAAGCCACTCCGGCTCCCCCGGTAGGTCCTGCACTCGGTCAGCACGGCGTAAATATTATGGAGTTTACCAAGCAGTTCAATGATAGAACAAAGAACGATATGGGTATGATAATCCCGGTAGTAATCACCGTTTATGCAGACCATTCTTTCTCATTTATCACAAAGACGCCGCCTGCCGCTGTCCTTATTAAAAAGGCTTGCGGTATCGAAACCGCGTCCGGCAAACCGAATGTTGATAAGGTTGCCAAGATTACAAGCGAGCAGGTAAGAAAAATCGCAGAAACCAAGATGCCCGATCTTAATGCAGCAAGCATTGAAGCCGCTATGTCTATGATAGCTGGTACTGCACGCAGCATGGGCGTTGAAGTTGTTGATTGATCTTCCTCGTGGGAGGATAATTCCGATTTAACCACTTATTGGGAGGTAAACTAATGAAACACGGAAAGAAATATAATAACAGCGTTGCTCTTATCGAATCCGGTAAGTTCTATGACGCTGAAGAGGCAGTTGCATTAGCCGTAAAGACCGGCACTGCCAAATTTGATGAAACAGTTGAAATTCATGTTCGTTTGGGCGTTGACTCTCGTCACGCAGACCAGCAGGTTCGCGGTGCGGTTGTTCTTCCGAACGGTACAGGTAAAGATGTTAAGGTTCTCGTTCTTGCTAAGGCTGATAAGGCTGATGCTGCAAAGGCTGCCGGCGCTGATTTTGTTGGCGCTGAAGATCTTGTTGAAAAGATCCAGAAAGAGAACTGGCTTGACTTTGATGTAGTAATCGCTACACCCGATATGATGGGTATGGTTGGTCGTCTCGGTAAGGTTTTGGGCCCCCGTGGTCTTATGCCTACACCGAAGGCAGGCACAGTTACACCTGATGTTGAAAAGGCTGTAACCGAAGCTAAGGCCGGTAAGATTGAATACCGTCTTGATAAAACCAACATTATCCACTGCCCGATAGGCAAGGTTTCCTTCGGCGAACAGAAGCTTCAGGAAAACTTTGATGTTCTTATGAGCGCTATCATTAAGGCAAAACCGGCTGCAACCAAGGGTCAGTACATTAAGTCCTGCGTTCTTGCAACCACAATGGGCCCTGGAATAAAACTCAACGTTGCTAAGTTCGGCGCTTGATTTTTTAAGGGTTTAACTGTTTATTTTCCGCCGTGTAACCCACGGCGGATTTTTTTAACATAAAAAGCAAAAAACCTCCGTAAAATTTATTACGGAGGTTTTTATTATATGAAAATATTTTATATATCTGCCGGCAGTGTGCTTGCGATTTTTGCCCTTGTTATTTTATTTTTTCATATTAAAACGCTAAAACCCGTTCGCTCATTTCTTATAAATGCGCTTGTTGGTTTGGGCATTCTTTTTGCGGTTAATTTAACGGCAAAATACACCGGAGTCGGTGTCGGCATAAACATATATTCCGTTAGCGCAAGCGCGTTTTTCGGTGTGCCGGCGGTTATTGCGATGTTGATTTTTAACCTTGTTATTTAAGCCTTGTGCAAAGAAAAGTTCCGATGCCGGTTATTTTAACATTCATTCCGGCAGGGATAAGCAGGGAAGTGCCCTTTGTTATATTCATATCGCCCGAAGCGTAAGAAAGGGTAAGATTGCCTTCAACCCCGATAAGAGAGCAAAAACTGTCATGCTCGGCTATTCCCATATTGCCCGAAAGTTTAACAACCGAACAAATATAACGATCGTTTTCGCCGAAATCAGCAACCGTGCCAAATGGAAAAAGCATTGTATCTTCAATTTTTGAAAAAAACTGCGGCGCCTTGCTGAAATTCATTATTTCAAGTGCCTTTTTGGGATTTACGGGCAGGGTCTTTCCGTTTTGGTCAACTCTGCCGTAATCGGTAACGGCATAACAAACCTCATCTGCACAGTCGATTTCAAAAGCGAGTATTCCGCGGCCGATGGCATGGATCGTGCCTGCCGGAATAGTTATCATATCGCCCTTTTTAACATTTGCGCAAAGGCAGGCAGAAGAGAGCAAATTTGTGTTCACTCTTTTTTCAATTTCCTCGCGCGTGGTGTCGGCGTTGAAGCCGCATATCATTTGCGCATCATTTTCGGCATCGGCAATATAAACCGTGCGCGGACGGGTGCTTACGCAAATCGGAAGACGGTCTTTTGCATCAATAAGCTTGATTTTTAGCGGAAATTGCGCATCAGCACCGAATTTTTCGCCGAAAAAATCTTTTTTGTATTCGGAGTAAACTTCGGTTAGGCTCTTTCCTTTTTGACTGCCGTTTTTAACCGAGGTAAAACCGGATTTTGATTCGCTCAGCAAAAAAGCAACCGCGCCGTTTTCCATTCCGAATTCAGCAGCCAGTCTTTCCCCGCCCCAAAGTGCCGATTTTACAAACGGACTGAATATAAGCGGATACATAAATCGTCCCCCTTTATGTAAAACTATGATATTCTTTTATAATAATCTATTGCCTTTTGCATAAAATCGGATGTGACCCCGAAATATTCTGCAAGGGAATAAACATTATCATACCCTTCCCTAACAGCGTTTTTGAAACGATAACGCGGAACAAGCTTTTTAATTGCCCAATCGTTTGCGCGTTTTTCGTGCTTTTCCCTTATATCAAACGGAGAATAAACATTATAAAAACCGCTTGTAAAGCAATGCCCCAGCTCGTGCGCCAAGCAGACTTTTTCCTGCGCGGAGGATAATTTACTGTCAATGCCGATAAAATCTTTGCCGTTATACTGCACCGAAACCGATTTGTTTTCAGGCAGACAAAAACATTCAACTGTAATATCGCGATTGTTCGCTAAATTATACAGTTTTTTTATTTCCATTCTCTCTCTCCTTAATATATTCGGCGTATCGCTTAACTTCGTTCCACATATCATCTGTAACAACCTGATCACCGCCGAAAAGCGCAATCTTTAGCGATTGCTCGTCAACAACAGCGGTTGTTGTTTTTCCGTATAAATAATCAAGGCACACGCCGAAATAATCGGCGATTTTAGAAAGCGTTTCAACCGAAAGCGATTTCTTTCTGCCCGTTTTGTAGTCTGAAAGCGATGCGCGCGGAATATCACAGCGACTGCACATTGCCGTGATGTTGATGTTGTTTTTTTTGCATAATTCTTCTATGCGTTTATATATGTCGGTCATTTTTTCATCCCCAAATTACGAAAAATCATAATTTATGCTTGACAATTACGAAAATGCGTATTATAATAAGGTTGCAATTACGAAATCGCGTAAAAATCTTTCGTTATTTCCAATTATATTACGAAATACCGAAAAAGTCAAGAAAAATCAAGGGAGGAAAAAAGTGATGTACCGTTGTATGTACTGCAAGTCAAAATTTAATAAACCCGAAATAATGTATGAAACCGATGTTTCCGGTTTCAAAACGGGAAAAGCGATCGCCGTTTGTCCCGTTTGCGGCAAAAGAGAGATTGAAAAATCTGAGAGCCGTCACTGCAAATGCTGCGGAGCGCGGCTATCCGATGCCAACAAAACCGATTACTGCAATGCCGCCTGCCGCCGAAGAGGAGAGCGACTTTGGACTGCGCAGGAGGAAAGAAAACGAAAAAAGCTTTTGTCCCCATTATCGCAGATATTAAAAGAACTTGAAGAATATAATAAGGCGCATAAAACTCGCCTTAGCTACGGCAGATTTATCGCCATTAAGGATAGTTTATGACGAGAGAGGAAAAAACCGAATATCTTTCAAAATACCGTATTCAGCAGGCAAAAATCAACCGCCTTAATTTTCAAATTGCGGCAATTCCCGCAAACCGCGAAAAATATGAAACGCAGATAAAAGAATGCGAAAAAATAAGAAACAAAATTGAGGATGCGATCGACTCGGTCGATGGCGGAGTTTTAAGCGAGATCCTTGCCGAAAAGTTTATATCCGGCAGGAAAATAGAAGAAATCGCCGAAATGATATCATATAGCGTTCGGCAAACCGAGCGACTGCTGAAAAAAGCACTTGAAACGCTTTGTTTTGCTTAAATTAAATTGACATAACTGCCTTTCATCATTATAATAAATGCGTGAATGAAAGGGAGTGGGGATAGATGAAGACAGGTAAGCCGAAATTGCTTTTTTCGCTTTCAATGACTGTTTTCGGAACTGTTGGGGTGCTTAGAAAGTTTATTCCGCTTCCATCGGGGTTCGTTTCTTTTGCGAGAGGACTTGTGGGCGCTCTGTTTTTAATGCTTATTATGCTTATCAAAAAAGAAAAACCCGATAAGGCTATGATAAAGAAAAACGGACTTAAACTCCTTCTTTCCGGTGCGCTTATCGGCTTTAACTGGGTGCTTCTTTTTGAAAGTTACCGTTTTACAACCATCGCCACATCAACACTATGTTATTATATGATGCCGGTGTTTTTGATCCTTGTGTCGCCGTTTTTCTTCGCTGAAAAATTAACGCTTAAAAAATTATTATGTGTTTTGGCATCGGTTATCGGAATAGTTTTCGTATCGGGAATTCTTGAAACAAAATCCGTTGGAAAAGATAACCTTTTGGGAATAATATTCGGCGTTTCGGCGGCAGTATTATACGCCATAATAATGGTTATAAACAAAAAAACGGTCGGTGTTAAGGCATACGATAAAACCGTTATTCAGCTTTTTTCGGCCGCTCTGGTCGTTTTGCCTTACAGTATGTTGACCGAGAGCATATCCGTTTCGGATTTCACACCTGTTTGCATAGTTTTACTTGCCGTTATGTGCATTTTCCATACGGGAATATCCTATGCCGTTTATTTCGGTCAGTTAGAAAAACTTTCCGCGCAGACCGTTGCCCTTTTCAGTTATATTGATCCCGTTGTGGCGGTTATTATTTCCGCCTTTTTGCCGGGTGAGGGGATAACGGTTTTGGGCATTGTTGGCGCTGTGCTTATTTTAGGCTCTGCAGCAATATCCGAAATGTAAAACAAAAAATCTCTCTGTTGTCAGAGAGATTTTTTATTTATTCAAATTTATTACTTATGATAAAAAAGAGGATGGAGCAAACTTCATCCTCATAACTTTTATTTTTAGTTTCAGAAAAGACCGGTTATCTTGCCGTTTTCATCAACATCAATTTTTTCAGCCGCGGGAGTTTTGGGTAAACCGGGCATTGTTAAAATATCGCCGGTTAAAACAACGATAAATCCTGCACCTGCGGAAACCTTAACATTTTTAACCGTAACGGTAAAGTCTTCGGGAGCGCCGAGCTTTGTCGGATCATCGGAAAAGCTGTACTGTGTTTTGGCGATGCAAACGGGCATATCGGAAAAGCCAAGCTCGGTAAGGCGTTTTATCTGCGCTTTGGCGTTAGGCATAACGGTTATGCCATTGCCGCCGTATATCTTTTTAACTATCGCTTCAATTTTTTCTTCAATCGAAATATTATCGGGATAGCAAAGTGTGAAATCGCCTTTTTCTTCTTCACAAAGTCTTACAACCTCGCGTGCAAGCGCTTCTCCGCCCTTGCCGCCTTCCGCCCAAACGGTTGAAAGAACGGTGTTAACGCCTAACTCTTTGCACTTTTTGATGATGAAATCAATTTCATTATCAGTATCGGTCGGGAAACGGTTAACCGCCACAACGCAGGGGAGCTTATACACATTTTTAATGTTGTTAACATGTCTTAAAAGGTTTGGAATACCATTTTGCAAAGCGACTAAATCCTCGGTTGCAAGTTGAGTTTTATCAAGTCCGCCGTGCATTTTAAGCGCCCTTACAGTTGCAACAATGCAAACCGCATCGGGGGTAAGACCTGCCATACGGCACTTTATATCAAGAAATTTCTGCGCACCGAGATCAGCGCCGAAGCCTGCCTCTGTTACGGTGTAATCACCCATTTTAAGGGCGAGCTTAGTTGCCATAACCGAGTTGCATCCGTGCGCAATGTTTGCGAACGGGCCGCCGTGAACAAAAGCAGGGGTGCCCTCAAGGGTCTGCACAAGATTGGGCTTTAATGCGTCTTTAAGCAAAGCCGCCATAGCGCCAACCGCCTTTAAGTCACCTGCGGTTACCGGCTTATCATCATAAGTATAGGCAACAATTATTTTTGAAAGGCGTTCTTTCAAATCGGTAATGGAACTTGCAAGGCAAAAAATCGCCATAATTTCGCTTGCAACGGTTATATCAAAACCGTCCTCACGCGGAACGCCGTTTGTTTTGCCGCCCATTCCGTCAACGATAAAACGGAGCTGACGGTCATTCATATCAACACAGCGCTTCCATGTGATTTTGCGAACATCAATGTTAAGCGCGTTGCCCTGCTGAATATGATTATCAAGCATAGCCGCAAGCAGATTGTTTGCCGCGCCTATCGCGTGAAAATCACCTGTAAAATGAAGGTTTATATCCTCCATCGGAACAACCTGCGCATATCCGCCGCCTGCCGCGCCGCCTTTTATGCCGAAAACAGGGCCTAACGAAGGCTCACGAAGCGCAACGGTTACATCTTTGCCGATTCTTTTAAGACCGTCCGCAAGACCGATAGTGGTGGTTGTTTTGCCTTCACCTGCGGGGGTGGGTGTTATTGCGGTTACAAGGATAAGCTTTCCGTTTTCTCTTTTTGACTGATTTATCAAAGCAGGATCAATTTTTGCTTTATAATTTCCGTATTGCTCAATATACTGGGGATCAACATGCGCGCGTTTTGCAATTTCGGTTATATGCTGCATTTTGCATTCCTGTGCTATTTCAATATCACTCTTATAAGCCATATTAAATCTCCGTTTCCTTTTTTATTATATGATAACCTTTTTTATGCTATTTGTAAAGGGCGGATTATCAATGATGGAAAAGGCGCATACCGGTGAATGCCATTGCCATGCCGTGTTTATCGCAGCATTCGATAACAAGACCGTCACGGATAGATCCGCCCGGCTCGGCAACATACTTAACACCGCTTTTTCTTGCGCGGTCAATATTATCAGCAAAGGGGAAGAAAGCGTCTGAGCCTAATGCAACGCCGTCTATCGTGTCAAGATAAGCGCGTTGTTCTTCGGCGGTGAAGGGCTGCGGTCTTTCGGTGAAATAATTTTGCCAGATGCCTTCGGCACAAACATCCTCTTCATTTTTATTTATATAGCCGTCGATAACATTATCTCGTTCGGGTCTGCCAAGCTCGGGCTTGAAGGGAAGGTTCAACACTTTGTCCGATTGACGCAAAAACCAGGTGTCTGCCTTTGAGCCTGCAAGTCTTGTGCAGTGAATTCTTGACTGTTGACCTGCTCCTACGCCGATTGCCTGACCGTCGGTTGCATAGCATACCGAGTTAGACTGGGTGTATTTAAGCGTGATAAGCGCCACAATAAGATCGCGAACGGCACTTTCGGGGATATCCTTGTTTTGAGTTACGATATTTGTGAGCTGATCTTTGTCGATTTTATAATTGTTATGTCCCTGCTCAAATGTTATGCCGAAAACCTGCTTTTTTTCAAATTCTGCCGGCTCGTAATCGGGATCGATTTTAACAACGTTATAATTTCCTTTTCTCTTTGATTTAAGGATTTCAAGTGCCTGCGGATCATATCCCGGGGCTATAACGCCGTCTGACACCTCGCGTTCGATAAGTTTTGCGGTTGTAACATCGCAAACATCAGAAAGCGCAATCCAATCGCCGAAGCTGCACATTCTGTCTGTTCCGCGCGCTCTTGCATAGGCGCAGGCAAGGGGAGAATCGTCAAGTCCCTCAACATCATCAACAAAGCATGCCTTTTTAAGCTTTTCGGGCAATTTTATGCCAACCGCCGCGGAGGTTGGGCTTACATGCTTAAATGAAGTTGCCGCGGGAAGCGAAAGCGCCTCTTTAAGCTCTTTAACTAACTGCCAAGAGTTGAAGGCATCAAGAAAATTGATGTATCCCGGCTTGCCGTTTAATACTTCTATCGGCAGATCCTCTCCGCCTTCCATAAATATTTTTGCAGGTTTCTGGTTGGGGTTGCATCCGTATTTAAGTTCAAATTCTTTCATAATTTTCTCCTTAGCCTGACGAGAATTATCCGAATCCGGTTTAAGGAAACGGATTTCCCGTCATACTGTGTTAAAATACTCGTGAATACTTAACTGTTTTTGTTTATTATGCGGTCGGTGTTTTTGCCCGTTTCAAGATTTATAAAGCGGACAAAAAGTGAAATTTTATTGTCGCTGTCAAGCGCGTTCCAAACATTTTTAGAAAAATCATCAATGCTGTTGTCGATAACGATTCGCTCCGGCTCACCCGAAAAAGTGGGGATCGGGTTGCCGTCACAGTTATATGTATGGATAAAATGACCAAGTCCCGAAACGGCAGGATATGAAAAAACATATCGCGCGCAGGCACTGCCTATTTCGTCAATACTTTTAAGTATGCTCATTTTATATGAAAAATCATTTTCTGAAAATTCAAGCATACCGCTTATCCTCGGTGTAAAATTCGGCGCGTCCGGCTCAAATTCACGGCTTTCAAGTGCTTTGTCGAAGGTCAATCCGCCTTTAAGACCATCATAAATCGTATCGGTTTGGTCGCCGTTTGTAACGATAAGCTTGTTTTCAAAGCTTCGAACGGCAGGATAAATGATAAGACTCGGGTCTTCAACCTTTGATTCATCAAAAGGTTTTGTGAAAAGAACATCGTCCTTCATTTCAAAAACGCGGTTTCTTGAATTCGCGCTTCTGCCCATAATAAAGTAAGCGGCGCAGGCGTTTTTTCCGTCCTGCGTTTTTCCGATTATTATTCCGCGACCGGGGTATGTGTTGCCTTGCAGCAGGTCGCCTATTTTGCGAATCTTGTAATTATCCATAAACATCACCTTTCATTTAATAAAAAGGGGCGCACTTAAATCCGTTATATCGGATAAGTGCGCCCAGACGGTCGGCATAAAATATATTTCTGCTCCTTTGTGGTACTCCACGAAAATCCGTCAGTTGCAGAAATTTCGCCTTTATTATAACTTATTTGGATAAAAAATGTCAAGAAAAAAGAAAAAAATGTTTCAAAAGTGAGAATTTGGTGTTATAATGGGCTTTGGAGGGGATCGTATTGATACGAAATAAAATCTATATTGCTTTGATCATATTTCTTTGTGTTGCTTTGATTTCATTAGGTGCTTTTTGTTTTGTTAATGCAAAGGCTTATAAAAAGTCCGCCGAAAAAAATCAAAAAGCTCTTGATAGCGCCAACGCAACGATAAGCGAATATTCCGCGCAAAACAGTGCAGATGCTTCAACTATTTCTGATCTTGAAAGCAAAAACAGTGCGTTACAGTCTGATTATGATCAAAAGGTTAAGGAAAATTCCGAACTTGCAGCTCAGCTTGCCGCAAAAAAAGCGGCAGCCGCCGCTGCGGCGAAAGGAAATAATGTTACTCAGCCCACCGGCACCGCAGGTGTTTGCTATTTAACATTTGACGATGGCCCTTCTGAAAACACTCTTTCAATTCTCGATACGCTCGCTAAGTATAACGCAAAGGCAACATTTTTTGTTATCGGCGCTTCCAGTACGCAGTATATCTCAAAAATCGCCGCCGCAGGTCATACGGTCGGTCTTCATTCAAAAACCCATAATTATGCCACAATTTACAAAAGCACCGATGCTTATTTTAATGATCTTCAAGCAATTTCCGATATTGTTGAATCACAAACCGGAATCAAGTCAAAAGTTGTTCGCTTTCCGGGCGGCGGCAGTAACACGGTTTCAAAGAAATACTGTCCGGGTATAATGAGCAATCTTTCAAAATTGCTCCCCGAAAAGGGATATGCTTATTTTGATTGGAATGTTTCTTCTGGTGATGCAAGTGGAGATAATGTTCCTGCAAGCACACTTGTAAATAACGTTTTGAACGCAGCAAAGGGAAAAAACAGCCTTTGCGTTTTAATGCATGATAGTGCCGCTAAAAAGACTACCGCTCAGGCGCTTCCCGAAATTATGGAAGGACTTAGCAAAATGGGATTTCGCTTTGAAGCGCTAACCCCCTCTTGCGCCGGATATCATCATCCGATAGCAAACTGAATTATTTATATATTATATAACGAAAGCCGCGCTTTTAAGCGCGGCTTTTTGAAGTAATAGGTAAAAGGTAATAAGTAATAAGTTCGGTGTGCCTTCGGCACGAATTAAATAAAATTAAATTATATTATATTTTGTAGGACTGTTTTCTTAACAGCTTTTCAAATCTCTGTTTTGGGGAGATTTTCGATATAAAAAAACAAAGAATACCAATTAAGGTATTCTTTGCTGTGGTGACCCGGACGAGATTTGAACTCGTGTTACCGCCGTGAAAGGGCGGTGTCTTAACCGCTTGACCACCGGGCCGTTGGTGGCTGTAATTGGACTCGAACCAATGACACTGCGGGTATGAACCGCATGCTCTAGCCAACTGAGCTATACAGCCATACTGTAGCTTTGTTGTGCGACTAATATATTATATATTCACTATATCAATTTGTCAAGCATAAATTTCAAAAAAAACGGGCGATTTTCAAAATCGCCCGAAAATCGACAAAAATCAAAGACTTAATCCGCCGAAAAGAAGATTGCTATAAACAATATTATATCCAAAACTTGAAAATTCGTCCTTAACAAAAAGTGTAACGGCAGTGCCGTTTTGCGTTGTACCGTCGGCGGAAAGAACACTAACATTTGTCATAACCGAAATTGTGCCGTCTGTATTATCGGTTATGGAAACAATACTATGATTATATCTTGCAAAATTAACGGGAACTGCAACATAACCGGGAGCGGCACTTATAACCGCGTTATAGCCGGACATATCGGAAATATTAAGACCGAACATATCTTTAAGATAACCTTTGAGGAATTCCTCTTTAACAACACCGCCGACCGCAAGATCACTTACTGCCGCTGTTGAAGCGGTTATCATAGAATCAAATCCGGAAAAAGCATCGCCGTAAACAAAGTTATGGTTGAGCATATTGAGAAATCTTGCCGAACGCGCATCATTTGCGGTTTCAATAACCTTTGACTCCGTTGGTGCATCGGCGGAAGCCATGGGACATGCCACGCAGGAACAGAAAATGATGCAGAAAACAAGCATAATTGATGTTATAAATCTTTTTTTCATTTTTGCTCCCACCTTTTCTCAAAAATATCTTCCTAAATCATTATATTATAAAATAATAAATTTTTGGGATACAATTTATTTACAAAAAGGTTTCAGGTGTGTAACCCTTTTTTGTCGAATTGATAAATTCGAAATAAGTGATTTTGTATATTGTTTACAAATTCTGTCGATTTATGACATATCAACAATAAATATTAACAATATTTCAAAAAATTGGTTGTAAATAACAAAAAAATATGATATAATTCACATAAATCGGATTAACCCGAATTTTACTTTCTGATTATAAGGAGTGCGTTAAATTGAAATTCTATTCTGCAGAGCAAATTAAAAACATCGCCTTTTTGGGCCACGGAAATTCCGGAAAAACAACCTTGGCGGAAGCCGTTTTATGCTATGGCAAAGCTACTGCCAGAATAGGCAAAACACAAGACGGTACATCTGTTTTTAATTATGATGTTGAAGAAAAGAAAAGGGGAACCGGCGTTCAAACCGCGGTTTATTCCCTTGAGTACGAGGATAAAAAATATAATCTTATTGATGCTCCCGGTCTTTTTGATTTTGCCGGCGGCGTTACCGAGGCTCTTGCCGCGGCTGATTCTGCCGTTATCGCCCTTTCGGGTAAATCCGGCTTGACGGTCGGTGCGAAGCAAGCATACGAAAAGGCAAAATCGGCGGGAAAAAGCATAGCGTTTTTTGTTGGCAAGCTTGATTCTTCTCATGCTCATTTTTATCGTGTTATTTCAGCGCTTGTCGGTGCTTACGGTGCGGTTATTTGCCCGGTTGTTGTGCCTTTTGTTTCGGATGACACGGTTAAGTGTTATGTTGATCTGGTTGAAAACAAGGCATATACATTTGACGGACTTT
>JAZUJA010000071.1:0-6373 GCA_045642495.1 Acutalibacteraceae bacterium
TACGACCTGAAAAGGATGAATTTTGGAGGAGATTTTTGTTTTGAGGTTGCAGACGTGCTGGCGCCCGTCAAAACCGAAAGGCAAAAATAAACCCAAAAGTCGCATTTTCAGGCAGGTTCGGATTATTTTCGTCAGGCTAAATTGTTCATATTTGATGGGTGATTATGTTTTTGGTTTTTATATTATCTTTTCAAATTCACCTATGATTGTTTCTATTCCGATTTGGCTCATATACCAATTATCCGGTCTTGTATTCGGGCCGTATATGGAGAAAACTTTCCATTTATACCCCATTTGTTTCACAATCTTTTCTGTTCTTATCTGATGAAATGATCCTGTTACAATCACGAGGTTTTTTTCAGTTGCTACCATAGATGCCATGGTTTTTATATTTTCCGCTGTGTTTTTTGATGAGTTTTCAATCATCACATCAGCAACACCCATTTTTCGCAGATAATCCGCCATATACTCGGCTTCGGTCAAAAAGCGACCGTTTGCGTCTTTATAGTCACTGATATTTCCGCCACAGCAAATATATTTTGTTTTTCCGAATTTCTTAAAAGCGCCTTCTATTCTGTACCGACAACGTGTGCTTCCGAGAACGGCAACGGCACTTATCTTATCTATGGGAGTATCACTTTTTTCGGGAAACACAACACTGTTTATATAATTTATCGTGTTATCCTGTGACTTCCCTTCTTTCAAATAAAAATACTCCGGAAGTTTATAGGAAGAAAGATAAAAGAGTTCCGCTTTTATCGTGCTATCGGATAATTCGTTTATATGCTCGGCAATATGCCTGAACGCGTCACATACCGCTTTTCGTATATCATATCTTTTAAAGGTTTCCTTTTCGTCAATGTTTCTCAATACAGAAAGCCTTGTCATGCACTCGATTTTAGTAGTATGCAGATAAACAAGCTCCTTAATATGATGTGGGCGAAAAGCAGAGGTTATTGAATTTTGATTTATTTTTCTGTAATTATAAAGCGCATCGGGCAGAGTCTTTATTCTGCCGGACACTTCAAGAAAATCAAAGTTGAAAAGGCGATCTTCACCAAACGAGAGGTCATCTCTGAAACGAATATTCTGCTTTTTAAGCACCTCGGTTTTATAGAATTTGTTGGCGTTGGAATAAAGCAGCAGTTTGCGATTTGCAATGTACCAATCGGCAAGCTCCGCACCTGACACAAACTCCGTTTCAACAAGCTCTGCTTTGCATTCGCTTATAAGCGCGCCATCCGAAAACTCCTGATAATTGATACCGAATATCACCATATCGCAGTCACGAACGGCATCAAAACAGCGGCGAAGACAATCGGAATGTATGGTATCATCACCATCGACAAATATCACATACTCTCCGCAGGCTCTGCGCAGGCCCTCGTTTTTCGCTTTTTGCGGGCCACCGTGAGGGATAACGAGCAGGGCAAATTTTTCATCGCCCGCAATGCTATTGTATGCTGAACGATTTGTTCCGTCGGTCGAACCGTCGTCAACGATGATACATTCAAAATCCGAAAAGGTTTGTGCTTTCATCGAATTTATGCAGTCCGATATATATTTTTCGATATTATACGCTGTTATAACAACCGAAAATTTCGGCTTTCTAATTTCCATATTCTCTACTCCCGTAAAGTTTTCTGAACTTCTCTGCAAAAGGGCCGAAGTAAAACTGCGCCCATGTTAAGTCGGGGATAGGGTTTGCTTCAATAAGCTCTATATCGCCGTTTTCCTTTATTGCGATATCCCAGCCGACAAAATGCATTCCCCCGAAAAAGTGTGCATATTCATCGGCTTTTTTCATAACTTCGGCAAACTCAGGTATCACAAAACCCTTAAAAACGATCCCTGTATCGGGATGTTTTTTATATCGGTGAAATGTCTTATCAAAACCGTCACCGATAACGGTTCCGGTTTGTATATCCACCGGAGCGGTTATCCCACCGGCGCTCAAATTATCACAGTAGGATGCACCGCAGCCGACTTTCATAGCTGCCATTTTCATAACGATATTTCCGCTCTTATCCTTAAAGGTTACTACTCGAATAGTATTAAGGCTGCCGGGATGAATTTTTTTCATTTCGGGATGTTGATATACATATTCCTCCAATAAAGGGGCACCCTTGGCAATAAGTTCACCGTACAGCTCGTTCGGTTTACAATCGGCGGTATGATAGACGGCGATGCCGTTTCCGCATTGTTCATACAAGGGCTTTGCAATGATCTTTTTGTGTCTTTCGATAAATTTTTTGAAATCATCCTCAGACGCATCCTCAAGACAGATATAATCCCGGGAGATAAACTGCTTTGCCTTATTATTAAATTCATATTTGCCCGAAAAATTCATTATGTTTACACTTTCGGGAAGTCTCCACGCATATTCGGAGATTGGCAGATATTTTCTTCTTTCCTCCTGCGAAAGCGTTTCAAACCGGAAACTGAGATATTCGTGAAGGAAAATATCATGCTCCTCGATTTCGTGCTTTACATCTTCCGCAATGGCAAACTGCTCGGACGGCGGCATCTCTTCATATACGGCAAAGGTCTGCATGGCCTTTACTATGTTTTCAATCGTTTCTGTATGTTTCATAGGACTGCCACCCTTTCGCAGTTATCTATCAAATTTCATAATAAAGTTATTATATCCGCTGACATTCTGATATGTAAATTCAGAAGCCATACTTTCAACAAGGTTGTAGTTTCCGAGAATAAGATTGGTCGCTTTCAGCTTTTTGTTCAAAAAAGCGGGTTCGCTGTCGTCAAGATAGAATACGTGAATGTATGTTTCGAAAATCTTAACGGCAAGGAAAATATGCAGCTGATCGGCGTTTCCGTACTTTTCGGCATAAGCGCCCAATTCTTCGCACACGAGTGCTAATCTGTATGAATCTTTTCCCGTTGCGCCGTTACTCTGCAAATAATGATAAATTTTTTCGGAAACCTCGTTTGCCTCGCTTCCTTTGAAGCAGAAATGAATACCGCTGTAATCATTTGTTTTGATTATTTTTTTACGGATGGATTTATTGAAAACCGTGTAAAGAATGAAAATCGAAACCATTCCGCACAAAGCGTAGCACAGGAAAATCAAGTTATGGTTCAGATAATCCAGCGCAAAAAACACCGGAACAAGCAGAAGCGCTTCCAAAACACTTGTTGCCGCCGCCTCTTTCTTTGCTCCGCAATATACACATATATTGGACAAATTGCAGACAACAGCCGCCGGCACGCATTTCAGCATATAAAGCCTTACTGATAATATCTGAACATCTGAATAGCCGGAAATACCGTATATCCGAAACATAACCTGCGGAAACAGAACAAACAAAAGAACAAAAGCGGATATAAGCGCTGACGACAGGCGCAACATCTTTTTTTCCATACTTTTCACCGTTTCCCAATCCTCTGAGCCGACGAGCAGTCCCATTATCGAATTGCCGGCCTGAACAAAGCTTATTGACATCATGTTAGCAACCGAACATCCCATGGAGCATACCGATATAACGGTTACGGCTTCAAGAGTGCCTCTTGAGGCGATTAAAACATTCATAACATATCCGGTTGCAGATATCATAAGATTGGTTATCATGGACGGTACACCGTTTGAAAGTATATCCTTCATTTCGCTTCGACATTCGATTTTTTCCGTTGGAAATACTTTTACGGTTTTTTGTACTAAAATGACCGCCGCAACGCATCTCACCGTGCACGAAACTGCCGTACCGAGACCTGCTCCGAGAATGCCCATCTTGCAAACCGATACAAACAACAGATCCAAAAGTAAGTTCAAAGAGCTTTCCAAAACGGCCAATTTCAGCAACACTTTTACCCGTCCTGATGCGATGAGAATATAAGTGCATACCGTGCTTACAACCGACACACTGTTGGCAATAATTATGCCGACGATATAAAGCTGCATCATATCCTTGAGTTCTTGCTTAACACTGTAAGCGTTTATCATCAAATAAGAAACGGGGATTTGCAGCAATGTGATTGCCACCGTAAATCCGCCCGTCAGCAGTACGATGGCTCTGAACACCCTTTTCTTTTTCTCCTCGGAACCGAGGCCGTATGCCTTTGACAGTACGATATTTACACTGGCTATAAGCTGAACCAAAGCACCGCAGATCAGGGTGAAGGGGCTCAGCAGATTAACGCTGTTAAGCGCATCTTTTCCGACAAATAAGCTTACGATAAGGCCATCAACCGTCAACAAAACCAGTGTTGAGAGATTTGTAGCGAGAAGAACAAAAAATTGCTTCAAATATCTGTTAAAGAATATTTTTTCGGAATACTTATACTGCTCCAAGGTTTCTGCCGTATCATACAGACCCTTATTTATAAATAAACCTTCCATATCTTATTTCCTATCAAGTTCTGAAATTATATTACAAAGCTCACCGTCGTGGGCTTTTGCGTATTTAACTATATCGGTCCATGCTTCTTTTACCGAAACCAACTCCGGGTGCAGTGCACCGTCGGCAAGTATTTTTATGTATTTGCGTCTGTTTGAATAATACTTTTCAAGATCAAAAGCCTTATCAAAGTTATTAAGTTTTCCAAGCAGATCCAGCATAATCATCGTTTTAAGGCAACCGTAACATTCCCCGCAATTTTTACCCGTGAAATTAAAGCAAACATCCAAATACTGTGCGGCAAGAGCATTTTCAGATAGTTTCATTAGTTTTTCAATGCGTTTTTCAGAATCACTTGACACATAATCAAGCGTTTCTGTCTTGCAGCTTTCACAAATCAGATTTTCATAGTTTTGTGTCGGCACGATAAGTCCGGTTTTCAAATCATCGCCATGGCCGGAGGACGAACTTATGTAGGTTCCGAACAGTTTTTGCACCGCCAAAGTACATGACAGACTTCCGTACATTGATCTGTATATTATTCCGCCACGATAAAAATTATCATCAAGATTTGATTTAACATACAAGCTTTCAAGTCCGCTCTGCTTTGCAACTTCAGCTGCTGCGGTCGCCTTTTCGTCGGCAATTTCATAGGATTTTTTATAATACTCCTCTATTGACGCATTGTCGTCCAATATGCCTTTCAAATGGAATATATGACCGCATTCGTAATATGCAAGATGTGAAAGCTTATGGGTGTTCATAGTATAAAACGAATCTACACCGCAGGTCATTCCCGTTCCGACTGCACCCCGACACTCTAATTTTTCAGAGCTGGTAGGCCCCGTCAGTTTAATTGGTCTTAATTGTTCGGTACACAAGGCGGGAATAAGCCTTTGCGTCAACCCGCAGTACAGTCGTTCCGACATCGGCGTTTCAAAGCTTATATCCTCTCCCGTGAGCATGGCATACCAAAAAAGAGCAACAACAAATGCATCGGAGCGTTCGGTGCAAAGATAGTCAGCATATTTCTTTTCAACCTCAAAATATAGCTTTGAGCCGTTGTTTTCCCATGCTTTCGGGGGATAATCCTCCTGCGTTCTCCACGGGCAATTTTTAAGCGATTTTGTGATTTCTTTATAACGCAAAGCGGTGTTTGCCGGAATATGAACATCTGCTGTTAAAAACGCCTTTTCGTTTTTCGTGTATAGTGTAGGTTTTCCTATTGTTATCATAATAAATACTCCTTGTACCGTAGTATATACGAATACACCGCCAAAAAGGTTACTGCTTTTTTGTTATATACCGTGAATTTCGGATCAAAAAATGCCTAAAATCGTTTTTTATTATACCAAAAATTCGCTTATTAGTCAACAATCCGAATTGGCTTCAACACCGTTTGTGTTCATACAAACTCGTTGATTTTTTGGAAATTTTATGATAATATTATTGTGTATAGGTGTATAAAATTGTTTTAATACGAAAAAGTTATAGCCACTTATTTGTTTTTATCGTATAAACAACAGACGGATAATATAAAAGGAGAATGTAAAAGTGAAAAAGAAAGTTTTGGCGTTTATTTTGGTGCTTGCAATGGTGCTGTCGGTATTACCGATGAGTATTTTTGCGGCAGAATCTGTCAAGTACATCGAGCGTATTTGGGACGGCGAAAAGGTCATTGAAACCGAAAGGGAATGTACGGATTACACCGTTGTTCTTCCCTCTATCACGACTTTCGAAGACGGCAAATGGTACGTAGTGAATGACAATATGGAATTCGGAGAGCTTATTCAGGTTACGGGCACAGCGAACCTGATTATTGCGGACGGTGTGACACTGACTGTCTGTGAAGGAATCGTGGTCAGCGATGGCAGCACACTGAATATCTACGGTCAGAGCGGCGACAGCGGAACGGTTTATGCAACGAATTTCGGTACTCTGAGTATCGACGGAAAAGGTAATATCAATATTCACGGCGGTATAATCAAAGCAGACAACGGCATCGGGATCGGTGAAGG
>JAZUJA010000072.1:0-3003 GCA_045642495.1 Acutalibacteraceae bacterium
CAGAGAATGTGATTATATCACCGTTCATGTTCCGCTTACCGATATCACAAGAAATATGATCAATAAAGACTCTATAAAGCTTATGAAAAAAGGCGTTCGCCTTTTGAACTTCGCTCGTCTTGAGGTCGTTAATAATACCGATGTTAAGGAAGCGCTTCAGTCCGGCAAGATAGCATCCTTTATGACTGATTTCCCAACCGATGAAATCATCGGAACTGAGGGCGTTGTTGTAACTCCGCACCTCGGCGGTTCAACCTTAGAGGCTGAGGATAACTGCGCTGAAATGGCAATCAATCAGGTTATTGATTATATCGAAAACGGCAATATAACAAACTCGGTTAACCTGCCCGATATTTCAATGCCCCGTAGCGGCAAGCATAGAATTTGCGTTATCAATAAAAACATCCCCAAGATGTTAAGCAAAATAACAGCCATCGCCGCAGAAAACGATGTTAACATTGAAAATATGCTTAATAAGTCAAGAGGCGAATATGCATATACTATGCTTGATGTAACCGATATGGATGTTGAAGAATGCGCTAAAAAACTTCGCGCAACCGATGGCATCATCCGTGTCCGCGTTTTATAATATAAATGTTTTTAATTTCCGGGGAGCAATCCCCGGATTTTTTATGTATCAAAAATAATATAAATCGGTGTGCCTTGCGGTGCGTCGATACCGTTTCACTTTACTACTTTAACAAAATAAAGTAATAAAGCACAAAAACACGGTCGATTTTTGTGCATCTATACAAAATGATAAAAAACACTTTACAAATTTAGTTTGGTAAAGTATAATAGCATGCGTAAACAAAAACAGAGCGAAAGCTCAAAAGGAGAAAAAATTATGAAAAAGATCGTTGCATTATTACTCGCAGTTGTAATGCTCCTCAGCTTTGCCGCTTGCGGTAACGCTGAAACCAAAAAGGAAGTTAAACTCACAATCATCAATGAAGAACTCGGCGCCGAAGAATATGGCATCGCTTTCAGAAAAGATGACGCTGAAACCTGCAAATTCATCGATGCTGCCGTTCAGGAACTTGTTAAGTCCGGCGAATACAAGAAGATTGCCGATAAGTATGAAGATATCGTTGATAACCTTCTTTTCTTAAACGGTGACAGCAAGGCAGAATTTGAAGAGGTTGACCTTAAGTCTGCTGAGCCCAGAAAGTTTGTTATGGGTATTGATCCCGAATATCCGCCTTTCAGCTATATGGATGATAACGGCAAATACACCGGCTTTGATGTTGAAATTTGCGAAGCTGCTTGCAAACTCCTCGGTTGGGAATTTGAAGTTTTCGGTGTTAACTGGGATGAAAAACTCATTCAGCTTGATAACAAGGAATGTGACTGTGTATGGTCCGGTATGACTATTCTTGATTCCATGAAGGAAGCAGGCTATGTTATCTCCGCTCCTTATTACTACAACACTCAGGTTCTCGTTGTTAAGGAAGATGCCGGCATCAAGACCTCTAAGGATCTTAAGGATAAGATCGTTGCAGTTCAGCTCGGAACTTCCGGCGAAGAGCTTCTTAATGACGATCTTTCCGATTTGAAGGATACCTTTAAGGAACTCGTTACCTGCGATAGCTTCCTTAAATGCTTTACTGAACTTGAATCAGGCGCAGTTGACGCAGTATTTGTTGACTATCCTGTTGCAAAGTCTTATGTTTCAGGTAAGTGATTAACTATCTAGGCTAAGAAGAAAATAAGAAACCTCTCCTTTTTAGGGGAGGTTTTGCCACTATAAAAAAGTTTGAGATGAGGTGTCAGATTTGTCATTAACGACAATGGTAACAATTATGGCAGGCGGTTTCGGCAAAACCTGTGCCATCTTTTTTCTAACGCTGATTTTTGCCCTTCCGCTGGGTATGATTTTTGCTCTGCTTCGTATGAGTAAATTGAAAGTTGTTTCCGGCATAATGAAAGTTATCATATCGGTTCTTCGCGGCACACCGCTTATGCTTCAGCTTCTCGCGGTCGCTTACGGCCCTTGGTATCTTTTCGGTATTCCCGGTGCGCGAAACAAACTTATTCCGGTTGTTGTTGCCTTTGCAATAAATTATGCCGCATATTTTTCCGAAATTTACCGTGGCGGTATTGAGTCTATTCCGGTCGGTCAGTATGAGGCGGCAACCATTTTGGGCTATTCAAAAACCAAAACATTTATAAGAATTATTCTTCCTCAGGTAATAAAGAGAATAATTCCCAGCACGACCAATGAAATTGTAACTCTTGTTAAGGATACTTCACTTGCGTTTACGCTTTCTTATGCCGAAATGTTCACGATCGGCAAGCAAATCGCAAACTCCCAAACAAGCTTCACGCCCTTTATTGTGGCAGGTGTTTTCTATTATGTTTTCAACGCCATCGTAAGCTTTGTTATGGGCAGAGTTGAAAAATCCATGAGCTATTATCAGGAATAAGGTGATATTATGAATATTCTTAAAATGCAAAACATTCAAAAATCGTTTGGTGAAAACCAAGTATTAAAGGATATATCACTTGAAGTTAACAAGGGTGAGGTCGTTTCCATAATCGGTCCTTCCGGTTCGGGAAAATCAACCCTTCTTCGCTGCGCCACCTTTCTTGAAACCATTGACGGCGGTTCGATTTCTTATGTCGGCGAAAATGCCGTTGAAACTGTTGACGGTAAGGTTTGCTATGCAAAGGATTTAAGCAATGCCAGAAGTAAATTCGGCCTTGTTTTCCAAAACTTCAACCTTTTCCCGCATTTCAGCGTTCTTAAAAATATGATGGATGCTCCCATTTGTGTTGCAAAGCGCAATAAGGATGAGGTTAAGCAGGAATGTATTGAACTTCTCAAAAAAATGGGACTTGAAGATAAGGCGAACTCATATCCTTGCGAACTTTCAGGTGGACAGAAGCAGCGTGTTTCAATCGTCAGAGCGCTTGCAATGAACCCCGATATTTTGTTTTTTGATGAGCCGACAAGTGCGCTTGACCCTGAGCTTACAGGTGAAGTGTTAAAGGTTATAAAGC
>JAZUJA010000073.1:0-38151 GCA_045642495.1 Acutalibacteraceae bacterium
TAGTAAGGTCCCCGGTAGACTACCGGGTTGATAGGCAGCAGGTGTAAATGTGGCGACACATGTGCTAGGCTGTACTAATAGACCGAGGGCTTGTCCTATTTAACTCGATTCTCCATTACTTGTTCAGTTTTCAGGGTACGAAATTAAAAGCAATCGGTTTTCCGGTTGCTTTTTTCTTTTATATATTTTTTTGTGTGTTTTTTATTAGTTTTATCAATGTTATTTTGTTTGTAGGGCAGGGGCTTGTCTCCTGCCGTTTTTATTGATGCTGTATATTTACTGAAAGAGCAAGACCATTCACTACAAAATAATTTTTATTCTGCAAAAAAATTCGGGCGCGCAACGCACGCCCCTACGGTTTAGATCAATATTTATTAGTTTATCTGTGTAGGGTGCGGCAATTTTTACGCATCGCGAAGGCAATAAAATTTCATCGTATAATAGCGGTATGTCGTAAACGCCATCCCCTACAAAACAAATCAATTATATTTATTTTGTGCCGAAGGCACACCGAACTTATTACCTATTACTTATCACTTATTACTTTCAAAAAGCAACGCTTTTTGCGCACGCCCTTACATTGTTTTATCAATTTTCCGTTATCTATGAAAGTTAACTGAATCTATTATATTCTTTTCCGGTTTCAATATCGCGCCAGGAAAATTCGCCGTTTTCAAAAATCATATAACTATGTGCGCTTTCTTCCTTTGGAATTGAAACGGAGCCGGGGTTCATATAGATATAATCGCCGTGGTTTGTGCATTTTGGGATATGGGTGTGTCCGTTCAGCAAGATATCACCTTTTTTAAGGGGCGGCAGAGTATTTTCATTATAATGATGACCGTGTGTAGCGAAAACAAGGCGATTTCCCATTTCAATTATTGCATAGTCGGCTAAGCATGGGAAAGACAGCACCATTTGATCGACCTCTGCTTCACAGTTTCCGCGAACGCATAGGAGATTTTCTTTCATATTATTAAGCATCCCAATAACTTTTTTGGGGTTATAATCTTTTGGCAGGTCGTTTCGCGGACCGTGGTACAATAGATCGCCGAGAAGAAGCAGTCTGTCCGCTTTTTCTTCTTTGAATCTTTCAAGCATTTTTTCGCAATAATATGCGCTGCCGTGTATATCAGACGCAATCATCCATTTCATTTTGTGTTCCTCCGCATTTTATTTTTTTCAGTTTAACATACATTAAAAAAAGAGTCAAACTTTTGCTTGATAAATACCTATTTAGATGATATTATTATTTTAATAAAAGGAGAGATTTTTAATGTTTAACGATATTGATAAAAAGCTTAGAATAACTGCTCCGGCAAATTTAATTTTAGGCCTTGTTTTTGCTTGGCTTACTGCAAATTTTGCAAAGTTTGTTACTAAATTCAACAACAAGGGTGAGCCGGCTGAATTTCTTGAACAGGCAATAGTTAAAAAATATTCCCTTATCTTTGCAATAGTTGTAATAGTTGTTTCTGTTCTTTCGGCGATTATTTCGGTTTGTATTACTAAAAAGAAAACCGGCGCTTTCAAGTGGGCAAAAAAATTGGGCAGTTTTATAAGAGTTTTGGCATATATCAGCCTTTTTATCGGCGCGGCTCTTGTTTTTATGTATGTTTTCTGGGGATTTGCAAACATAGTTTCAGACAACAGCTTTGTTTCGGCAGTATCTTACGCGATACTTTCAATAATTCCGCTGATTGTTTGCGCCGCAAGTTTTTCTTATTTTATCTATGGCTTTGCCGATGCGGCTGACGGCGGAAAGGCAACCTATGTTAAGGACAGCGTTTTCGGAAAAATCGATGCGCTTTATTCAGAGGATGATACACGCAAAATCTGCCCCGAATGCGGAACAAGAACAGACCGTCATTCCTGCCCGAACTGCGGTGCGCATGTTCAGTAATTATTGATATGAAAGAAAATTTTGCGAAATTTTTAAGGTTTTTCGGTTATATTTTCGGCATAGCAGGCTGCTTTGCCGTTTGGGGTTTTGCTCTTTATATGTGGTTTAGATGGGATTTTATTTATTCCATTTTGCTGATTTTTGCCGGCTGTGCGGCGGCTATCGGCGGTGGCATGCTTATCCACAGTTTCGGTGCAAGGCTTGATCCCGGAGAATTTTATTATAATAAAAATATTGAGCATAAACCTTATGCCGAGGCGGAAGATAAAAAGGGCGTTTTATGCCTTAAATGCGGGATCAGAAGTGAACGCGATATTTGCCCTACCTGCGGCAGAAGACTTAAATAAAAGCAATTTTTCATTATAAAAAGACAACTATTAACTAAAAAAATGTTGTAAAATATGTTTAACCACCAAATAATCTACGAATATGCCTAAGGGCAAAATGCGGAGTTTTTATTTATGAGGTCAAAAAACATTGATATGGTAAACGGGCCGCTCGCGAAGGGCGTTTTCTCGTTTGCTTTGACACTTGGACTTACAAATTTAATGACTTTACTGTTTAACGCGGCCGACCTGATTGTTGTCGGTCAGTTTTGCGGTAGTAAAACGGTTGCGGCTGTGGGTGCTTCAGGTTCGCTTGTGGCACTTATAGTCAATTTTTTTATCGGTTTTTCAACGGGCGCCGGAGTTGTTGTTGCGCAAAGATACGGCGCAAAAAACGAAAAAGCGGTCAATCGAGCGGTTCATACGATAATCCCAACGGCGTTTGTTGTGGGACTGTTTTTAACGGTTGTCGGCGTTTGTATTTCAAGAAAAGCGCTTGTTTGGATGGATACGCCGAAGGATATTTTGGGTTATGCCACAACATATCTTAGAATATATTTTGCCGGTATTCTTTTCAGAATGGTTTATATTTTCGGGTTTGCGGTGCTGAGAGCTACGGGCGACTCAACATCCTCGCTTAAATACTTAACACTCGGCGGAATACTGAATGTTATCTTCAACCTTTTCTTTGTTGCGGTTTTGGGAATGAATGTTGACGGTGTTGCTTACGGCACACTTATTTCGGAAATTTGCGCTTCAACCCTTTGCATGCGAAAGCTGATGAAGCGAAACGACTGCGTTAAGTTTGAAATTAAAAAGATTTGTTATGAAAAAAGAACAATGAGCGAGGCATTCAGAATAGGTATTCCTGCGGGAGTTCAAGCGGCGCTGTTTGCTTTTTCAAATGTTCTTATTCAGGCAAGCGCAAACTCTTTCGGAACAGAGGTTTTAACCGGCGGTGCCGCTGCGGCGAGCATTATTAACTTTGCCGGCACGCTTATGGCGGCTTATCAGACGACTGCCACCAACTTTATGGGCCAAAACATCGGTGCAAGAAACATAAAAAGGGCGAAAAAAGTGCCTTGGGTTTGCATCGGCTGTATGGCGGGGATAGGTGTTGTGCTTAATGTTTTTGTTAAGATTTTCCAAAATGAACTGCTTTCGATTTATATAACCGACAGTCCCCAGTCCTTCAAATGGGGAATTATCCGGTTTAATTATATGTTCACAACCTACGTTATTTGTGAGGCGATGGGCGTTATGACCGGCTCTCTCCGCGGAATGGGCAAGAGCTTTGTGCCGATGGTTATAACACTGGTTGGCGCGTGCGGACTTAGAATTCTTTGGATTTACACCGTTTTTGCAAAACACCACACATATCAAATGCTTTTGCTATCCTATCCGATAACGTGGACCATAACGGTTGCGGCGGAAATTATCGCATATTTTATTATTTCAAGGAAGATTTACGCCCAAATAGAACAACGGCTAAAAGAAAAAGAAGCGTTAAAAGAGAAAAAAGCCCTTTCATAAGGGCTTTTTTATTTTTGTGGATGTAATATAATTTTAATTTGCAGAAAGTTATCTGAACGGTTTTAGCTCTTTATCGAAAATCATATAGCGGTTTACATCAAAGCAATAATAATTTTCGGTTTCGAAAAGCAGATTAAGAAGCAGTTCGGGATTGATATTAAGCGAGCCGCCGGCAGGCAGAACAATATCAAGCACGGTGTTGTTATCCGAAAGCGAAACCTCCGATTTTATTATATCGGGCGCTATATCAATTTGTTTTTCGCCGCCGCGTTTTGTTCGCTTGGTGATAACAAGCGATTGCTTTTCAAGAAGCGCTTTTAGCGGATTATAAAGCACGCCGCCGTCATCAAATGAGATTTTATATCCCGCGGCAAAAACTTCGCCCGTTTTCTTAACGGCATCAAAGCTTTCATAAAATTTTATATCCTCGTTGCAAACGGCGTTCAGTTTTTGGGGGATAGACGCTATATCAAAATCATCATCGATAACGCGGATATCAAGCACCTCATAATCACTTTGAAAGCCGAGGGAAAGGGGCAAGGCAAAGGTGATATACGGATGAGGATTGAACCCTTCGGTATGCCAAAGGGGGATATTCGCGCGCCTTATCGCGCGGGACATAAAGCGCGTTATATCAAGATGCGAAACGAAACGGGCGCGCCCGGTTTTTTTATAAAGAATTCTTACATTTCTCAAAACAAACACCCTTTCCGAAAACGTTTGCGCCGCAGCCGGCACATTTTTGGCGACAATTTGCCGTTGTTATCGCATCTTTTGAAAGTTTATTTTCGCGGATAAGAAAATCCTTTGTGACGCAATAATCAAGATGATCCCAGGGAAAAAGCTCGTCATAAGGTCTTGTACGGTTTACATAAAACATAGGATCTATACCGCAATCTTCAAAGCTTTGCATCCATTTATCAAGGTCAAAACATTCATCCCAGCTATCAAAATGGCAACCTTTTTCGTATGCAGATTTGATAACGGCGCCGAGCCTTCTGTCACCTCGGGCGAAAACACCTTCAAGAAAGCTTGTTTTGTTTTCGTGATAATTAAAGGTGATTTTTCGGCTTTTTATGTTTTCTTTAAGCAGAGCCTGGCGGCGCATCATTTCCTCTCTTGTTATCTGCGGTTCAAACTCAAAGGGAGTAAAGGGCTTGGGCACGAAATTTGCGACACTTATGGTGACCGAAACCGCCTTGCCCTTAGGACGAACGGGCATATCATAATAAAGGTCAACGATTTTTTGAGCCAAATTCGCGATGCCGACTATATCTTCATCCGTTTCGGTGGGCAGACCCATCATAAAATAAAGCTTAACCGCCGTATATCCGCCGGCGAATGCCGTTTTACAGGATGTTAAAATTTCATCCTCGGTTATATTTTTGTTGATAACATCACGAAGGCGCTGTGTACCTGCTTCGGGCGCAAAAGTAAGACCGCTTTTGCGAACGGAGTTGATTTTTTTAAGCAGCTCATCCGAAAAATTATCAATACGAAGGGAAGGCAGGGCAAGGCCGATGTTTTCGGCGGTTGTCCAGTCAAGCAGAGTGTCAAGAAGCGGCTCGATCTTAGTGTAATCGCTGGTTGAAAGACTTGAAAGCGAAATTTCATCATAACCCGTATTTTTGCAAAGTGCCTTTGCCTGAGCGTTAATTGTTTCAACGCTTTTTTCGCGTACGGGGCGGTAGATATAACCCGCCTGACAAAATCTGCAACCGCGGATACAGCCGCGGAAAATCTCCTGCGTTACTCTGTCGTGCACCGCTTCAATATACGGGATAACAAGATTATCGGGATAATATGTTTTATCAAGATCTTCTTCTATTCTTTTTCTAACGGTGGCAGGTGCACCGTTTTTTGCGGTTATTGATTTAACCGTGCCGTCATCATTATAGGCAATATCATAAAGAGAGGGGACATAAACACCCTCGATTTTTGCGGCTTCAAGCAGAAAATCCTGTTTTGAGCCGCCCGACTGCTTATATTTTTTGTAAAGGTCCATGACCTCAAGGTCACTTTGTTCACCTTCACCCAAAAAGAAAATATCAACAAAGTCGGCGAGAGGCTCGGCATTGCAGGTGCAGGGGCCGCCCGCACAAATGATGGGTGACAGATCCGGCCTGTCCTTACTTAAAAGCGGAACGCCGGCAAGATCTAACATAGCAAGAACATTTGTGTAGGAAAGCTCATATTGCAAAGTGAAGCCGATAAAATCAAAATCCTTTATGTAATCACGGCTTTCAAGGGCAAAAAGGGGAATATCATTATCCCGCATAACCTTTTCAAAGTCGATCCAGGGGGCGAAAACTCTTTCGCACCAAATATCGTCACGCTCGTTGAAGATCGAATATAGAATCTTCATTCCGAGGTGGCTCATACCGATCTCATAAGTATCGGGGAAGCAGAAGGCAAAGCGAACGGCAATATCCTTTTTATCTTTCATTACACTGCCGATTTCTCCGCCTGAGTATCTGCCCGGTTTTTGCACCGATAAAAGCAGTTGTTCAAATCTTTTTTCGTTCATAATCCACTCTCCGAAGTAATTCTATAATAATGATACAATAAGTTGGGCGCAAGTTCAATATTTAAGGCGAAAATTGTTTCAAAAAAATCAAAAATATGTTTGAAAAAAAAGAATGTTATGATATAATATACTATGAATAATTGGGGGTATAGTCTTTTTTGGGAGGTGGACTTTCTTTATGCGAAAAGTCATAAATAAAATCGCGGTTTTGTTTTGCGTGCTCATGCTATCGTTTTTGCTTTCGGGATGTGATTTTTTCACGGTTGATATTGATTCGCTTGTAAGTCCGCCGGAGCTTTCGGGAGATATCAAACCCATTGAGGAAACGCTTAAAAAATCCGTCGGGCAGGACTACACGCTTAAATATCCCGCATCGGGTAAAAACCGAAGCGCCATTATCCTTGAAGATATTGATAATAACGGCGAACCGGAGGCGATCGCGTTTTACTCAACCAAGCAGGGCGACGATACCGTTATGCACATGGGTATTATCGCAAAATCGGGCAAAAAATGGAAGCTTACGGCTGAAACAAATTTAACCGCCGCTTCGATTGATAAGGTTGATTTTGCCGATCTTGACGGTGACGGAAAAAAAGAAATTTTAGCGGGATGGGAAATTTTCGGAAATTCCGATAAAAAGTTAGGCGTTTACACTCTTGAGAACGGAACGCTTTCAAGCCGACTTATGCAGAAATACACTTCCTTTATCGTTTGCGATATAAACGGCGATAAAAACGGCGAAATATTTATTCAAACGCTGCTTCCCGGCGAAAGCCAAAACCGCGCTTCACTTTTCAGCATCGCGGACGACGGTATAACCCAAACGGCAGGCTGTGCGCTTGACAGCGGCGTTAAATCGGCGCAAGAGCCGATATTCACAACCCTTAAATCCGGCGAAAAAGCGATATTCATTGACGAAACAAAGGGTATCGGCGCTATCACCGAGGTTTTGCTTTGCGATAATGATGGGCAGCTTATAAATCCTCTGCTTGATGAGGAAACGAACGAAAATCTGCGCACTGTGCGAAATTCGCAAATTTTCTGTACGGATATTAACAGTGACGGATTTTTGGAAATTCCCGTTTCGGCGCCGCTTGTGAATATTGATTCCGAAAAGGTTTATTACACCGATTGGTGCGGCTTTGAAAACGGAAATCTAACTAAGCAAATGACAACGCTAACGAATGTTGCCGATGGGTATTACTTAAAACTTCCCGAAAACCTTATCGGCAATATCGCCGTCGGAAAAGACGTTGAGGCGCATAAGCGAACGATTTATTATTACGATAAACAGAATGAAGCGGTTGGCGGAAAACTTTTTGATATTGCGTCTTTTGAAAAGATAAAGCTTAAAGAAAACGAGCTTAAAAATTCCGGCTACACGAAGATTTATGAAAATGACGCGACCGTGATTGCCGTTAAAAGCTACGAGAATTCGAACGGCTTGAATGTTACGGTCAACGCGATAAGAGAAATGTTTTATATTTTTTAATAAGGAAGAGAAAGATGAAAAAATTACTTATAGTTGAGGATGAAGCGGCAATAAGAGAATTTGAGGCTATAAACCTTAAACGCGCCGGTTATAACGTAACCGAGGCGGGCAGTGCCGAAGAGGCGTTGGCGCTTTATGAAACCGAGCCGGAGGGCTTTGATGTTGCGCTTCTCGATGTTATGATGCCCGGAATGGACGGTTTTGAGCTCTGCAAGATTTTGCGCGAAAAAAGCGACACCATGGGCATTATCATGCTAACCGCCAAAGCGCAGGAAATGGATAAAATAAGCGGCCTTATGATCGGCGCGGACGACTATATAACAAAGCCTTTCTCACCGACCGAGCTGCTCGCGCGAGTTGACTCGCTTTATCGAAGGGTTGAGCTTCACTCTAAAAAATCCGGCGGAGAAGAAAACAAAATCGTTATCGGCGAATTCACCCTTGATCTGCGCCGCAGAACATTAAGCCGAAACGGAAAGGATATTGAGCTTACCCAGGTTGAGTTTCAGATCATTGAATATTTTTTCACAAATCCCGACACCGCGCTTACTCGCCACGATATTCTTGTTAAGGTTTGGGGCGAAAATTATTTCGGCGAAGAAAAGATAGTTGATGTTAACATCAGAAGACTTCGTATGAAGATCGAGGATGATCCGTCCGCGCCTAAATACCTTGTAACGGTTTGGGGCAGAGGATATGAATGGAATTCTGATTAAGATTTTTGATTCGGTGTTAAACGAACGGGCGCGCAACGCACGCCCCGACAAAATATAAAATAATTTTTAATTCATCAAAATGAAAAGGAGGGGAAATGCGTGGATAAAAAGCGACTTAAAATTCGTTTCAAAAGCATAACAATGCGCTGGGCGATTGAAGTTTATCTTATTATCGTTGCGGCGGTTGTGCTGATAGGTGTTTTGTTTTCAGTTGTGACCAACTCGGCTTATATTGACCGCGTTAAAATAGCCGCAGATAATTACGCGCAGGAATTTTCCTCTCTTTCAAATGTTTCTTCCGAAAATTTTGAATCCGCGGCGGTGAGCCTTGCCGAAAATTTCAGCCAAAAAAACAAAATTGAAGTTCAGGTTATCAATAATAAGGGAAATGCCTTTGTTTCAACAACCGGCTTCGGTGCCCAACAGGGCGATATGCCCGATTATAAAATGGCAGGAAATTCCGCGGATCATATAGGACTTTATAACGGAAAATCCGAATCGGGCGAGCGCATTTTGGCAAAAACCACCCTTATTTTGAATAAGGACGGCAAAACGCTTGGTGCTGTTCGGTGGATCGTGTCGCTTGAAAGGCTTACAAGCGCTACAACAACGATAATCGTCGGCACATTTTTGGTTGCGGTGCTTATTCTCACGCTTTCAGCTTTTTCGGGCATTTTCTTTGTTAAATCGATCGTTAATCCCATTCGCGATGTTAGTAACACCGCGCGAAAAATAGCAACCGGCAACTTTGAAGAAAAAATCGAGGTTACAAGAAATGATGAAATCGGTGAGCTTTGCGATGCCGTAAACTATATGGCGCACGAACTTAAAAATGCCGAAAGCTTAAAAAGCGATTTTATTTCCTCGGTATCGCATGAACTGCGAACTCCGCTTACCGCCATCAGAGGTTGGGGCGAAACCGCCAAAATGTCGGTTGGAAGCGATGATGAGCTTGTAAACCGCGGTCTTGAAGTCGTTCTTTCCGAAGCGGACAGACTGTCGGGCCTTGTTGAAGAATTGCTTGATTTTTCAAGAATGCAAACGGGCAGATTAAAGGTTGTAACTTCCCCTATCGATGTTACGGGACTTATGAAAACCGTTACCGATATGTATATGGAGCTTTCAAAGAAACAAGGCGTTGAAATTTCATATATGCCGCCCGATACCGAGGATATTGTTATGGGCGATAAGGACAGGCTTAAACAGGTGTTCATAAACATTATTGATAACGCCGTTAAATATACCGAAAGCGGCGGACTTGTTCTTGTAACACAAACCCGCGCGGACGGTTGCGTTCAGTTTCAAATAAAGGATACGGGCGTTGGTATCGCGCAAAAGGATATTGAACACGTTAAAGAAAAATTCTATAAAGCAAACAACACCGTTCGCGGAAGCGGCATCGGTCTTGCCGTTGCGGACGAGATAATAAAACAACATCAGGGATTGCTTCTTATCGAAAGCAAGGAGGGCGTTGGAACAACCGTTACGGTTGCGCTTCCGCTCTATGAACCGCCCATTCCCGAAACACTTAACACAAATTAAAGGAGAAATTGATTTGGCTAAATACACAGCTATCGGCGGCCAGGCGCTTATCGAGGGTATTTTGATGAAAAGCCCCGAAAAAACCGCAATGGCAGTCAGAAAATCGGATAAAACCATTGATATAAGAGTGCTTCCGCAGAAATCGATCCGTGATAAAAGCGCCTTCTTTCGCCTGCCTGTTATAAGGGGCGTTGCGGCGTTTATCGAATCGATGATCGGCGGATACAAGGCGATGATGCTTTCTGCCGATATTTCGGGATTTACCGATCTTACAGAAGACGGAGAGGAAGCTCCTAAAACCGAAGCGGATAAGAAAAAAGAAAGTGCCGTTATGGGCGTGATAACCGTTTTGGCATCGGTGCTCGGTGTGTTGCTTGCGGTGGTGCTTTTTATGTATCTTCCCCGACTTGCCGTTAAAGGACTTGAATTTTTGAAAGGTTCAAAATTCAGCTCTGTTTCCCGTTCCGCTATTGAGCAGGGCATAAAACTTGCCGTTTTGGTGGTTTATATGTGGGCGGTATCGCTGATGAAGGATATAAAGCGCGTTTTCTCCTATCATGGCGCAGAGCATAAGACCATTTTCTGCTATGAAAAGGGTTTGGCGCTCACCACCGAAAATGTAAGAAAAATGAAACGTTTTCACCCGCGATGCGGAACATCGTTTATGATTTTGATGATCCTTGTAAGCTTTATAATCTCAACGGCGGCACAACTTTTGTTTAAGGGCGTTTATGAAAATGCGGCGGTTTGGGTCGCGGTTAAAATACTGCTTATCCCCGTTATATGCGGCATTGGATTTGAGGTTTTGCGCATTTGCGGAAAATATGATAATCTGTTCACAAAAATTGTTTCCGCTCCCGGTATGTGGATGCAAAGAATAACCACAAAAGAGCCGGACGACAGCATGATAGAAATTGCGATCGCGGCACTTAAAGCATGCGAGCCGGCAGTTCCTGATGTTGACCGTAGCGTTGATAATTGCGAAGGGGAAGAAGAAAATGGCACGGAAGATATTTGATGCTTACAACAGCTGCAAAAAGCGTCTTGCCGATGCGGGCATTGAAGACTGTTATTTTGACGCAAAGCAGATGATAAAAAGGGTTACGGGTTACACAAATATGGAAATCCTTAACCACTATAATGATGAGCTTACCGAATATCAGCAAAAATCGTTTGATGATATGATCGATAAAAGATGTATGCGCTATCCGCTTCAATATATATTGGGCGATTGGGATTTTTACGGCAGAACATTCAAGGTTGGCGCAGGTGTTCTTATCCCGCGTGCCGACAGTGAAACGATAATCGACACGGCAAAAGAGATTTTTGAAGGCAAAAAATGTGAAAACATTTTGGATCTATGTGCGGGCAGCGGTTGCCTTGGCATAACGCTCTCGCTTGAGCTGGGCGGCAAGGCAGTATGCCTTGAAAAATATGAGCCGGCGGCAAAATTTCTGCGCGAAAACGCAAAAATATTAAACCCCGAATGTGAAATTGTTGAGGGCGATATTTTTGAGGGAACGGCAAACGATAAAAAATACGATTTAATCGTTTCAAATCCGCCTTACATCAAGGCAAACGATATGGAAACGCTTCAGCCGGAGGTCACTTTCGAGCCGGCAAACGCGCTATACGGCGGTGAAGACGGACTTATGTTTTACAGAGCGATAGCCGTTAATTATGCCGGCGCTTTGAAAAACGGCGGTGTTTTGATGTTTGAAGCGGGTATTGATGAGGCAAACGATATCGCCGAAATATTAAGCTCGGCAGGGTTTGGCGATGTTCAAATCCGCAAGGATGCCGCAGGCGTTGACAGGGTAGTTTTCGGTACACTTAACTAATATAATATATAATCATACTTTATTATATCGGAGGTATGCTTTATGGCAAAAGAAAAAAAGCAAAAATCAGTTGAAACAGATAACAGCGCGCAGGGCAAAGAAAAAGCATTGCAGACCGCGCTTGCTCAAATCGAGCGTCAATACGGCAAGGGTGCCGTTATGCGCCTTGGCGAAAACACCGCAATGAATGTTGACCATATAAGCACGGGTTCATTGGCCCTTGATATGGCACTTGGTATCGGCGGTATCCCGAGGGGCAGAATCGTTGAGATTTACGGCCCTGAATCTTCGGGTAAAACAACTTTGGCTCTGCACTGCGTTGCAGAGGCGCAAAAATCGGGCGGAACCGCCGCGTTTATCGATGTTGAGCATGCGCTTGATCCTATTTATGCAGGTCAGCTCGGCGTTGATATTGATGCACTTCTCGTTTCTCAGCCGGATTCGGGCGAACAGGCTCTTGATATTGCCGAAGCACTTGTTCGTTCGGGCGCTATTGATATTATCGTTATCGACTCGGTTGCGGCACTTGTTACAAGAGCCGAGATCGAGGGTGAAATGGGCGACAGTCACGTAGGTCAGCTTGCCCGTCTTATGTCGGGTGCGCTTAAAAAGCTTGCGGGTGCGCTTTCAAAATCAAACTGCGCCGCAATATTTATAAACCAGCTGCGTGAGAAAATCGGCGTGCTTTACGGCAACCCCGAAATCACCACCGGCGGCAGAGCGCTTAAATTTTATTCTTCCGTAAGAATCGATGTTCGCAAAATCGAAAGCCTTAAAAACGGCAGCGAGATGATCGGTGCGCGCACTCGCGCAAAGGTTGTTAAAAACAAGGTTGCTCCTCCCTTCCGTGAGGCTGAGTTTGATATTATGTACGGCAAGGGTATTTCAAAAGAGGGCGAGCTTATTGATATGGGCCTTGAGCTTGAGGTTCTGCGCAGAAGCGGTGCTTGGTTCTATTATGGCGAAACAAGACTTGGTCAGGGTAAGGACAGCGTTAAGCAGCTCTTCCTTGATAACCCCGAGTTTGCAAAGGAAATAAGCGATAAAATAACCGAAAGATATAATGCCGTTATGGCAGGCGAGCCGATCGAACAGCCACAGGCGGAGGATGAAACCGTTATTATGCCGGTTGAAGCCGAAGCGGCACCTGCACGCAAAAAGATAAACATTGATATTGCAGTTGACGAAGAATGATTGTTAAACTGACCGAAAACGCAAGGGGACATCTTTTAAGAATTTGTCTTGACACCGAGGCGATTTTCTTCCTTGACCGTGATTTTGCGGCGCAAAAGGGAATAAAGCCGGGGTATAGCTTAACCGAAGATGATGTTCGCGCGTTGTTGGAGGAATCCGATTTTATAAGGGCAAAGCAGAGGGGGCTTTGGTTTTTAGACCGTGCCGACCGAAGCGAAAAGGTGCTTTTTGATAAGATAAGGGCGGCAGGCATTTCGCCCGAGGCGTGCGCAAAGGCGATTGCAAGATTTAAGGAGTTAGGTCTTCTTGATGATAGGCGCTATGCCGCAAGACTTGCGCAAGGTTATGCCGAAAATAACATTTCCCGAAAAGAAAGTTATTATAAAATGCTTCAAAAGGGTGTGCCCAAGGATATAATCATGCAGGTGCTTGATAACACCTGTGCCGATGAAACAGCGCAGATATGCGCTATCATTGATAAAAAGTACCGCAACCGAATAACCGAAGCGCAGGATATAAGCAAAACGGTTGCGGCGCTTATGCGCAAGGGTTTTTCTTACGGAAAGATCCGCGAAGCGCTTAAAATAAAACAAACAGAAATAGAATTTCAAGAGGATTATTAAAAATGTATAAAGTTTGTGTTGTATCGCTCGGCTGTCCGAAAAATCAGGTCGATGCGGAAATTATGTTGAAAAAACTTGAAGATGCGGGGTTTGAAATCGGCGTTGTTGAAGCCGAGGCAGACGCCATAATCGTTAACACCTGCGGATTTATTGAAGCGGCAAAGGCAGAAGCGATTGAAAACATCATCGAGGCCGCGCAGTATAAGAAAGACGGCAAGTGCAAGGCGGTTATCGTAACGGGATGCCTTGCCGAAAGATACAAGGACGATGTAACAAACGAAATACATGAAGCGGATGTTTGCGTTGGTATCGGCGCAAACGGTGATATTGTTCAGATAGTTAAAGACGCTATCGAGGGAAAACGCGAGAACAGATACGGCAAAAAGGAAGATCTTGACCTTGAAGGCGAGCGCATTTTGGGCGGAATGCCCTTTACCGCATATCTTAAAATAGGTGACGGTTGCGATAACTGCTGTACCTATTGCGCGATCCCCGCCATTCGCGGCAGAATGAGAAGCCGAAAGATCGAAGACTGCGTAGCCCAGGCAAAAAAGCTTGCCGAGGGCGGCGTTAAGGAGCTTATTGTTGTAGCTCAGGACACAACGGCATACGGCACAGATATTTACGGTAAACCGATGATAACCGAGCTTCTTCGTGAGCTTTGCAAAATTGATGGTTTGCGTTTTATAAGAACGCTTTATACATACCCCGAAAGAATAACCGATGAGTTTTTAGAGCTTATAGCCGCCGAGCCGAAGCTTTGCAAATATCTTGATATGCCCATTCAGCACTGCGATGGCGAAATATTAAAACGAATGAACCGCAAGGGTGACGAAAAGTCACTAAAAGCGCTTATAAATAAAATAAGAGAAAAGGTGCCGGGTGTTATCCTACGCACAACGCTTATAACCGGTTTCCCCGGAGAAACAGAGGAGCAGTTCTGCAAACTGCATGAGTTTGTTGAGGAAATGAAATTTGACCGCCTCGGTTGTTTCCCCTATTCTGCCGAAGAAGGAACGATAGCCGCCAAAATGGACGGACAAATCGATGAACAAACAAAGCTTGACCGTATGGAGCATATAATGGAAAGCCAGATGACCATATCCGAAGAGCTTAACAAAAAATATATGGATAAGGCGTTTACTGTGCTTGTTGAAGGCTTTGATGATTACAGTAAATGCTATTTCGGCAGATCCTATATGGATGCGCCCGAAATTGACGGAAAAATATTCTTTAACAGCGCGCGCGCACTTGAGCTTGGCAGTTTTGTTAAGGTTAGGGTCAATGATACCCTTGAATATGATTTGTTAGGAGAAGCAATATGAATACACCAAACAGATTAACGGTTGCAAGAATAATCGCAACGCCGATTTTTATGGCAACATTACTTATTGAATTTCCGTTTCATTATGCCGTATCGTTGTTGCTTTTCATAGCCGCATCGATAACCGATCTTATTGACGGAAAAATGGCAAGAAAATATAATCTTGTAACGGATTTCGGAAAATTTCTTGATCCGCTTGCCGATAAGATGTTGACTACTGCCGCATATTTAGGCTTTATTTATATGTTCCGCGGCAGTGAGCGATGTTGCACTCAGGTAACTATTGTTGCTTTTATAATCCTTTTCCGTGAATTTGCAATTTCTTCTGTAAGGCTTGTGGTTGTTTCAAGCGGCGGAAAGGTTATTGCGGCAAATATTTGGGGAAAAACAAAGACCGTCAGCCAAATGATTGGCATTATCGCCGCACTTTTTGTGTATTCTTTAAGGGAGATAGTTCCTTTCGCAAAACAGTGGGTGTTTTTATCCGATATTGCGATAATCGTGCTTTTCTGGATAAGCGCAGGTCTTTGCATTATTTCGGGAATGACCTATCTTTTGGCAGCAAAGGATTATATAAACCCCGAAAAATAACGGAGGAATAGTTTGTGTTTGAAGAATTAAAAGAAGATATCAAGGCGTTTCTTGATCGCGATCCCGCGGCGAGAAATGCTGCTGAAATATTTTTTCTGTACCCCGGCTTTAAGGCGATAAGAATGTACAGAAAAGCCCACCGCGCATACCTTAAAGGTCATCTTTTCAAGGCACGCCGCATCTCGCAAAAAGCGGCAAGAAAAACCGGAATAGAAATTCATCCCGGTGCCACGATAGGCAAACGCTTTGTTATAGATCACGGAACGGGCATTGTTATAGGAGAAACCGCCGAAATAGGCGATGATGTTCTGCTTTATCAGGGTGTAACCCTGGGCGGAACGGGAAAAGATACCGGCAAGCGCCATCCAACCATCGGAAACAAGGTTATGGTCAGCGCCGGCGCAAAGGTTTTAGGGCCTATCAAAGTCGGTGACGGCGCTCGTGTTGCCGCAGGTGCGGTCGTGCTTAAAGATGTTCCGCCCGATGCAACGGTTGTCGGCGTTCCGGCAAAGGTTGTTAAGGTCGGCGGCGTTAAGGTTGAGCAGGCTCCGCTTGATCAGATCCATATTTCCGACCCCGTTCAGCAAGAGCTTGACCGTTTGCAGGCGGAAATTGAAGAATTGAAGGCAATCACTAAAAAGGCAGGAGAAAAATAAATGAAAATTTTTAATACACTTACAAGAAGTAAAGATGAATTTGTTCCGATAAAAGAGGGCGAAGTTAAAATTTATGCCTGCGGACCTACCGTTTATAACTATATACATATCGGAAACGCAAGACCTCTTTGCGTTTTTGATGTTTTGCGCAGATATCTTGAATGGAGAGGCTATAAGGTAAACTATGTTTCAAACTTCACCGATATTGACGATAAACTTATAAAACGAGCAAATGAGGAGGGCACAACCGTTCCCGAAATAGCAAAGCGCTATATCGAAGAATTTTGGACCGATGCAAAGGGACTTAATGTTCGCGAGGCAACGGTCAACCCCAAGGCTACCGAAAATATTGATAAAATCATTGATATTATTTCAAAGCTTGTTGAAAAAGGTTATGCTTATCCTGCCGGCGGCGATGTTTATTACAGAGCCAAAAAGTTTAAGGGTTACGGCAAGCTTTCTCATCAGCCGCTCGAAGATCTTGAGGCGGGCGCACGCATCGAAACTGGCGATATTAAAGAAGATCCGATGGATTTCTGCCTCTGGAAAGGCGCAAAACCGGGCGAACCGTTTTGGGAGTCACCCTGGGGTAACGGCAGACCGGGCTGGCATATTGAATGTTCCGCAATGGCTTGCAGATATTTAGGCGAAACCATTGATATTCACTGCGGCGGACTTGATCTTATCTTCCCCCACCACGAAAACGAGATCGCGCAGAGTGAAGCGGCAAACGGATGCGATTTTTCGCATTATTGGATGCACAACGGCTTTATAAATGTTGATAACCATAAGATGAGCAAATCGCTCAACAACTTCTTCACAGTCCGTGATGTTGCGAATGTTTACGGGTATGAGCCGATCAGATATTTGATGATCTCCTCTCAGTACAGAGGACCTATTAACTATTCCGTTGAGATTATCGAGCAGGGCAAAAACGCGCTTGAACGCCTTTATACCTGCCGTGATAACATTGATTTTGCGCTTAAAAATGCGGCAGAAGGCGGCGAAATTCCGGCATTTGTTGAAACGCGCAAGCAGGAATTTATCGATGCTATGGATGATGACCTTAATACAGCCGATGCTTTGGCGGCGGTTTTCAACCTTGTTCGCGATATCAACACCGAAATCGCAAATAACGTGGGTGCGCAAACGCTTAAAGCCTGCGCTGATATCTTTGATCAGCTGACCGGCGTTTTGGGTCTTGTTTATAACCGCAAAACAGAAGCGCTTGACAGCGAGATTGAAGAGCTTATCGAAAAACGCACCGCTGCTCGAAAGAATAAGGATTTCAAAACCGCAGACGAAATCAGAGATAAGCTTAAAGAAATGGGCATTATCCTTGAAGATACTCCGCAGGGCGTTAAATGGACAAGAGCATAAGAAAAGAGCCAATAGGAAACGGCATAAATATTGCCGTTTCCTCTCATCATATATTCGGCACCGATGCAATTCTTTTAAGCCATTTTGCAAACGCTACCAAAAAGGACAAGGCAATAGACCTCGGCACCGGCTGCGGAATAATTCCGTTTTTATGGCTTAGGGACAGCAAATGCCGCTCGGCATTCGGCGTTGACATTTCGCCCGAGGCGATCGAGCTTTGCTTTATTACAAAAGCGGAAAACAATTTTGATAATTTCACCGCCGTTTGCAGTGATCTAAACGATCTTAAAGGCAAGGTGCCTTTCGGTGAATCGACCCTTGTCACCTGCAATCCGCCCTATAAAAAGCGGGGCGCGGGAATAAAAAACCCCGATAGCATTGACGCGGCGGCAAGGCATGAGGTTTTCTGCACACTTAAAGATATCGTGGCGGTTTCAGCAAAATTGCTTCAAACGGGTGGCAGACTTTGTATGTGTCAGCGTCCCGAAAGGCTGGCGGAGCTCATAACGCTTATGCATGAATTTAAGGTTGAGCCGAAGCGCCTTCAAATCGTTGCGCAAAGGCCGGGCGAAAAACCGTGGCTTTTTCTTGTTGAGGGAAAGCGCTGCGCGGCGCAGGGCATAAATATTGAGCCTACCTTTTACATCGAAAAGGAAAAGGGCGTTTTAAGCGATGAAATGATTGCGGTTTACGGCAGTTATAAGGAGGAATTTCTTAAATGAGCGGAAAGCTTTTCGTTGTGGGAACACCGATAGGGAATTTAGAAGATTTTTCCGACAGAGCAAAAAGAATTTTATCCGAGGTTGACTTTATTGCCGCCGAGGATACAAGAGTGACCTTTAAGCTGCTTAAAGCGTTTGATATAAAAAATGAAACCGTTTCTTATTTTGAGCATAACAAGGCGCAAAAAGGCGACTATGTTATAAGCAGAATTCTATCGGGAGAAAACTGCGCGATCGTTACCGATGCCGGAATGCCGGCTATATCCGATCCGGGCGAGGATCTTGTCCGCCAGGCTTATGAAAACGGAATAGCGGTTGAGTCTGTTCCGGGTCCTACCGCCTTTGCAACGGCGCTTAGTATTTCGGGTTTCCCTTCAAAAAGATTTTGCTTTGAGGGCTTTCTTTCAACCGAAAATTCCGAGAGAAAGGAACATCTTTCTTCCCTTTGCGCCGAAACGCGTACTATGATATTTTACGAAGCACCGCATAAACTAAGAAAAACGCTTGCCGATATGCTGAAATTTTTCGGTAACCGCAAAATCGCCGTTATAAAAGAACTTACCAAGCTGCATGAAAATGTTTTCATAACGGATTTTGAGGGCGCTATCGAATATTTCGGCGATAACGAGCCGCGCGGCGAATATGTTATCATTGTAAACGGTGCCGAAAAGGCCATACAGAATTTCACCCTTGAAGATGCGCAAAACCTTGCAAAAGAGCTTACAGAAAAGGGATTGTCGGCCTCTGCGGCGGCAAAACAGGCGGCACAGATAACAGGGTTTAAGAAAAACGAAATTTATAAATTCATAATCAGTTAATAAAAAACACTTTATTTTTTCGACAAATTGTTGTAAAATATTATTCACTCTTATTATTATCGGGAGGAAATATGGAAAACAATAATAACGGATTTCAGGTTCATAATGTTTTTGAAGACGATGAACCGCAAAACGAAACCATAGATATATCATCAAAAAGCGAAAGCTATATTGAAGAAAGCAGAGAAATCTCATCTTCTTCAAAGTCAAGCGGAAAGAAAAAATACAAAAAGAAGAAAAAGGGAAATTGGTGGCAAAGACTTACAACCGGCAAAAAGGTCGGTGTTATTGCCGCGGCGGTAGCCCTTGTTCTTTTGATTTCCGGATTTATTTATATCTATCCGCTTCTTAATTATAACTATGATGATAAAATAGAAAAAAAGACAAGCAGTGACTTAGGATTTGACGGTAAGGTTGATAAGGAAATCATAAACGTTGCGCTTTTCGGAATTGATACCCGTGATGATACATTTGAAGGCCGAAGCGACAGTATGATGGTGCTTTCAATCAACACCAAAACCAAAACCGTTAAATGCATATCCCTTATGCGCGATACCTTTGTTCCCATTGATAAGAACGGTAAGACCACATACGGCAAAATTAACAGCGCTTATTTCAACGGCGGTGCCGAGCTTGGTATAAAAACCGTTAACCAGAATTTCGGCCTTGACATTTCGGAATATGCAACCATCAATTTTTACGGAATGGTTGAAATTATAGATGCGGTCGGCGGAATTGAATGTACCGTTACCGAGGATGAACTTAAATGGCACGGCAATGATAACCCGAATCTTAATAACTGCATGGATGAAATTTGTGCGGCAAAGGGTCTTAACCCCAACAATTATCATATCAGTACAACCGGTCCGCAGCACATGAACGGCGTTCAGGCGGTAGCCTACGCCCGCGTTCGTCACTGCAAGAGCACTTGGGGCACAAACGACGATTTCGGCAGAACCGATCGTCAAAGATATGTTATGAGTCAGCTTTTCTCAAAAGCAACTCAAATGAGCAAAACAGATTATATTAAATTTGCTAAGGCGCTTATTCCTTGCAGTAAAACATCGCTTGATATGAAAGAAATAGTAAATCTTGCGATAAATGTTTTGCTTGAGCATCCGACGTTTGAGCAGTATCGTGTTCCGCAGGACAGTATGTTGATGCCCTTTAACGGCGGCAAGCAGTATGGCTCTTGTGTATATTTTGATCTTGAATACGCAAAAGAGATCATGCACGCCATTATTTATGATGAAACCATAAACAGCCAAGAAGCACTTGATAATTATACGGCGAATGTAAATCCGGTTCGCAAAAACAATTGGTTCTCCGGCAACACAGCCTCCACCGGCACAACTTCCGCTGCGCAAAAACCTGCAAATGCGGGTGCTTCCTCCGCTGCTTCAAGCGGCACATCAAGTGAAGAGCCTAAAAAACCGGAGCCAACAGAATCCGAAGCATCAAAACCGGAGCCGTCCTCTTCTTCGGAATCTGCCGAAAACGGCAATTCGCAGGAGCCGACCTAATGAAACAGTCTAATTGTGAAACCTGTTCAAATTTTGTTTATGATTTTGAAACGGGAGAGTATTGCTGCGATATTGATCTTGATGAGGACGAAATGTTCGGCTTTTTATCGGGGCATACGGCAAACTGTCCGTATTATGATTTCGGCGATGAATATAAAATTGTCAGAAAACAAAATTGATTTTTTAAGGGAGCGTTTACGCTCCCTTTTTTTATTTTACGCACAAAACTAAATTCTCCTTGCGACACGGCAAAAATTGCCGCATCAAATACGAATCGGCAATATATATCGGAAACACAAAACACCCCTGATTGCTCAGAGGTGTTTTGCGTATGGGGATGAATATGGTGGGCACAATCGGCGTGCAGAAAACCGACCGCTCCCTTAAAACCGCCTTTTCTTCTAAGGGGACGAAAGAAGATAGGGCGAATTTTAACAAATTTTAAGCTGGGTATATTCCCGTGCCTTTGTAAGGCGGATATTAAATTCAACAATGTCTTCCGTTTCGGTTATATCCGATTCGGCATTAAAACCCGAAGCCGTCATTTTATCGAGCAGTTTTATAAGGCTGTTTTCAAAAAGCTTAATATCCTTTATTCCGCCTTTTCGAACGGGTGGTTCGGGGATTTGCGGCGGATTTAACATATTTTCGATAAGCGCTTCAGCCGAAGTTATGTTAAGATCGCCTGCGATTATTTTATCAAGCGCATCTCGGCGCAGATCGTTGGGCAATTTAAGCAAAGCGCGGGCGTGTTTTTCAGAAAGTCCCGCGTTTTCTATCCTGCGGCGCATTGTTTCATCAAGTCGCAAAAGGCGAAGCTTTGCGCACAAAGCGGATTGTCCGATGCCGAGGCGAAGCGCCAATTCAGATTGCGGAAGTCCCGAGCGCAAAAGCAAAGACTGCAACGCCTGCGCCTGCTCAAAAAAACTCAAATCGCTTTTCAGCATATTATCCGAAACGGTGTAAACGGCGGCGGTAAAATCGTCCGCGTGTTTAACGATGCAGGGTATTTTTTTAAGTCCTGCCGTTTTTGCGGCGATAAGTCGCCGTTCGCCCGAAATGAGGATATATCTTCCGCCTTTACCCTCTCTCACACAGAGCGGATTTATTATTCCGTTCTGTGCGATCGAGTTTGAAAGGGTTGATAATTCGTATTCGTCAAAATCTTTTCTTGCCTGATCCGGTGAAGAGGATATATCGCAAGGCCTTAAAAAGATAAGTTTTTCTTGTTCGGTTCTGAACATCACTGTCGCCGCCTTTCGTGTTATATTATGGCGGACAAGTTTTCATTTGTAAAGAAAAAGCGTTCGCCCGTTTTTGCCCTTGTTTTGCTTTATTTTAGCTGTTTCGGGGCAGATTTTGTCGAAAGAAAAGGCGGTGTGCCGAGCAAGGACGGCTTTTGCGATGAAAAACCGGCATATTATTGAAAAAATTATTGATGACGAACAAAAAAAGTGACTATACATTTGTATAGCCACTTTTTGTTTATAACGGTGATTTTTTGATTTTACCGTAATTTCTCGGATATTTGGGTGCGATGTCTTTGATTTTTTCAGCAACAATGATCGTGCGTTTTTCGTTGCCCGTTAGCGTTTCATCGTAAATTTCAGGAGCAAGGCAACCGAGAATTTTATAGGCGTTTTGCGCCGCCTCGGCTTCCGCTTTTCCGTTTTCGCCTTTAAGCGCTACAAACATTCCGCCGTTTTTAATAAACGGAATACAAAATTCGCAAAGCACGGGCAGATTTGCGACCGCACGCGCCGTTGCAAAATCAAAGCTTTCGCGGTATTCGGGTTTACGGGCGATTTCTTCGGCTCTGCCGTGAACAAGGTTTGCCGAAAGACCGGTTTCTTTAAGCACGGCATCCAAAAATTTAAGCCGTTTATCAAGGCCGTCAAGCAAGGTGAGGTTTATATCCTCTCTTGTGATTTTAAGCACAATTCCCGGAAAACCGGCGCCTGTGCCGACATCGATTATTGAAGCGCCTTTCGGCACATCAACATTTTTGAAAAAAAGCAGAGAATCGAAAAAATGCTTATATAAAACCTCCGTCGGGTCTGTTATGGCGGTGAGGTTTATTTTTTCGTTCCATGAAAGCAAAAGCGAGCCGAAAATGTTAAGCCGTTCAACTGCCTGTTCGTCGAGAACAACGCCGAACTTTTCACATTCGGGAATTATTTTTTCAATGTTAAAATCGGTCATTTTTTTGCCCCCTCTTTTTCAAGGTGGATAAGCAAAACCGATATATCGGCAGGACTGACCCCCGAAATTCGGCTTGCCTGACCGATGTTTTGCGGACGAACTTTGTTAAGCTTTTCAACCGCTTCGAGACGGAGTCCGTAAACAGATGAAAAATCCATATTATCGGGCAAAACCTTTTTTTCAAGGCGAAGCATTTCGGCGATTTGCGCGTTTTGGCGCTTTATATAACCCTCGTATTTAATTTCGGTTTCAACCCTTGCGGCAATGTTTTCGGGGATTTGCGGCCTTGTTTTATCGAAGGGCGCCAGTCCCTCGTATGTAAGCTGAGGGCGTTTAATAAGGTCGGCAAGGCGCGTTCCGGTTGAAAGCGGAGCCGTTTGGTTTGCTTCGAGATATTCGTTGATTTCCTTTGAAGGAGCGATAAACACAGAGTTTACACGCTCTATCTCTTTGGTTTTAAGTTCAATTCTTTCCTTGAATTTTTCATATTCGCGGTCATCTACAAGACCTATTTCGTGGCCGATCGGCATAAGGCGCTCATCAGCGTTATCCTGCCGCAAAACAAGGCGATATTCACTGCGCGAGGTCATCATTCTGTATGGGTCCATACAACCCTTTGTAACAAGATCGTCAATAAGCGTTCCGATATATGATGATGAGCGTGAGAGGATAAGCGGATCCTTGCCCTGCGCTTTTTTTGCCGCGTTTATTCCGGCGATAAGGCCCTGCGCGGCGGCTTCCTCATATCCGGAAGAGCCGTTGAACTGACCCGCGCCGAAAAGACCCGGAGCAGAAGCGATTTCAAGCGAAGCATTCATGCAAACGGGATCAATGCAATCATATTCGATCGCATAGGCACATCGCATTATTTTAACATTTTCAAGCCCCTTCATCGTTTTATAAAACTTTATTTGAACCTCTTCGGGCAGGGAGGAGGACATACCTTGAAGATACATCTCCTCGGTGTTTTCTCCGCAAGGCTCAATAAACATTTGGTGGCGTTTTTTATCCGCAAAGCGAACAACCTTATCCTCAATGCTCGGGCAATAACGGGGGCCTACGCCCTCTATCTGTCCCGCGTAAAGCGGAGAACGGTGAAGATTTTCGAGAATTATCTTTTTGGTTTCCTCATTTGTGTATCCGATATGGCAAACAACCTTGTTTTCGGGCGGGTTTTCGCTTGAAAAACTAAACGGCTCGGTCTTTTCGTCACCGGGTTGGATTTCCAAAACGGAAAAATCAATACTATCGCGCTTTGCTCTTGCGGGAGTGCCTGTTTTGAAACGGCGCAGGGGAAGATTTAATTTTTTAAGCGCTGATGAGAGCTCGGTTGCGGGGAACATACCGTCCGGTCCGCTTTCATAATTCACTTCGCCGATATAAACTCTGCCGCCCAAAAATGTGCCGGTTGCGATAACGGTGCATTTAGCGGTAAACTCAGCGCCGAGTCGGGTTACAAGATGCCAGATTTCGTTTTCATCTTTGAAAAGATCGGTAATTTCCGCCTGCTTAACATCAAGATTTTTTTGGATTTCGACGGTATGCTTCATATATTCGCTGTATCTTCTGCGGTCGATTTGGGCGCGCAATGAATAAACGGCAGGACCTTTGCCGCGGTTTAACATTCGGCTTTGAAGCGTGTTTTTATCCGCCGCTTTTCCCATTTCACCGCCCAGTGCGTCAAGCTCACGCACAAGGTGACCCTTTGCCGTGCCGCCTATTGAGGGATTGCAGGGCATATTTCCGATAAAATCGAGACTTATGGAAAACATAACCGTTTTGCAGCCGAGTCGTGCTGAGGCAAGTGCCGCCTCAATGCCCGCGTGGCCGCCGCCTATTACGGCAACATCATAATTTTCCGCTTTATATCTTGGTATCATTTCAAAATCCTCATTTTCCAACACAAAATCTTCTGAATATATCATCGGTTACTTCACTTGTGACCCTTTTTCCGTTAAGCTCGAAAAGTGCCGAGAGCGCTTCATCAACGCAAACGCCGACGGCATCCACCGTAACGCCCGAAAGCAGGGCTTCTTTTGCCGCCGAAACAGAATCAAGCGCACGGCAGGCGCATTCTCTTTGCCGCTCGTTTATAAGAACGGCGTCGTTTTCCGTAAGATGTAAAAGGCGGCAGGCGGACTCGATTTTTTCTTTAAGTTCCTCTTTTCCGCTGCCTGTTTTTGCAGAAATAAAGCAAACATTCATTTCCCCGAAAACCGAGGTGTCGATCTTGCTTTCAAGGTCGCTTTTATTTATAACGGCAACGGCGCGTTTATCCTTTATCGCGTTTATCAAAATAAGATCGTTTTTATCAAGGCCGCGCGAAGCATCGAAAACCGCAAGGATAAGAGCTGAAGAATCAAGCGAGGCAAGGGCGCGTTCAACGCCGATTTTCTCAACCGCGTCAGTGGTTTCGCGAATTCCCGCCGTGTCGGAAAGGTTAAGGGTCAAATCTCCTATATTCACAACCGTTTCAACAACATCACGCGTTGTGCCCTCAATATCGGTTACGATCGAGCGCTCATAACCCGAAAGCAAATTCATAAGGGTTGATTTTCCTACATTCGGTTTACCCGCGATACAACAGTTTATTCCCTCGCGAACCGCCTTTCCGCTATCATAGGTTGAAAGCAGGGATTGCAGTTTTGCTATGCAATCGGATAAAAGATTGCCGAAATTTTCTTCCGAAAGCGCCGGGATATCTTCATCGGGATAATCGGCAAAAACCGAGATATTTGCCGCCGTTTCAACAAGCCGATCGGTTATTTCATTAACGGCTTTATCAATATTTCCGTTTTTAGCGCCCCTTGCTACGCGAAGAGCCGCTTCATTTTTTGCGCTTATAAGCTCCATAATGCTTTCCGCTTTTGAAAGAGCGATTTTGCCGTTTAGGAAAGCGCGTTTTGTAAACTCGCCCGCACCGGCTAACACCGCCCCGCAGGAAAGCACGGCACGAAGCGCATCTTTTAATATCGCCGTTCCGCCATGAACCGAAAGTTCAACAACATCCTCGCCCGTATAGCTTTTCGGTGCGCGGAAAACAAGTGCTACGGCATCATCTATCTCGCAACCGTCCTTTGTTTTAACCGTTCCGTATGCCGCGCGATAGCCCTCATAGCTTTTAAGCGGTCTGCCCGAAACGGCGCAAAAGCAACGGTCGGCAACCGATATGGCGTCTTCGCCCGATATTCTTATAACGCCTATTCCTCCGACTCCCATAGGGGAGGCGATGGCGGCAATTGTTCTTTCGGCCATAGTTTTCACCTTTTAGAAATAAAATATATATTATTTTATCACAACAGTGTTTTAGTTTCAATATAAAGAATTGAATATATTCAATTGACAATTATCAAAAAATAAATTATTATAAAGGTACTATTGTTTTTTTGAAGGGAGAACTATTATGAAACCGGAAATTATAAGATTACTTGCGAAAAACGCGCGTTATACATTGGCAGAACTTGCTTCTATGCTCGGCACTGATGAGGCATCGGTTGCCGCGGATATAAGAAAATATGAGCAGGAAGGTGTTCTTTGCGGATACCGTGCCGTTGTTGACTGGGATCGTTTTGAATCGGCTTATGTTACCGCTATTATCGAAATGCGAGTTATTCCGAAATTCAATAGCGGATATGAAGAAATCGCAACCCGTATTTCGCAATTTCACGAGGTTGAGGCGGTTTATCTTATGTCCGGTGTGTATGACCTTCATGTTATGGTTAAGGGCAAAAACTTAAAAGAGGTTGCAAGTTTTGTTTCGCATCGCCTTTCAAGACTTGAGGGTGTTACCTCAATAACAACCCACTTTGTTTTAAGAAGATATAAGGAACTTGACTGTCCTCTTTGCGGAGAAGTGACCGACGACAGGGGGCATAACGCAATATGATGAATTATGATTCCGTTTTGAATAAAACGGTTGTTGATATGAAGCCATCGGGCATACGAAAATTTTTCGATATTGCTGCAACGATGGATAATGTCATTTCGCTCGGTGTAGGTGAGCCGGACTTTCAAACGCCATGGATTGTAAGAAAAGCCGGTATTTCTTCGCTTGAACGCGGCAAAACAAAATATACTTCTAATCGCGGTCTTGATGAGCTTCGCGAGGAAATCTCAAAATATGTTTTAAGAAAATATGATGTTTGCTATGCGCCGCAGGATGAAATTCTTATTTCCGTCGGCGGCAGTGAGGCCATTGATTTAGCTGTTCGTGCGCTTGTTTGCCCGGAGGACGAGGTTATTATTCCTCAGCCGAGCTATGTTTGTTATGAGCCGATAACTCAGCTTGCCGGCGGAAAACCGGTTATAATAGAAACAAGGGCAGAGGATAATTTCAAGCTTACTCCGGAACAGCTTAAGTCCGCCATAACGCCCAAAACAAAGCTTCTTATTCTGCCTTTCCCCTGCAACCCGACCGGTGCAATTATGGAAAAGGAAGACCTTGAAGCGGTAGCCGAGGTTCTGCGCGACACCGATATTATAGTGCTTTCGGATGAAATTTATGCCGAGCTGACCTTTGGCGGAAAACGCCATGTATCTATTGCTTCGCTGCCCGATATGCGCGAGAGAACAATTCTTGTAAACGGCTTTTCAAAAGCGTTTTCAATGACGGGTTGGCGCATGGGTTATGCCTGCGGCCCGAAAGAAATAATGGCGCAGATAACCAAAATCCATCAGTATGCCATTATGTGCGCGCCCACAACATCGCAGTATGCCGCCGTTGAGGCACTCAGATCCTGCGATGAAGCGGTTAACGAAATGCTTACGGAATATGATAAAAGAAGAAGACTTATTGTTGATAATTTCAACAGGGCGGGACTAACCTGCCGTGAGCCGAAAGGTGCGTTCTATTCTTTCCCGTGCATTAAGTCAACGGGACTTTCAAGTGATGAATTCTGCGAAAGACTGTTAAAGGAAAAAAACGTTGCGGTAGTTCCCGGTACGGCATTCGGTGCCGGCGGTGAGGGCTTTATAAGAGCTTCTTACTGTTACAGCGCGGAACATATCATCGAGGCCACAAGGCGCATTGCCGAGTTTGTTGAGGAGCTGAAATAATGCCCGATAATTTCGGAAATAAGGATTACGGCGATTATTTTTCGGCGGTTGAGCGCCATATTGAAAAGAAAAGTGTGCCCAAAAAGCCGACTGTTTGTGCGCCTAAAAAGCGCAAAAGGGTCAGATTGCGTCCCTTGGCAATGGTGTTGCCGGTCGCGGTGATTGCCATAATCTTGATTGCCGTTTTCGGTTTTTCTGCCAAGAAGGCAAAACCTGTTAAAACAGAAAAACTTGTTAAAACAGAAACTCAAACGGAAAAATCCCCCGACTATAAGGCGCAAAAAACTGCCGCCACCGTCGCTCCCGATGAAGAAATAAAAAGCGAAGCGGTTATATTTATCGACACCGATAAAAACACGGTGGTTTGTTCAAGAAACGAAAATATGCGGCTTTATCCCGCATCTACAACAAAAATCATGACGGCGCTTGTGGCATGCGAAAACATAAAGGATATGAATGTTAAGTTTTGCATGACGGCAGAAATAACCGATCCGCTTTACCGTGCGGATGCGACCGTCGCCGGTTTTGTTCCGGGAGAGCAGGTCGGTATGCTCGATATGCTTTACGGTTGTATTCTTCCCTCGGGTGCCGATGCGGCAATAGGCATTGCGCAAACCGTTTCGGGCAGCGAGGAAGCATTTGTTAAGCTTATGAACAAAAAAGTTGCTGATTTAGGACTTAAAGATACGCATTTCACCAATGTTTCGGGCCTTCACGATGAGCAGCATTACACAACGGCTTATGATATGGCTATCATCATTCGCGCGGCAATGGATAATCCGACTTGCAGGGAAGTTTTATCAACATATATCTATAATACGGCTCAAACCGAGCAACATCCTGACGGGATTGAGCTTTTCAGTACACTGTTCAGCTATATGTACGGCACGGAGCCGGAAATCGCAACCATAATGGGCGGCAAAACCGGTTATACCTCCGAGGCGGGATATTGCATCGCCTCCTTCGGTCAATCAAAAACGGGGAATAATTTTGTTTGTGTTTGCTTAAAAGCGCCTTCAAAATGGCCGGCGATGTATGATCAGATAAATATGTATAAAAAATATTCATATTAACTTGCAAAATGAGTTATAAAATGTTATCATATAATGTGAAAAAACAGAAAAAGAGGCGAAAAAATGGAAGATATAAATTTATTTTCTCTTATTAACCTTGCTTACAGAAGGATTTGGGCTTTGATCGGCGCGTTTATCGTATGCGCAGGTTTGGGCTTTGGTTACAGCAAATTTATTGCCGTTCCTTCTTATAACGCAACTGCATCTATCATTGTTACAAACGGTGCTATCATTGATGAGCAAAGCTCTTCAAAAACAGGCACTGTTGCTTCAACCGATGTTATCGCATCAACAAACCTTATCAACACAATTATTGATATTCTTAACGCGCCCGGTGCTTATAAGGATCTTGCAAAGGAACTCGGCGGAAAGTATAAATACTCTGATTTGAAGTCTATGACCTCGATCAACCGCAAAGGTGACGATACCCTGGTTATTGAAATTTCGGTTAAAAACAATAATTCCGCAAAAGCGATAGAAATTGTTAATTCGTTTGTTGACGTTGCCTGCAAATATGTTACGGAGTTTATTCCGTATTCAAATTCAAAGGTTGTTTCTCAGGCGGAAACCGCATCTCAAACCTTCCCGAGACCTGTTCTTATAACAGGTGTGGCGGGTGTTATAGGCGCTCTTGCCATGTTTGCGTTGTTCTTTATTTTTGAATCGATGAATAAAACCATCAAGGGCGAAGAAGATCTTGTGAAAAAATATGATATTCCGCTTCTCGGCGCGGTTCCCGATTTTGAAAGCGCAAATAACGGCGTATATTCAAAATATTACGGAACGAAAAAAGGAGGCAAGTGAGTATGGCACTTTTCAAAAACAATAAAAAAGAAGCTGAAAAGGATTCGCTCCTTCTTAATAAAAAAGAGGATAAAAAGGTTCCTTTCGCTGTTGTTGAGGCCTATAAGTCAATAAGAACCAACCTCACATTTTTGCTTTCTACGTCAAAATCAAACTGCTTCGCGCTTACAAGTCCCGAACCGTCTGACGGTAAATCGACAACATCGGTCAACATCGCTATTGCTTTTTCACAGCTTGGCGAAAAAACCTTGCTTATCGATGCAGACCTTCGCCGTTCCTCGCTGCAGAAAAAACTTAAAATAAAGAACGATACCGGTCTTTCAAATGTTTTGGCGGAACTTGATACGGTTGAAAATGCGGTAACACATATCAATTCTTCGCTTGATGTTCTTACCGCCGGTCAAACACCGCCCAACCCTTCTGAGCTTTTGGGTTCTGCCGCCTTTAAGGAATTTCTTGATAAGGTTAAAAAGCAGTATGATAAGGTAATTATCGATACTCCGCCTGTAAATGTTGTTACGGATGCTTTGCTTGTCGGCGCAAATACGGCAGGTCTTGTTATAGTTGTAAGGGACGGTTATACAACAACCGACGCGCTGTCCCATGCGCTTGCTGCACTTGAATTTGCAAACATTAACCTTTTGGGTATTATTTTGAACGGTGCAAATCCCGGCGGAAAAAAGATTTATTCCTATCGCAACTATTATTCGCGTTACGGTTACAGAAGCCGTTACGGATATGGTTACGGCTACGGATATGGTTATGGCGGTTACGGCAATCGTCCGAATCCCGAACCACCAAACAATCAAAGAAACAATTAAAAAATCGGGAGTGAAATCTCCCGATTATATTTTATTTGAAAGGGGCGTTTAGAACTTTATGTTTTTTGATATTCATTCGCATATTCTTCCCGGTGTGGATGATGGGCCTAAAACATTCGAACAGTCGATAGAGCTTTTGAAAATGCTTAAAGATAACGGCGTTCATATTGTTGCCGCAACGCCTCATTTTGATGCGAATTTTGATTCGCTTGAAGATTTTTTATCTCGCCGTAAGGCGGCGCTTGAGCTGATGCGTGAGCAAATAAAAAACACCGATTTGCCCGAAATCATTTCCGGGTGCGAGGTGCTTTATTTCAGAGGATTAAGCAAAATTGACTGTTTGCCGGAGCTTTGCTATGAAAATTCAAATTGCGTTCTTATTGAATTCCCCGATTTGGCTTTCACCGATACCGTTATTGATGAAATAACCGAGCTTAGAGAAAACGGCTTTATGCCGATAATCGCTCATGTTGAGAGGTATGCCGATCAAAAGGGATATAAAAAACTGCTTGAGCTTATCAAGAAAAAGGTTTGCTTTGCGCAGGTTAACGCCGCGGCGCTTTCTTCAAAAGTATATCATAAGGCGGCATTTAAGCTTGTTAAAAAAGGAGTTGTTTCGTTCATCGCATCGGACACTCATTCGGCAATTCACCGTCCGCCTATGATCAAAAACGCGTTGGAAACTATTGAAAAACGCTTCGGCAAGGAAGTCGCCGCCCGTTTTGTTAATAATTCGGTTCGTTTTTCGGAAAATTATCAAAGTTATTAAAAAATCTCTTATCAAACGATAAGAGATTTTTTATTTATTCGTTTAATCTGTAAGAAAGGGTCATAAGCGAGTCGCCGAAATGGATGTTTTCAACCTTCGCATCGGGGAAAAGCGATAAAATATCGAAATGCGAGAAATTAAGAAAAGCGCGTGTGCCAAGCGAATAAAGCGTTTCGCAAATTTCTTTTGCCGAGTCTTTCGGTGTGCAGATAACGGCAAGCTCGGGATGGTTTTCACGGCAAAATTCATCAAGTGTTCTGATGCTTCTTATCGGCGCGTTTCGCACCATCTGACCGACAAGTGATTCCTTGCTGTCAAAAAGTCCGATCAGCGTAAAGCCCTTTGATTCAAAATTCATATTCTGCGCAATGGCTTTACCGATGTTGCCGATGCCGATTATTATTGCGCTTTTTTTCTTTTCTATACCGAGTATTCTGCCGATCTCCTCATGCAAAACCTCGATGTTATATCCGTAACCCTGCTGACCGAAACCGCCGAAACAATTAAAATCTTGCCTGATCTGGCTTGCGGTAAGGCGCATAATGGCGGATAACTGCTCAGACGATACTCTCGTTTTGCCCTCTGCCTTTAATTCTTCAAGAAATCGGTAATATCTCGGCAGACGACGAATGACCGAATTGGAAATATTATTGCTCATATAACAACCTCTTAAATTTAGAGTTTAGAAATATAATATTATTTTTTTATCGTATTGTCAAGAAAAGACTTGACATTTCTTAATAATCCATTATAATAAAATAGTAATCATTCCTATTTTGAGGTGCAAGATGGCTAATTATTCTAAACAAAGGGAAGCCATTCTTCTTTATTTGCGGTCGGTTAAATGTCATCCTTCAGCCAAAACGGTTTTTGAAAATGTTAAAAAACAAATTCCTAATATAAGTCTCGGAACGGTTTACCGAAACCTTTCGTCACTTGCCGAGAGCGGTGAGATTTTGCAGTTCTCCGTCGGTGACGGAACGGATAGGTTTGACGGAGATAATTCTTTTCATCTTCATCTTTTTTGTACCGAGTGCGGCAATGTTTTCGATTCGCAGATTATTTCTGAAGAAATTGAGGCTTCAATTATTAAAAGCGGCTTTTTGCCGTCAACGCAAATTTGTGTTGTTAAAGGAAAATGTAAAAACTGCCGAAAGGCATAAATTATATAATTTTATATTACGGAGGTAATTTGTTATGAAAAAATTTGTTTGCTTAGTTTGCGGTTACACTTATGAGGGCGAAGCTGCTCCCGCAGAGTGCCCGATTTGTCACGCTCCCGCTTCCAAGTTTGAAGAACAGTCCGGCGATATGGCTTGGGCTGCCGAGCATAAGGTTGGCGTTGCAAAGGGCGTTGACGAAAGAATAATCGAAGGTCTTCGCGCTAACTTTAACGGCGAATGCACCGAGGTTGGTATGTATCTTGCGATGGCTCGCGTTGCTCATCGTGAGGGTTATCCCGAAATCGGTATGTATTGGGAAAAGGCCGCTTTTGAAGAGGCAGAGCATGCCGCTAAGTTTGCCGAGCTTTTGGGCGAGGTTGTAAGCGAATCCACAAAGGAAAATCTCAAGGTTCGCGTTGAAGCTGAAAACGGCGCAACCAAGGGCAAAACCGAACTCGCAAAGCTTGCTAAGGAATTAGGCCTTGATGCTATCCACGATACCGTTCACGAAATGGCTCGCGATGAAGCACGTCACGGCAAAGCATTCAAGGGCCTTCTTGAAAGATATTTTAAGTAATAAATAAAACATAAAAAAACACGGGTATAACCCGTGTTTTTTTATGTCAAAATGAATTAACCGCACAATCTAACGCCTCCCCTGCCTAAGGGGAGGGGGACCGCATCAGCGGTGGTGGGGTATTATATATTCTACTATGCTAATAAACTGACCAATTCTTCCGTCAGCACGCAATAAAGAATACCCCTCCGCCTCGTTCCTCGGCACCTCCCCTTAGGCAGGGGAGGCGTTGGTTACTGCTCTTCATTTAGTTTTTGCTTAACGATATTATCAATATATTCGCACACTTCACGAAAGTTATTGTTAACATAATTATTCGGTATTCTCAATACGGTTAAATTTCTTTTTTCGATTATTTCGGTCCTTATTTTATCTTTGATAACCCCGTCTTCACTATAATGCTGGCTTCCGTCAAGTTCTATCACAAGCCGTGCCGAGTGACAATAAAAATCAACGATAAATCCGTCAATTACCCTTTGGCGAAAAAATTTAATATCATAATTCCTTAAAAAATCATACCACAAATGCCGTTCTTCTTTTGTCATATTTTTTCGTAATGTTCTTGCATTTGCAGTGAGTTCTTTATTGTGCTTTCGTTCCATAACATCACCGAAATTATTATAACAAAAGTTCTCCTGTCACACAACAAATAAATAATTATTGTCAAACGAAAAGTTGTATGCTATAATTTGCTTGCGACACAAGTTAATAGTTTTACCTAAATCATGGGTGTATTTTTATCTTTTGGTAAAAATGCATGCTCTGTTTTCGCATCCTTGGTTTAGGTCGAAACTTGTGTCGCAGCAATGGGAGTTATGCGTTTTTCGGTGTGTGTAACTTTTGTTGCACACACTTTTTTGTTTATAGGGGGCTGTAGTTTTTACAGAAATAAATTTTTTAGGAGGATTATTATGGAAGATAAAATTCTTATTAAAAGTGAAAGATGTAATGCCAAAAAAGTTTTTAGTTTTTCATTTATTTTTGGAATAATTGTTTTCTTGATTATGTTTATTTTTTCGGCAATGCCCAAGTTATTCTTTTTAGAAGACGAATGGGGGAAAGAGTTCTACCGAATACGGTATTTCAATATAAAATGCTTTGATTGGGGACCACTTAATTTTTGGTTTGAATTAGCAATTTTCATTCTTATAATGTTAATAGGCGTTGTTTTTTATTTTTGGCTGAGAAGTTACGAACTTACCATTACCGATAAGCGAGCATACGGTTTTGCGGCTTTTGGCAAGCGTGTAGATTTACCTGTTGACTCAATTAGTGCAATCGGTTTAGGTTGGCTTAAAAGCATAAAAATCACCACCGCTTCGGGTAGAATAAGTTTTTTGCTTATTAAAAACCGTTATGAAATATATGAAACCATAAGCAAACTTATTGTTGAAAGACAAAACAAAGAAACAAAAACCGAAACGGTAGTAAAGCAGGAAACAAGCAATGCCGATGAATTAAAGAAATACAAAGATTTACTTGACGGCGGTGTTATTACACAAGAAGAATTTGATGCAAAGAAAAAGCAGTTATTGGGTTTATAATTTCAAGCGCTTTTTAGTGCGAAGTCAAGTGCGATTTTTTGCGTGTGAATTGATACGCACTGTATTTATGCGGATTTCAAGAAATAGACTCGTGATGAAGCTCGCCACGGCAAAGCATTCAAGGGCCTTCTTGAAAGATATTTTAAGTGATAATAATGTAATAGAAAATGCACGGCATCGGATGTACTTCCGTTTGCCGTGCATTTCTATTCTTGAGTCTTATTCTGCGCCTTTTAAGGCTTCTACCATATTGATTTTTTTATTTTTTCCGGCTACAATCAAACTAACTATAATCGACATACCAACTGTCAACAGAACCGTAACAATATAGGAAGGCAAGCCTATCATCATCTTCATTTCGTATTCTCCGGCAAGAGTTTTCAATAGGTAGTCCAATACAAACACGCCGCAGGGAATACCGAGTATAACACCAAGTGCTGATAAAAACAGATTCTGTCCGACGAGCAACCGTCCTATTTTTCTGTTTCTGAATCCGACAACCTTCAGCGTTGCCATTTCACGGTATCGTTCGGTATAGCTCATGATTCCAAGATTATAAAGAACGATTACTCCAAGCAGCAGCGCACCTCCCACAAGCAGATAGATCATAATATCCATAATGCCGGTAAAAGTTTCAAAAGAATCCATAATCATCTGCTTTGACTGAACACTTTTAACGGTTCCGTCGTATATGATTCCTGCTTTTTCAAAATCGGTATAAACCGAGTCGATATTAAACGGAATACCCTTTGACTCAGCGTACCTATCTGTGATTACAATGTTTTCGGATACACTTCTGAAAACTCCCGCAACCTTCAATTCGTATGAGTCATCCGTACCAAATGGACTGATTTTAATAGAATCTCCCGATTCAATGTTCAATTTTTCGGCAAGCCTCATACAGATATACGCACCGTCATCGGATAGGCTGATATTTTCAGCATTAGCATCAGAAAAACGGAGTTTGTCATTTTCAATATGATAAATATCCAAAGAAACGGTGTTGCCGTTAAGCTGTACACTGAGTGATGCACCGAAATCACCGTTGTATTTTTCAATTATATCTGCTTTTTCTTTGTCGGAAGACTCTTCAGTGAGAAAAATTCTCGATGCGTAGTTTAATCCGTTATCATAATACATCGATAGAAAACCATTCATCGTATCTCTCATTCCCAAAGAAGCGAGGATCAAAACCGTACACCCGACAATTCCGACAAGACTCATCAACGAACGTGATTTTTGCCGGTTCATATCACGCATATTCCATCGTGTTCCGAAGGAAAGCTTATGGAATAGCCGAGTTTTTTCAATCAACATCGGCTTAATCTTTTTAGGTGTGTACGTTCTCAAAGCATCCGCGGCACTTCCGCCGAGCATTTTTCGCACGGATGTAAATCCAACGAATGTCAGCAAAACAATGATTGCTCCTATAATCACATAACAAAACCAAGGAAAAACCAGGTTCCACTCAGGCATATCCAGATACGTACCCATCATTCCGTTCGGATTCATAATACTCCACGCAACACCGTAACCCATCCCGATACCGAGGACAGACCCGAGCAGAGCGACCGCAAACGCATAAAAAGAATAATGGCGAATGATTTTGGAATCTCTAAAACCGAGGGCTTTCAAAGTACCGATTTGTATCTTTTCATTGACGGTAAGACGGTGCATCGTCGTTACCATAGTAAGCAGACCGATTAAAAGAAACAATGACGGGAGAATGGAGCCCATTGCTTTTCCCTCGGATGCTTCACCCTCTGCCTCCGAATACGAGACGGTGTCATCCTTTGTCAGGATAACCGTCGTCTTTTTCAAAGTTTTATTGCAAACGTCGATAAAATCATCTTTCGTCAAATCTGACAGAACATTGATTTGCGGGTAATAATCGAGTCCGATTACCTCTTCATACATTGTCGGTGATATAAAAGCAAACCCGTGAGTTGCAAAATCCGGCATCAATTGTGTTTCGTCCCGAACGCATATAAGTTGTTCTGCGGCTTTAACGAAACCTTTTATTTTTCCTGTAAATTGATAATTTTTGTATCGAAGTGTTATTTCGTCTCCTAGTGTGAGATTGTTTTTTGCAGCGTACTGATCAGATAACCATATACCGTTCTTTTCAAACGGATCATATTTTTCACCGTTTATCAGAACAAAACCGGAAACATCGGGATTTGTCGTTACATTCAAGTTTATGCTGTCTCCGTCTGTATCCAAAACATCAGTATTGACAGATATGACACGTGCCGCATTTTCAATCCCGTTCAAGCGCTTTATGTCAGTCAATACGTCTTCTGAAAATCCGGATTCATCCACAAGGCGATAATCGGCAAATCCGCTTGTTTCAAAAAATGATGTCATATTATGTTCAATACTGACCCATTCCATATTGAAGCCGACAAACATTCCGATTCCCAAGGTAACCATAATGACCATTGAGATGAATTGCGCTTTATACTTTCCCAATGTTCTTAAAAATTTTCTTGTCAGCATAAATGTCTCCTTACCAGTCTATTTCTTCCACAGAAGCAGGACTCGGCTGACGTTCGCAAGAAACAATTTTTCCGTTCTTGACGCGAACCACCGTATCTGCCATTCTTGCGATATTTTGATTGTGTGTAACAATAACAATCGTTTTTCCGTAGCTCTTTGCCATCTTCAAGAGTAGTTTCAATACAAGAATTCCCGTTTCCGAATCAAGCGCACCGGTCGGTTCGTCACAAAGCAGAATTTCCGGATTTTTTGCAAGTGCACGGGCGATTGATACCCTTTGCTGTTCGCCACCTGACAGTTCTGACGGAAAGTTCTTCATATGGTCTGCCAGTCCAACCTCTTCGAGCATTTTTGTTGCAGACAGAGAATTGGGTACAATTTCTTTAACCAAAGCAACATTTTCGTGAACAGTAAGCGTCGGAATAAGATTATAAAACTGAAAAACGAATCCGACAGTAGATGCGCGGTAATCGGCAAGTTCGTTGGCGGTTAACATTGAAATGTCCTTACCGTTTACAAAAATTTTGCCGTCAGTTGGGCTGTCAAGTCCACCGAGCAAATTCAACAGTGTGCTTTTTCCGGCACCGCTTTGTCCGAGAATGACAATAAAATCGCCTTTTTCGAGCGACAAATCAATGCCGTCCAAAGCTTTCTGAATATGGTCTCCGTTTCGATATACACGTGAGACAGTATCAAATCTGACAATTTCCATTTTAAGTTTCTCCTTTACCGCTTGTGCGGATGTTTTCTGCACGAATCAGTTCAAACAACTCATCCGTAATCTGATTGCCTATAAGTCGGGCATTTTCATAGGCGGCATCTTTTTTTAGCCCAAGTTTCATAAAATACTCCGCCAAAATGTCGCATCGCTCTGTTGATTCTTCGGCAAGCGCAAGACCGTTTTCTGTCAGCCGGATTCCGTGTTCTTTTTCG
>JAZUJA010000074.1:0-6543 GCA_045642495.1 Acutalibacteraceae bacterium
GGGAATGATCTGCTGTTCCTCAGCCGCATTGTAGACCGTTTTGTGTACCTTATAGCTGATAGTTGTACTTTTGATATTCACAGCGCATCCGGTATATTGATGATTAGAAAGAATGTGTTCAACCGAAGATACCTTCCAAAAGAACGGCTTGACGGGTAAATCATTTCTCGTTTTCATACCTACGGAATGGTAATATTCCGTAGGTGTCATAACCTGTTCCTTTTCAAGTATCCTTGCAATCTGACTCGGTCCACGTCCCGCAAGACAAAGATCATAGATTTTGCGGACGATTTCCGCCGCCGGCTCATCGATCAGCCAGTGATCTTCATCATCGGGATTCTTCTTATACCCAAAAGGTACTGCGGAAGAAACACGCTTGCCGTTCTCCGCTTTCATACGGTTTACCGCACGGATTTTCTTTGATGTCTGCGCCGCATACCATTCGTTGAAGATATTGTGAGACGGCATCATTTCCGCACCGGTATTCTGATCGGTATCCACGTTTTCCTGAATGGCAATGAAGCGAACGCCCAGCGTCGGGTACTTGATTTCAAGATACTGTCCGGCTTCCAGATAGTTTCTGCCGAAACGGGACAGATCTTTGACGATGACCGTCCCGATCTCGCCCCGTTCTATCATTTCTTCCATACGGATGAAATCCGGTCTTTCAAAGGTAGTACCCGAAACGCCGTCATCCACGAAAAACATCGTGTTCGTATAGCCACTCCGCTTAGCGTAGTCAAGTAACATCTTTTTTTGATTCGTTATTGAATTCGATTCATCCTCAACTTGGCGTTTTCTTTTTCCTGCCTTTTCATCCGGCAGATCATCCTGAGATAAACGGCAGTAAAGAGCCGTGATTTTGCTGTTTTTCCCTGTCATATTATTTGCTGTTGTCATTATACTTTTTTCTCCTTTCAGACAACCGGGCATAGCAAAGGCAAGTATAGTTTACTATGCCCGGTCGATATTGTGAAATGTGCGGATCAGAAGTTTTTACGCTTCAAGAGTTCCGCAAACTGTTCCAGTACGGTTTGTTTCCCGTCCGGGTTGAAATGAGTGGTGACTTCATAGATCGTTCCACCGATTTTCATTGAAAAGGTATTATCGGTGTTAACGAAAACATCCTCCGAAAAAGTCGGAGGATGAGGGGTAATATTCAGTTTCTCGTTCATATTCGTTTCCTCCTTTATCTTGAATTTTCACGCTGACGCTGTAAATATCTCTTGTAGTAATCGACTGCTTTCAAAACATAATCTTCCTGCTACTGTACGGACAGATTTTGCGGCAGACGGTCACGGAGCTTATCCATAGGAATTTTCAATGTTTCCCGCTGATTCGGCTTTTCCTGCGAGAGCATTTTTGAAATCTCATAACGGGATAGATTGCCGTCGTTATACAGATTTTTCATATGAAATGCCTGAGAGTAAGACGGGGTGCAGTCGTAAAGCTCGCATTCCTCCAAAACGCCATACTGAGCTTCATCACTGAGAAAAGATAGTTCGACACCGACAGAGAGGGCGATTTTGCCTTCATCCATCCAGTCGAGCAGTTCCGGGATCAGATAGGTCAGGCGGATATACCGCTGAACGGTGCGCCCGCTTTCATCGGCACTGACTAAATCCGCGTTTTCCGACTTCCCGACAACTTGTCGGGAAGCAATGTCTGCTTTTACGCCTTGATGCTTCATTGCATCCAGTTTCATCTTGTACGCAAACGCCTTTTCGGATGGCAGGATATGCTCCCGGTGCAGATTACTGTCCACCACCGCAATAGCGGCGGTAAACACGGCGTCGTTCCGTCCTCTGCCGACCGCATCTACCGTGGAGCAATAGACAAGCTCCGAAAGGCACTCGAAGGAGATAAGTGGCTATAAAACACAAACAGCCCCACACGGAGCCAAGAAAAATCTTGATTCCGAGCGGGGCTTTGCTATATACTCGATTATATATACTTTTTTCGTAATCCGACAAGAAAAATTGTTGTTTTAGATTGCGTTTGTATTAATAACTCATTTGTCACATCAAGCAGAAATGTTTATCACGCTATATGTGTTATGATATGGGAAAATAGAATTAAAAATCCAAGGGGATATCGGCACAAAACTCGAGTGAGATATGTATGTGAGAAAAGGCAAAACATATGTCATTAATTAAGTGTTCTTGAAAAGATTATTTTATTTAAAACGGTAGATTTTTTTATCATTTGCTGATATAATATATAAAAAGGTGGTGAGCCCGTTTGAATTTACTACATATGAAACATGCACTCGAGGTCGCCAAGGCAGGATCTCTAAGCAAGGCATCTGAGGTTCTTCTTATCGCGGCACCGAACATCAGTCGTTCAATAAAAGAACTTGAAAACGATCTCGGTATAACTATTTTCGACCGTACTCAGAACGGAATGAAGCTGACGCCCGAAGGCGAGGAATTCATTAATTTCGCAAAAGAGATTCTTAAACAGATCGACGACGTCGAAAATTTTTATAAAACCGGTGCGCCGAAAAAACAGAAGTTTTCAATTTCCGTCCCACGAGCCTGTTATATTTCCGAAGCGTTTGCTAATTTTTCAAAATCGCTTTCCAAAGATGCAGCCGAGGTTTTCTATAAAGAAACCAATTCTCAGCGTGTTATCCATAATATACTGAATCATGACTACAAGCTTGGTATCATCCGATACGCTGAAAACTATGACAAATATTTCAAGGCAATGCTTGAAGAAAAAGGATTTCAGTATGAATTAGTCACTGAATTTACATATTCACTTGTTATGAGTGCCGACAGTGATTTAGCAAAAAAGCAGAGAATCTCCTTTGATGACTTGACGAACCACATCGAAATCGCTCACGCAGATCCGTACGTTCCCTCTATGCCCCTCTCAAAAGTTATCAAAGAAGAACTGCCCGATAATATAAGCCGCAGAATCTTTATATTTGAACGCGCAAGCCAGTTTGATTTGCTGTCCATTAACCCCGAAACCTTTATGTGGGTATCTCCTACGCCTCAAAAGCTCCTTGACCGATATAATTTGGTGCAAAGAAAATGCGAAGACAACAAAAAAGTATATAAGGATGTTCTGATATATAGAAATGGATATAAATTACCACAGCTAGACCGGCAGTTTATCACGGAACTGTGTGAAGCCAAAAGAAAATATTTATAATACTAATATACGAACCGATCTCCCTATGGAGGTCGGTTTTTTTAGTCGATAAGAGTGTTATCGATATTGATAATACCGATTATCTATTTTAAGAATTTTCAAACCATAAAAAGTTTGATAAAATAATAACGAAGATAAGATAAGGGAGGAATAGCAATGGATAAAAGTGCCGTATCAAAAGCAACTTTGGGCAGACTTCCGGATTATCTGGAAACACTGAAAGACATCTCACCTGAAACGGTCCCTTACATATCTGCAACAACCATTGCAAAAAAATTGAATCTCGGTGAAGTTCAGGTCAGAAAAGATCTCGCCTCTGTAAGCGGTGCGGGAAAGCCGAAATTAGGCTATTCGACCTTTGAACTGACAGAGAGGATTGAAGAGTGTCTTGGCTGCAATAAACTGACACCTGCGGTTCTTGTAGGAGCCGGAAAATTGGGACGAGCATTACTTCATTTCAACGAATTTGAAAAATATGGCGTAAAAATCGTCGCCGCATTTGATTCAAATGAGGAAACGATCAACTTCGGAGGGAAAGCAAAAATACTTCCTATGGCACGATTCGAACAGTTTTGCAAAGAAGGACAAATCAGGTTGGGCATCATCACCGTAGGTGAGGGGTCGGCACAAGAAGTTTGTGATCAAATGGTAAAAGGCGGGATCACCGCCATATGGAACTTTGCTCCGTGCAAGCTAAACGTACCTTCGGGTGTTTTACTTCAGAATGAAAACTTAGCACTTTCCTTAGCACATCTTAACAATCAATTATGTAATTAAAATTAGGAGGATATAATATGGACAACAAGAATTATGTAGTGGTCGACAGCGTCGAAAAACTTGAAGAAGCTATTGCCCGCATCCGAGAGGCGCAGAAGAAATTTGCTTCCTACACTCAGGAACAGGTAGACAAAATCTTTCTTGCCGCAGCAACCGCCGCAAACAAAGCAAGAATACCTCTTGCGAAAATGGCAGTTGAAGAAACAGGTATGGGCGTTGTCGAAGACAAGGTTATCAAAAACAACTATGCCGCAGAGTACATTTACAACGCATACAAAAACACCAAGACCTGCGGTGTTATCGAAGAAGACAAGGCTTATGGAATTAAAAAGATTGCGGAGCCTATCGGTGTGATTGCGGCGGTTATCCCGACGACAAACCCGACTTCTACCGCTATTTTCAAGTGCTTGCTTGCACTGAAAACTCGTAATGCAATTATTATAAGTCCTCATCCGAGAGCAAAGCAGTCCACCATTGCGGCTGCGAAGCTGGTTCTTGAAGCCGCTGTTGCCGCAGGCGCACCCGAAGGCATCATCGACTGGATTGACGTGCCCAGCCTTGAAATGACAACCCTCGTTATGAAAGAGGCAGACATCAATCTTGCAACCGATGGTCCCGGCATGGTAAAGGCCGCATACTCCAGCGGCAAACCCGCCCTTGGTGTTGGCGCCGGCAACACGCCTGCTATCATTGACAGCACTGCCGATATTCTCCTTGCCGTCAACTCAATCATCCACTCCAAAACATTTGATAATGGTATGATTTGTGCTTCCGAGCAGTCCGTCATCGTTCTTGAGGATGTATATGATGCCGTTAAAGGTGAATTCGCAGCTCGCGGATGCTATTTCCTGAGCCCTGAGGAAACCGAAAAAGTCCGTAAAACGATTATCATTAACGGTGCGCTCAATGCGAAAATTGTCGGTCAGTCTGCTGCCAAAATTGCAGATCTTGCAGGGGTTAAGGTTCCCGAGGGAACGAAGATCCTTATCGGCGAAGTAGAGAGCGTGGAACTTTCCGAAGAGTTTGCTCATGAAAAGCTCTCTCCCGTATTGGCTATGTATAAAGCAAAGGATATTGAGGACGCTTTTGCTAAAGCACAACATCTTATCGCCGACGTCGGTTACGGTCATACATCTTCTATCTATTTGAACGTTCAAACCGAGCAGGAAAAGCTTGCCGAATTTTCCGAGCGTATGAAGACCTGCCGTATTCTTGTGAATACCCCTTCCTCTCACGGCGGTATCGGAGATCTCTATAACTTTAAGCTTGCGCCTTCGCTGACATTGGGATGCGGTTCTTGGGGCGGCAACTCCGTTTCCGAGAACGTCGGTGTTAAGCACCTGATCAATATTAAAACTGTTGCCGAGAGGAGAGAAAACATGCTTTGGTTCAGAGCACCTGAAAAGGTATATATCAAAAAAGGCTGTCTGCCCGTTGCTCTTGATGAGCTCAATAATGTCATGGGCAAAAAACGTGCCTTTATCGTAACAGACCAGTTCCTATACACAAATGGCTATGCAAAGCCGATATTCGACAAGCTTGATGAAATGGGTATCGAGCACACCTGCTTCTTCGACGTTGCTCCGGATCCTACGCTTGAGTGTGCGCTCCGCGGTGCCGAACAGATGAGAGCGTTCAAACCCGATACGATCATCGCACTCGGCGGCGGTTCCGCTATGGACGCCGGCAAGATCATGTGGGTACTTTATGAGCATCCGGAAGCTGACTTCATGGATATGGCAATGCGTTTCATCGATATCCGCAAGCGTGTTTACACCTTCCCGAAAATGGGCGAAAAGGCATACTTTATCGCTATCCCGACCTCCGCAGGTACCGGCTCTGAGGTAACTCCGTTTGCCGTCATCACAGATGAAAAGACGGGTGTTAAATATCCGCTCGCTGATTATGAGCTGCTGCCGAACATGGCGATCATCGATACCGATTTCCATATGAGCGCACCCAAAGGGCTCACCGCCGCTTCCGGTATCGACGCCGTAACTCACGCTCTTGAAGCATACGCTTCCGTTATGGCAACGGATTATACCGACGGACTTGCAAAGCAGGCGCTGCAGACGATCTTCAAATATCTGCCCCGCGCTTACGACAACGGTCAGAATGATGTTGAAGCACGCGAAAAGATGGCGAACGCCGCAACGATGGCAGGTATGGCATTTGCAAACGCCTTCCTCGGCGTCTGCCATTCGATGGCACACAAGCTCGGCGCGTTCCATCATCTGCCTCACGGCGTTGCAAACGCTTTGATGATCGAGGAAGTCCTCAGATTCAACGCGGCGGAAGCGCCCGCAAAGATGGGTACCTTCTCTCAGTATGATCACCCCCACACTCTCGCAAGATATGCAGAGATCGCAGATTCTCTCGGTCTTGGAGGCAAGAGCAACGAAGAAAAACTCGAAAATCTTATCAAGGCAATCAATGACCTCAAAAAGAGAGTCGGCATTAAGGAGACCATTAAGGATTATGGCATCGACGAGAAGGACTTCCTCGACCGCCTCGACGCGATGGTAGAGCAGGCATTCGACGATCAGTGCACCGGTGCCAACCCCCGTTACCCGCTGATGAGCGAAATCAAGCAGATGTATCTCA
>JAZUJA010000075.1:0-19351 GCA_045642495.1 Acutalibacteraceae bacterium
TACACTGTCCGGGATTGTTATGCTTGTAAGACCGGTGCAATCCCTAAATGCAGAAGATCCTATGCTTGTTACACCGTCCGGAATTGTTATGCTTGTAAGCCCGGTGCAACCCTTAAAAGCATAAGAGCCTATGCTTGTTACGCCATTTCCAATAGTAACGCTTGTTATTTTTGTACCCCAAGGTGAGCTAGTACTAAAAGAATAATCACCCATTTTTCCGTTGCCGCTGATTGTGAGGGTGGTGCCGGAAAGCGACCATGTGCAGTCACCGGTTTTGCCGGAGGTGGCGGCGGAGGCGGTTATGGGAACGACCGCAAAAATAGAAAAAATTAAGCAAAATGCGATGATAAGCGATAGCAATTTTTTCATAACATTAACCTCTTTTGATTATTTATAATTTTTTTCATTTCTCTTTCTTCTTTTTTAAAATACTAAAAATATTTTTGTGCGAATACTAAAATATTTCTATATAGGTTATTATATAAGTAAATTGTTTCTATGTCAAGAATAATGTACTAAATATATAGTATAATGTTTTTTTGAAAGGAGATGTTTTCTATGAACAGAATTCGCCAATTAAGAGAAGAAAGAAATTTAAGACAAATTGATGTTTCCAGAGAAACCGGGATAGACCAAAAAACGCTTTCAAATTATGAAACAGAGAAAACAAATCCTGACAGTTATGCACTAATAAGACTTGCAGATTTTTTTAAGGTGAGCATTGATTATATTCTATGTCACGATGTAAATCACGAAAATCAAAAAGAAATTATATTAAAATTAAAAAAGGTTCAAGAAGAAATAAACAATATAATAAACATTATGAAAAAATAATAGATTGATTATTGATAAAAGCAAAAAACCGATGCGAAGCAAATCGCATCGGTTTTTATTTAATTCATATCAGGAATTATTCCTTTGTGAACTTCTTACGAGCAACATAAGAGGTGTGAAGGTCATGATGAGCCTTACCCTTACCGTAGCCCTCGGTGTACCACTCGTTGTAAAGAGCTTTAACAACGGGTGATTCATGTGACATACGAAGTGCAGAAGCCTTATCCTGATCATAAAGTGCCTTAGCACGGATAGCCTTAAGATCAACAGTATCACGAACATACTGCGGATGGATGGGCTGACCGCCGCCGTTTACACAGCCGCCGGGGCATCCCATGATTTCGATAAAGCCCCAACCGTCAGGATTGCCGGCTTTAAGCTTATCCATAACAACCTTAGCTGCGGAACCGCCGCTTGCAACGCAGAGCTTGAGTTCTTTTCCGCCAACAGTAACGGTTGCTTCTTTAAGACCCTTTGTGCCACGAACTGCTTCAAGCTCAACAGCTTCGGTTGCACCGTTAAGCCAAGCATTTGCAGTACGAACAGCAGCTTCCATAACACCGCCGGTTGCACCGAAGATAACAGCAGCGCCGGTATCATCGCCGAGCGGAGAATCAAATTCTTCATCGGGAAGAGCGGTGAAGTTAAGACCTGCACGCTCAATCATTCTGCCGAGTTCTCTTGTTGTGATAGCGATATCAACATCGGGAACACCTGCAGCAGACTGATCTTCTCTGCCGATTTCGAACTTCTTAGCGGTACAAGGCATAACGGAAACAGAAACAATGTTCTTAGGATCAATGTTTTCTTTGTTTGCCCAATAGGTCTTGATAACCGCACCTGCCATCTGCTGAGGAGATTTGCAGGAAGAAAGGTGACCTATAAGATCGGGATAATAGAATTCGCAGAACTTAACCCAACCGGGTGAGCAAGATGTGATCATCGGAAGAGTTCCGCCATTGTTGATTCTTTCAACAAGCTCGTTTGCTTCTTCAACGATAGTAAGGTCAGCAGCGAAATCGGTATCAAATACCTTCTGGAAGCCGAGACGACGAAGAGCAGCAACCATCTTGCCTTCAACATTTGTGCCAACGGGCATACCGAAGCATTCGCCCAATGTTGCACGAACGGAAGGAGCAGTCTGAACAACAACGGTCTTTTCGGGATCTGCAAGAGCAGCCCAGATCTTATCTGTATCATCCTTTTCGGTGAGAGCGCCGGTCGGGCAAACAACAGTACACTGACCGCAGGAGATACAAGGAGTATTGTTAAGAGAAAGGTTGAATGCATGACCGATGTTGGTATCAATACCGCGATCATTAGCGCCGATAACGCTTACATACTGTTCTTTACAAGCAGCAACGCAACGACGGCAGAGAATGCACTTATTATTATCTCTTACAAGGTGAGGTGTTGAGAGGTCAAGCTCATACTCGGGCTTGAAACCTTCAAAGGTTGAATCTTCAACGCCATAGTCAAGGCAGAGCTTCTGCAATTCGCAGTTTGTTGAGCGGTTGCAGGAAAGGCACTTTTTGTTATGGGTTGAAAGCATAAGTTCGAGGGTGGTTTTTCTTGCCTTCTGAATTTTTTCAGAGTTGGTAATAACTTCCATACCTTCGCTTGCGGGATAAACGCAGGCTGTAACCATACGGAAACCGCGACCTTCATTTGCTTCAACAACGCAGATACGGCAAGCACCGATCTCGTTCTTTTCTTTCATAAAGCAAAGGGTGGGGATTTCAACGCCTGCTGCACGGGCTGCCTCAAGGATAGTGGAGCCCTTCGGTACGCTTACAGCGATACCATTGATTTTAACATTTATCATATCCATTATATTAGGCTCCTTTCTTATATTTTAGAGATTGCTTTTAACTTACAGTTAGCCATACAAGCGCCGCATTTAATGCACTTTGCAGGATCAACAGCGTAAGAAGCAAGTTTATGACCGGGCGCAATATAGTCGGTCTTGGTAATAGCGTTAACCGGACAATTGCGAGCGCAAAGACCGCAGCCGATGCACTTATCTTTATCAATAGAGAATGAAAGGAGATCCTTGCAGACACCTGCGGGGCACTTCTTATCGATTACGTGAGCTTCATACTCATCACGGAAGAAGCGGAGAGTTGCAAGAACGGGGTTAGGAGCAGTCTGACCGAGGCCGCAGAGAGAGTTCTGCTTGATATACAAGCAAAGTTCTTCAAGCTTATCAAGGTCTTCAATAGTGCCCTTGCCCTGAGTGATCTTTTCGAGCATTTCGAGAAGTCTTCTTGTACCAACACGGCAGGGAGTGCACTTACCGCAGGATTCATCAACTGTGAATTCAAGGAAGAACTTAGCCATATCAACCATACAGTTATCTTCATCCATTACGATAAGACCGCCGGAGCCCATCATACAACCGATTGCAATAAGGTTATCATAGTCAACTTCGGTATCAATAAGGGAAGCCGGGATACAACCGCCGGAAGGACCGCCTGTTTGAGCAGCCTTGAACTTCTTGCCATTCGGAACACCGCCGCCGATTTCGTGGATAATTTCGCGAAGGGTTGTGCCCATCGGGATTTCAACAAGGCCGGTATGCTCGATCTTGCCGCCCAAAGCGAATACCTTAGTACCCTTGGACTTTTCAGTACCCATGGAAGCGAACCAATCAGCGCCTCTGAGGATGATCTGCGGGATATTTGCGAAGGTTTCAACGTTGTTTTCAACTGTCGGTGAAGAGTAAAGACCCTTAACTGCCGGATAAGGCGGACGAGGACGGGGTTCACCGCGGTTACCTTCGATAGAGGTCATAAGAGCGGTTTCTTCGCCGCATACGAATGCGCCTGCGCCAAGACGGATGAAAAGATCAAAGTCGAAGCCGGAACCGAAGATATTTTTACCTAAAAGGCCGTTTTCTCTTGCCTGATCAATAGCGATCTGGAGACGCTTAACGGCGATAGGATATTCAGCACGAACATAAACATAACCCTTTGTTGCACCGATAGCATAGCCGGCAATAGCCATAGCTTCGATAATGCAGTGCGGGTCGCCTTCCAAAACGGAACGATCCATGAATGCACCCGGATCGCCTTCATCGGCGTTACATACAACATACTTCTGAGGTGCTTTGTTAGGAGCACAAAGAGACCACTTGAAGCCGGTGGGGAATCCGCCGCCGCCACGACCGCGAAGACCTGAATCGGAAACGGTTTTGATAACGTCCTCAGGTTTCATTTCTGTAAGAACCTTTGCGAGAGCCTCATAACCGTCTCTTGCTATATATTCGTTGATGTTTTCAGGATCGATAACACCGCAGTTACGAAGAGCAACACGAATCTGCTTCTTGTAGAAATCGGTGTGGTTAAGGTCAAGGATTTCGCCGTTTTCGGAAACGGTTTCTTTATAAAGAAGTTCCTTAACGGGATTGCCCTCAACAAGATGTTCCTTAACGATGCGCGGAATGTTTTCAATATCTACCATAGAGTAGAAAGTGCCTTCCGGATAAACGATCATAATCGGACCCAAAGCGCAAAGACCGAAACAACCGGTCATGATAACTTTAACATCCTTTTCAATGCCGTTTGCCTTGATTTCTTCTTTAAGCTTTTCAACAATCTTAGGACTGTTAGAAGAAGTACAACCGGTACCGCCGCAAACGAGAACATTGTATTTACAATCAGATTTAACGCCTTCCATTACTGCATTGCCTTTACGAAGAACAACTTCTTTAAGGGAAGCAGCTTTAGCAGCATTTAATTCTGCAACTGTTTTCATTTATGCTTTTCCTCCAATTCTTTATTAGTTATATTTTGCAAGTATATCATCAATTTCGTCAACGGTAAGACGACCGTAAACATCATCATTGATAGTAATAACCGGTGCAAGACCGCAAGCGCCTATGCAACGGCAAGCAGTGAGTGAAAACTTACCGTCAGCGGTGCATTCATCTGCGCCGATTCCCAATTTTTCACTGAGCTTGTCAAAAAGCGGACCGGAGCCCTTAACATAGCAAGCGGTTCCCAAACATACGGAAATGTTATACTTGCCCTTAGGAGTAAGTGAGAACTGAGCGTAGAATGTTGAAACACCGTAAACCTTTTCAAGCGGTACTTCCATACCTTCTGCAATCATTTCCTGCACTTCAAAGGGAAGATATCCGTAAATGTCCTGTGCCTTCTGCATGACAACCATAAGATTGCTTTTATCGGACTTGTTTTCGTCGATAACAGCCATCAACTGTTTTTCCTGCTCAGGCGTTCCCTTAAAGGGAAGATTACTGATTTTCTTTTTCATAAACAGTTCCTCCTATTTAAAATGTAACAAAATAATGGTATAACTATATCAAAACATATAATATAAGTTATCACATTAAATAATACCATAATTTTTTATAAATGCAATTATTTTTTTGATAAAACAACAAAATTTTTGCAATTTGTTATTTTTTTGACACTCCGTAATCGGCAAAAAAAGAAGATATGGAAAATATAGGTTGATTTTTAAGATATTTTGCAAAGTTTTTTCAATCTTCTCAAAAAACAAAAAGAATCAGACACATCAAAATTTAACTGATGTGTCTGACAATTTTTTATTTATAACCGAGTGCTTTTCTGACATCGGGATCACTTGGATCACGATACCTGAAATAAATATTTGACATATCCGGAAGAACGCAGGGCTCTGATACAAACTGTTCGGGTAAATCGGAAACGCTGTTTTTAAGGACTATGGGATCCTGACCGTCTTCAAACGGAACTAACGAAAAGGAATAAGTATAACGGCCGGGGAACAAGCGGTATTCCGGCAGAACTTCGCTTCCGCAGCTGCGATTGCCGAGACCGCACATCTTATAGTCGATATAAAGAAAAACATCATCTGATTTGCGAAGCTCGGTAGAATGAGCGGCATCCGCAAGCTCTTCACTTGTAAACGGAACGGCTTTCATTGAAACGGGAGTTGAGGAAACAACCGCAAATCCGCCGTCTTGGTCGCAAAGTGCGAAAAGTCTTGTATCGGCATGGTCGCCGTATTCCTGGGGTTTGATATAGAAATGCTGATTGCCGTTATCAACAGTATCGGTATAGCGGCCGATTTGACCGCAGGTTTTACGGTCGGGGTATGTTTCCATAGGACCTAAACCGTAATAAACAACATCTTTAAGGGATGAATTTGCCTTTACGCGAACACCGATGCGGGCGAGCTGAGGCATTTTTTCGCCGATGTTTGAAGAAACGGTTATTTGAACACGACCCGAAGGATCGATGACATAGCAGGTTTTATGCTCTAACTTATCAACATTGCTTTCAAGCTGATGAACGGTTGTGACCTTTACCCTGCTTCCCACCTTTTCGGCAGTTAAGGAATTAAGTTTCCATTTCGCGTTTGCTAAACCGCTTGTAAACCAGTTGACATCATCGAGGATATACGGGCTTTTAGCATCGTTATCGGTTGGAGCGCGGAAATAGGACGGAACAAACGAAGACGCCATTTCTTTTCCGTTTACCGCATAATTTGTGATAAATCCAGATGCTTTATCAAAAGAAACATCAAGTTTTTCTGAGAAAACACGAACATCCTGCGCCGTTTCCTCAACGGATATTTCGCCCTGTGGCTGCGGCAAAACGGCGGGGGCTTTATTTCTTGAAGGAAGCACAAAGGTTTCGGATGCCATTTCATAACCCGCCGCACAAAACGGAGTATATGAATGATATCTTACGGAAACACTTACCGCCGACTCAACACCCGGCTTTGTTTCACGCTCGGGAAGATCGAGCGCTATCTCGCGACTTTCATCGGGCATTATAGCCGGAAGCTGCGTTTTATAGGTGTGAACGGTCTCGCCGTCCTCTTTTAACGAAACAACCATATCAAAATCCGAAAGATCGGTGAAAGAATATTCGTTTTTAATGCAAACAACGCCCTCTTGCGGCATTGAAAGCTGAGCGAATTCGTGAACCTTTTTAAGTTCAAGAAGCTTCGGCGTAACTCCCCTATCGGGTGTTACAAGACCGTCAATACAAAAATTATTATCGTGTGCCGGCTCGCAATGATCTCCGCCATAGGTAAATCCTAACTTTTCGTCATAAATCCCCTGATCACACCATTCCCAAATATATCCGCCGCCAAGCTGAGGATATTTGCGGAAAGCATCCCAATATTCTTTAAGGTTTCCTATCGCGTTACCCATCGCGTGACCGTATTCATTTGTGATGAACGGACGGTTCGGGTTATTTTTCGCATGATAAATCATATCAGCGGGAGATGGATATGTATCGCTATACATATCGGCGATAGAGTGCATCTGGCGTTTATGGATAAGGCGTGTCGGATCGTAGGCACGGCAATAAGCGGCGCTGAACGCAACATTTTCACCGAAGCCTAATTCATTGCCCATAGACCAAATAACGATCGACGGGTGGTTTTTATCGCATTGCACCATAGCGGAAATGCGGTCCATATTCGCGTTAAACCATTTAGGATCGTTTCCCGGCAGCAAATTGCGGCGATAGGACACACCGTGGGTTTCAATATTTGCCTCATCCATAACATAAAGACCGTACTCATCGCAAAGATCATACCAATAACGGTCGTTAGGATAATGAGAACATCTTACGGAGTTTACATTATTGCGCTTCATCATAAGAATATCCTCGATCATCTCTCCTCGTGTTACAACATGACCGCCTTTTGCGCTGAACTCGTGGCGGTTGACGCCGCGGATGAGTTGAGTTTTTCCGTTTATGCGGATCTCACATCCCACACATTCGATAACACGAAAACCGTGACGGAAGGAAAGATATTCGGAAACATCGCCGTTATCGTCAAGCAGTTCGATAACCACCTTATATAAATACGGATCTTCCGCCGACCAAAGGTGAGGATCGTTTACCGGTATTTCAATATACGCCGTGCCGGTGCATCCTGCTTGAAGGCTGTTGGGACGGCCCGTGAAAAAGTCGGTTAACGATTGCTCATCAAAACGGTGACTTTTATTTTCGGTTTCGCCCTCGCCGCTGCCGACAAGATTGCCGTTATCATCATAAATGCTTGCTCTTACATGCTGGCAAAGAGCCGCTTTATCGGTATGATTTATTATTTTGGTTTCAAGCTCCAGCGCCCACTGCGTACGGTCGGAGTTGACCTTGTTCCATGCAAAATAATCATATAAATGAAGCTTAGGCACGCTGTAAATCGAAACATCGCGGATAATTCCGCTAAGGCGCCACATATCCTGACATTCAAGGAAAGATGCGGCGGTAAATGCCGTTACGATAACGGTTAGCTGATTTTCGCCTTCTTTAATAAAGGGGGTGATGATAAAATCGGCGGCACTGCGGCCGTTTGCCGAATAACCCGCGAATTTTCCGTTAACATAAACGATAAGCCCCGACTCGGCACCTTCAAAGCTTATTATCGTTTCCCTGCCCGAAAAAGACTCGGGAACAGTGAAGCTTCTGCGGTAAACACCGGCAGGATTAAGCAAATTATCAATTCCGGCGGAATTGACCTTCTGTCTGTCCGGCTCCCAAACATAGCGGTTATTAAGATAGGTCGGAATGCCGTAACCTTTAAGCTGCCAGTTTGAAGGAACGGGAATATCCTTCCAATCATCATCTTTAAGTGTTGGATCGGTAATCTTTTCGGGAACATCGTTAACGCTTTCAAAATATGAAAACTTCCATACACCGCTTAAAAGTTTATAAAACGGCGATTGCTCCATCGGCGCATAAAGTGCGCTTTCCTTATCTGCAAAAGGAACACTCGGTACATGATAGGATAATTTATTGAAGGAAGTAATCTTAGGATCGTTTAATACATTGAATCCGTACTCTGTTACATTCCAAAGCATTGCATTTTCTCCTTTTTTCATTTCTCTTTTAAGATTATACCATAAATGAAATCGAATTGTTATACAAAAAACAAACTAATTATTGTAGTTTTTTTACTATAACCGTAATTACATATTCAAATGAATATCCTAAAAAAGTATATTGAAATTGAAATATTAAGTGCTATAATGAAAAAAGTATATGTTAAAGGGGATAATGAAATGGGTAAAACTAAAAAATTCTATTACGGATGGGTGGTTTTTGCCGTCTGCTTCCTTATGGTGCTTGTAGCCCTCGGCTTCGGTTCAAGTACGAAAAGCACATACTTAAAGGCAATAACCGAAAATTTAGGTTTTGAAAGAAGTCTTTTCACACTTAACGATTCACTCCGATACATAACAACCGCCGTACTTAATTTCTTTTTCGGCGCTATTGTTGCAAAGTTCGGGGCCAGAAAACTTGTTGGTTTCGGATTTGGTTTTCTTATCGCATCATTTGCCATTTATTCATTTGCCACACAGCTTTGGCAGTTTTATATAGGCGGCGTATTTTTAGGCGCAGGTCTTGCTTGGACCACAACAACCATCGTTGGTGTTATTGTTGAAAACTGGTTTACAAACGGCAAAGGAACCTTAATGGGAATTCTGCTTGCGGCAAACGGTTTGGGCGGCGTTATCAGCGAAAACATTATAACAAGAATAGTTCTTTCTTCCGCTACCGCTTGGCGTACGGCATACCGCATTACAACCCTTATTTTCCTTATAACCGGCGTTATTGTTCTTCTTGTTTTAAGAAATAAACCGTCCGATATGGGACTTACTCCCCTTGGTCAGGATAAAGTTAAGAAGGCAAAAAGAGGTCTTAACTGGGAAGGATATGAAATATCCACCATTTACCGCAAGCCTTATTTTTATGTTTCGGGATTTTGCGTTTTTATAATGGGCTTCATTTTGCAATCAATGTCAAATGTTTCGAAAACACACATGCTTGATTGCGGCATTACAAAAGAATATATCGTTCTTGTTTTCAGCGTTCATTCCCTTTTCCTTGCCATCTCAAAAATTCTTTCGGGATTTATTTATGATAAATACGGTATAAGAATTTCAATGGGTCTTTGCTGTGCTTTCGCACTTATCTCAACACTGAGTCTTGCGTTCACAACAAAGGATTCCACTATTTTACCGTGGTGTTACAGCATTTTAAGCGCATTTGCATTGCCGATCGAAACAGTTATGATTCCTCTGCTTGTTTCACAAATGTACGGTCAAAAGTCATTTGCAAAGGTTATGGGCTTCTACCTCGGCGCAAATTGCCTTGGCTTTGCCTGCGGCGTTCCGCTTGCCAACCTTTTCTATGATATAATGGGAACATACAAATATATCCTCATTATTCTTACAATCGCAATGTTCATCGCTTCTATCGTGGCTCAGTTATCAATCGCAAAGGCTGACCGCGACCGCATTGAATTTTTAGCTGACGGAAAATAAAAAAACCGTTTGAAGGGACTTCCCCTACTAAGGAAGTCCCTTTTTTTATTCATTTTTATTGACAAAACGGAAATTGTTGTTATAATATATTTGAACGGTTATTCAAATATTAAAATGTTTTTTCGAGGAGTTAACTTTATGGAGAACAAAAACAAGAGTGAAATATGTGAAGAAAAATGCGTTCACAGCGATCTTTGCACAAAAATTCAAAATGATATGCCGGATATTGACACGCTTTATGATCTTTCGGAATTATACCGCATTTTCGGGGATAGTACCCGCATAAGAATACTTTATGTTTTGTTTGAAAGCGAGGTTTGCGTTTGCGATATTGCGGAAACATTGCAGATGACCGTTTCTGCCATTTCGCATCAGCTGCGTGTTCTTAAAAACGCAAAACTTGTTAAATTCAGAAAAGAGGGCAAAACTTGCTTTTATTCCCTTGCCGACAATCATGTTAAAACAATTATCGCGCAGGGCATTGAGCATGTTACGGAGGGACAGAAATGAAAGAACACAAGGAAGATATAATAAAATTATCGTTATCGGCTTTGTTGCTTGCGGCGGCATGCGTTGTCAATCATTTTTTTGAGCTTAAAACTTATATTCAAATTATTATGTTTGCCGTGCCGTATCTTATCGCCGGCTTTGAGGTTTTGAAGGAAGCCGCCGAAAATATTATGAAGGGCGAAATATTTGACGAAAATTTCCTGATGTGCATTGCTTCAATAGGTGCTTTTTGCGTTGGGGAATACCCCGAAGCCGCTTTTGTTATGATATTTTTCGGTGTTGGCGAATTATTTGAGCATATCGCGACCGACAACAGCAGAAAATCCGTTAAGGCGTTACTTGATATTCGTCCCGACACGGCAACCGTTATAAAAGGCGGAGTTAAAACCAAGGTTAAAGCAGAAGAAGTTAATGTTGGGGATATTATTTTTGTCAGTCCCGGCGAGCGTTTTTCGTTAGACGGCAAAATTATCGAAGGCAATACAACGGCGGATAATTCACCCCTTACCGGCGAATCGGTGCCCGTTTCCCTTTCGCTTCACGATAAAGTTTACAGCGGCTGCATAAATTTAAGCGGCGCGGTTACGGTTGAAGTTACAAACTCGTTTGAGCAATCAACCGCTTCGAAGATAATCGACCTTGTTGAAAATTCGGGAGAAAAAAAGGCAAAAAGCGAAAAGTTTATCAGAAAGTTCGCCCGAATTTACACTCCCTTTGTTGTTATTGCGGCGGTGATTTTGGCGCTTATCCCCTCTCTGCTTACGGGAGATGTTCGCACCTGGGTTTACCGCGCGCTTATGTTTTTGGTTGTTTCCTGCCCCTGCGCACTTGTGGTTTCCGTTCCGCTTACTTATTTCGGCGGAATCGGCTCGGCGGCAAAAAGAGGAATTTTAATAAAGGGCGCTCAGTATATTTCAGCAGCCTGCAACATAGGAACCATTCTTTTTGACAAAACGGGAACGCTTACAAAGGGTGTTTTTGAGGTTACGGCTGTTCATCCGCAGATCGTTGATGAACAGGAGCTTTTATACCTTGCGGCAGCGGCTGAAAGCGCAAGCACTCACCCGATTTCATATTCGCTTAAAAGGGCGGCAAAAAACAGCGAAAGCGCTTCTGTTTTGAGTATAATCGAACTATCCGGTATGGGAATTTGCGCTAATGTTGACGGCAAGAGCATACTTGTTGGAAACGAAAGGCTTATGAACGCAAACGGAATTGAATACAAAGACTGCCACCATGCAGGCACGATAGTTCATGTTGCGCAAAATGGCGAATACATCGGACATATTGTCATTTCCGATACATTAAAAGATAAATCAAAGGCCACGGTAAGCGCCCTTAAATCGGCAGGCATTAAAACCTGCATGCTCACGGGCGACCGCGCAAGTGCCGCCCAAACAATAGCAAAAGAATGCGGCGTTGATGAGTTTTATGCCGAGTTATCGCCCGAGGATAAGGTCAATAAAACCGAGGAAAAACTGGGCGGTGACAAATGCGTTGCCTTTGTTGGTGACGGCATAAACGATGCACCCGTTTTAACTCGTGCCGATATAGGTATTTCGATGGGAGCATTGGGATCTGACGCGGCGGTAAACGCATCGGATGTTGTTCTTATGAACGATAATATTTCGGCTGTTTCGGATTTTGTTAAAATTTCAAAAAAGACCGAAAAAATCGTGAAGCAAAACATTGCATTTTCACTTTTTGTTAAATTTGCCGTGCTTATTCTTTGCGCCTTCGGTTTCGGCGTAACCGATATGTGGATCGCATCTCTCGCAGATGTGGGTGTTCTTGTTATTGCAGTACTAAACTCTACAAGAGCATTGTTCTATAAAAACCACTAAAAATAGTATTTACAACCCCCACATTTTGTATTATACTTTTCAGTAGATTGATTTGGAGGCTGTTATTATGAAAAAAATAACCTTTGCGATTTTGGGAATGGGCAACAGAGGAACACAGTATGCCTCGAAAGTGCTTAAATTCCCCGAAGAAATGGAAGTTACCGCAATCGCCGACAACAGAAGAACTCGCCTTGACGCCGCAAATAAGTGGCTTAATTTAAGCGAGGATAAACTTTTTTCTTCCGGCGAAGAAATGATAAAGGCCGATAAGCTTGCCGATATTATGATAATCGCTTCGCAGGATAGCCAACACCGTGAGCATGCCGTTGCCGCAATGGAAAAGGGATATGACCTTGTTCTTGAAAAGCCCATTGCCGCAAGCGAAGAAGATGTTAATGTTATCGTTTCAACCGCAAAGCGACTCGGAAGAACGGTTATTGTTTGCCATGTTCTTCGTTACACTGTTTTTTATCAGCAAATCAAAAAGGTTATCGATAGCGGAGTGCTCGGTAAAATCGAAAGCGTTGAAATGGCGGAAAATGTTGGATATTATCACATTGCACACAGCTATGTAAGAGGAAACTGGCACAAGCTTTCAACATCAAGCCCGATGATCCTTGCAAAATGCTGTCACGATATGGATCTTATTTTGTGGCTCACCGGAAAGAAAGCCGTTAAGGTAAACTCTTTCGGTTCGCTTGATTATTTCACAAAGGAAAATTGTCCCGAAGGCGCAACCGATCGCTGCACTGACGGTTGCCCGATTGAAGATTGCCCTTATAACGCGCCGAAATTTTATTTGGGCCGTATGCCCGGTTGGCCGACAAACATTTTGCATCCCGAGCCGACCGAGGAAAACATTATGGAAATTCTTAAAACATCAAATTACGGCAGATGCGTTTATAAGATGGATAACGATGTTGTCGACCATCAAACCGTTCAGATTTTGCTTGAAGGCGGCACAACCGTTACATTCCAGATGAACGGATTTAACCACATTCAAACAAGAACCATTCATATTTTCGGCACAAAGGGTGAAGTTTGGGGCGATTTCCGCAACCGAAAGGTTTATTGGTGCACCTATGATGACGATAAGAAAATAAATGAAATTGATATCGAAACGCTTACAACCGAATTTTCAGGTCACGGCGGCGGCGATACAAGACTTATAGAAGATGTTATCAAATACTTCCGCGGAGATGATTTTGATACAAGCGCCATCACAACCATTGAGCGTTCAAGTGAGAGCCATTTCCTTTGCTTTGCCGCAGAAAAATCAAGGGTTGAAGACGGAAAAACCATTGATTTCACACAATATCTTAAAGATAAACAGTAATTAAACAAACGAAAATACCGCATAATCCCCGTTTGAAATCAAAATTCACTTGGTTTCAAACGGGGAAATATTTTTTGTGCAAAAAGTATAATAAAATCGGTTGTTTTAAGTCTTATTCTTACTTGCAAAAAGTATATTTAATGTATTATAATCATCTAAAGGCAAATAATAATTTATGATTTTGAAAGGAGAAAAAGAAATATGAACGAATATTCTGTTTCCTACCTTAAAAATGAGATTTCCAAAAAGCTTTCTCATAACTTCGGAATTGATCCTGCCGAAGCATCGGATGAGGTATTTTACAAGGCCTGCGTTATGGTTTTGCTTGATATTATGAGCGAGCGCAAGGCTCAATTCAAAAAAGAAACCGATAAGCGAGGAGCTAAAACGGTTTATTATTTAAGTATGGAATTCCTTATGGGTCGTTCCTTCAAAAATAATCTTTTTAATATGGACCTTACCGAGAAAATGCGTGAAGCCCTTAAAAGCTTTAATGTTAATCTTGATAAGCTTTATGATTTTGAGCCCGATGCGGGACTCGGAAACGGCGGACTCGGTCGTCTTGCCGCTTGTTTCCTTGATGCGCTTTCCTCAGGCGGATATGCCGCAAGAGGTTATTGCATTAAATATGAGCTTGGAATTTTCCGCCAAAAGTTAGTTGACGGTTGGCAGACCGAAATGCCCGATTTTTGGCTTCCTGGCGGTGAAGTTTGGCTTGAAGAAAGACCTTCAAGCGCCGTTGAGGTTAAGTTTGACGGATATATTGACGAATGGTGGGATAATAATTATCACCATGTTGAGCATAAAAACTATAACAGCGTTCGCGCCGTTCCTTTTGACCTTAAGGTTGCCGGAAAAAACGGAAAAACAGTTAATGTTTTAAGACTTTGGAGCGCTGAATGCAGCGACTTTAATATGTCGGCTTTCAATCAGGGCGATTATGTGCGCGCGCTTGAACAGCGAGCAAACGCAGAAGCAATTTCCAAAATTCTTTATCCCGAGGATAATCACATGGAGGGAAAATCACTGCGCCTTCGTCAGCAATATTTCCTTGTTTCCGCTTCTATTCAGGATATACTCAATCGCCACATGCGCAGATATAACACGCTTGAAAATCTGCCCGAAAAGGTTGCTATTCACATTAACGATACTCACCCCACTCTTGCAATCCCCGAAATGATGAGATTGTTGCTTGATGAATGCGGATATTCATGGGAAAAGGCATGGGGCATCGTTAACCGAACATTCGGATATACAAACCACACCATTATGCAAGAAGCGCTTGAGTGCTGGTCGATTGATTTATTCAAAGCAAGAATGCCGAGAATTTATCAGATCGTTTGTGAAATCGATCGCCGTTTCAGAGAAGAAATGTTTGCAAAAACAGGCAATTGGGATATTGTTAACCGCACGGCTATCATTGCAGACGGTGTTATTAAAATGGCAAATCTCTGTGTTGCTTCTTGCCACAGTATAAACGGTGTTTCAAAACTGCACAGCAACATTATCACAGAAGAACTTTTCAATGATTTTTATAAGATCTCACCCGAAAAGTTCACAAATGTTACCAACGGTATTGCCCACCGAAGATGGTTATGCCAGGCAAATCCTGCCCTTTCCTCACTTATTTCCGAGCTTATCGGCGATAAATATATTCTTGATGCGGCAGAACTTAAAAAGCTTGAAAAATACAAAGCGGATAATACGGTTCTTGACCGCCTTGCGGAAATAAAGCTCCAAAACAAAACAAGACTTTGCAACTATATTGCGCGCGAATACGGAATTGAGGCAGACCCTGCTTCGGTTATTGATATGCAAGTTAAGCGTTTGCATGAATACAAGCGCCAACACTTAAATGCGCTTCACATAATTTCGGATTATCTTTTCTTAAAGCAAAATCCGAACGCTGACTTTGTTCCCAAAACCTATATTTTCGGTGCTAAAGCGGCTTCGGGCTACCTTTTTGCAAAGGAAATCATCCAGATGATCTATAAGCTTTCAAAGGTTATAAATGCCGACAGATCGGTAAACGATAAACTTAAAGTTATTTTCCTTGAAGATTATAAGGTAACTCTTGCGGAGCTTATGATCCCTGCCGCCGAAATAAGTGAACAGATATCTTTAGCTTCAACCGAGGCAAGCGGTACCTCAAATATGAAATTTATGATGAACGGCGCTATAACCCTCGGCACAGAGGACGGCGCAAATGTTGAAATTCACGAAGCAGTAGGCGACGAGAATATTTTGATTTTCGGTATGCACACTCCTGAGGTTTTGCGACTTCAAAAAAGCGGATACAATCCGATGGAGCATTACGGCAATAATCCTTCACTTAAAGCCGCTCTTGACTTTATCGGCAAGGGAATTGACGGTCAGAATTTTGACAGCATCTATAACGCGCTTAAAACCAACGACAGATATATGGCGCTTGCGGATTACTCCGATTATTGCGCGGCTCAGGCAAAAGCAAGTGAGCTTTATAAGGATAAGGCACTTTGGAACAAAATGTCACTTATCAATATTGCAAATTCCGGTATTTTTGCCGCTGACCGTTCAATAAAGGACTATGCAGAAAAAATTTGGGATATTAAACCCGTTAAGGATTATAAGGCATAATGAATTATTACCCTTTTGATTCAAGAAACAGAATATACAAAAAAACTTTTGGGGCTGTGGCGGCAGGAGAAATCCTGACGCTCAGTCTTCTTCTGCATAAAGATGCCCATGTTCATAACGCATATATAAAAATTCAAAAAGACGGCGAAGACCTTATGTATTATGAAATGGCGGCAGGAGATTATCTTGAAGATTATCGTTTTTACACACTTGACCTTAATCTTTCCGAGGGTCTTTATTTTTACGGTTTTCACTATACAAGTGACTTCGGCGATTTTGAGGTTATCAAGGAAAACGGCGGACGGGGAATAGTAAGCCGCGAGCCGGGCGAAATGTGGCAACAAACGGTATATTCGCCGGATTTTCACACACCCGATAATCTTTTGGGCGGAATAATCTATCAAATTTTTCCCGATCGTTTTTTTGCTTCGGGAAAACCCAAAACCGATGTTCCGACCGACAGATATATCTGCAGCGACTGGGCAAAGGTGCCGGAGCATAGGCAAAACTGCGGCGTTCTTTCCCTTTCTAATGATTATTACGGCGGTGACCTTGCGGGAATATGCGAAAAACTCCCCTATCTTAAAACCTTAGGTGTGAGCATAATTTACCTTAACCCTATTTTTGAGGCACATTCAAATCACCGCTATAACACGGCATGTTATGAAAAAATCGATCCGCTACTTGGAAATGAAAATGATTTCAAAATCCTTTGTGAAAAGGCGAAAGAAAACGGAATAACCGTTATATTTGACGGCGTTTTTTCCCACACAGGTGACGATAGCATATATTTTAACAAATACTGCCGATACGGAAACGGCGGCGCATATAACGATGAAAATTCACCTTACCGCAAGTGGTTTAAGTTCGGCGAAACAAGGGATAAATACGGCGCTTGGTGGGGCATTAAAACCTTGCCCGAAACCAACGAAGATGAACCTTCTTTCAAGGAATATATCTTAGGTAAAAACGGCATTGTTAAAAAATGGCTTCGCGCCGGTGCCGGCGGTGTTCGACTTGATGTTGCGGATGAGCTGCCGGACGGTTTTCTTGAAGAGCTTAGAAGGTGCGTTAAGGAAGAAAACGAAAACGCTTATATTTTAGGCGAGGTTTGGGAAGATGCAAGCAATAAGATAAGCTATGGCAAGCGAAGAAAGTTTTTGCAGGGGCATCAGCTTGATTCTGTTATGAACTATCCTTTTGCGTCGGCTATTGTTGATTTTATAAGATCGGCAAATGCAAACGCGATTTGCAACACGGTTTTTGATATTTGCGAAAATTATCCCCCCTGCGCACTTCATCTTATGATGAACCACATCGGAACTCACGATACCGCGAGAATACTGACAGTTTTATCAAGAAACGATAACAATTTTGGAACGCGCGAACAACAAGCGACCCTTACCCTTTCGGATGATGAATACGCATTCTCTAAAAAGCGCCTTTTTGCCGCGGCGGTTATTCAGTACACCCTGCCCGGCATCCCCTCGCTTTTTTACGGTGATGAGGCAGGCGTCAGCGGAGGGGCCGATCCGTTTTGCCGAGCCACCTATCCCTGGGGTAAAGAGGACGGCGAGCTGACCGATTTCTATAAGAAATTGGGTCAGATAAGACGAAATGCGAAAGCGCTTAAAAAAGGCAGTTTTGAGCCGTATATAATAAGAAACGGACTTTTTTCTTATTTAAGGCAAGACGGCAACTCATTCTGCTTTGTTGCGGTTAACGCGGGAGCGAATGCAGAAACATTCACCTTGCCAACGGTTTGCGAAAACCAAACCGAAATCACCTTAAAGCAATATGAATATAAGATAATATGCGGATAAAAAAATCCCGACCTCTCGGTCGGGATTTTTTACTGTTCTTTTTAATATTTGAATTTTCCGTTGGCAACATTCTTTAAGTGTTCGCCGTAGGGTGATTTACCGTATTTTTCAGCGGACTCGATAAGCTTTTCTTTTGAGATCCAGCCGTTTTTATAAGCTATTTCCTCAACAGCGGAAATCTTAACGCCCTGACGGTTTTCAACAACCTTAACAAACTCGGTTGCTTCTGCCAAAGCATCCATTGTGCCGGTATCAAGCCAAGCATAGCCGCGACCCAATGTTACAACATTAAGTGTTCCCTCTTCAAGATACATTCTGTTAAGGTCGGTTATTTCAAGCTCACCTCTTGCAGAAGGCTTAACCTTTTTTGCAAGTTCAACAACGCGGTTATCATAGAAATAAAGACCTGTTACACAGTAATTTGATTTTGGATTTTGCGGTTTTTCTTCAATGGAAATTGCCTTGCCGTCTTCATCAAATTCAACGATACCGAATCTTTCGGGATCTTCAACATAATAGCCGAAAACAGTAGCGCCGTTTTCACGGGCTGCCGCTTCACGCAGATGCTTTGTGAGGCCGTTTCCGTAAAAAATATTATCGCCGAGCACCATTGCGCAGGAATCACCGTCAATAAACTCCTCGCCGATAAGGAATGCTTGAGCAAGACCGTCCGGAGAAGGCTGAACTTTATAGGAAAGGTTTATGCCGTATCTTGAACCGTCACCCAAAAGTCTTTCAAAATTGGGAAGATCATCCGGAGTAGAGATAATAAGAATATCACGGATGCCGGCAAGCATAAGGGTTGAAAGCGGATAATAAATCATCGGCTTATCGTAAACCGGAAGAAGTTGTTTTGATGTTACCATTGTAAGCGGATAAAGGCGAGTGCCGCTTCCACCCGCAAGAATAATACCTTTCATTTGGATTTCTCCTTTTTTATTATTATTTAGCCTGACGAGAATTATCCGAATCCGGTTTAAGGAAACGGATTTCCCGTCATACTGTGTTAAAATACTCGTGAATATTTATCCTTATTCTAACATTTTTTTAATAATTTAGCAACCATTTATTTAATTGTGATAGTAATTAT
>JAZUJA010000076.1:0-4428 GCA_045642495.1 Acutalibacteraceae bacterium
GACGGCGAAAAACACATAAAGGAATATGAAATAACCGATACAAAATGGTTTTGGGGCGGTTGTGACTATGGCAAAGGCGAAATGCTGAGCTTTATTCTTCCGATTAAAAAAAGCACCGCCCAAAATAAGAAAATCGGAAAATGCAAAATAATAAATGAAGACCCGAATATCAAGGGCGTATATTTGCCGTATTCCTTTTATGCAAGCGAAAACTATAACGTTGGTGACGATTTTACAGTAACCGATAACTCGAAAAGCGAAACCGTAAAGGTTGCGGGATTTTATTATTCAACCACAAATAATACACAAAACTGTTATGCGGTTTATATGATTTTTGATGATGAGGTTTATGAAAGTATTTCAAATACTTTTGTGAATTCGGCTGCCGTTGTGTCGGTAAAACTGGACAATGGTTCGTATTCAAACAAACTTGAAAGCGAAATACCTTCAACCATCGAATCTGAGGTTGCAGGGGCATCTCTTGTTGTGCAGAATAAAACTCAATCGGTTAAAACCGCAAGATATGTTACAACTCTTGTTGCATCGGCATCGATAGGTGTTGCGGCTATCGTATTTTTGATTGTGGCTCTTGTGGGGCTGAATGTTTATATCAACAATTATATTCGTGACAGAGAAAAGAACATCGGCATTCTCAAAGCTATGGGATATACAGATAATATAATCAAAAATCCAATTGTTGTTTTGTTTTTATTACTTGCTATCGTATGCTCATCGGTTGGCTCTGCGATATTCTATTTGGTGTTCCCGATTTTGAATAAAATTTTTGAAAGTCAAGTTGGCTTGCCGTACGAAGTTCACTTTTTGCCTATACTTACTTTAGGTGCAATTCTTGTTATATTGCTTGATACTTATATTGTGGCAAAGTTGACAATGCTCAAGGTAAAAAACATTACTCCCGTAAACGCAATAAACAAAACAAAAAATGCAAGCAAAGTGAGAAAACAAAGGTTTTCGTTAAAAAAATCAAAATTTCCGCTTAATATTTCTCTTGCCGTAAACGGAATGTTTGCAAGAAGAAGACAAACAACGGTTATATTTATCACCGTGTTTGTTGTGGCATACAGCCTTGTTTTTACGATTATGCAGTTAAACGCAGCCGCTATGTCATCAAACGAAATCGTGGGTGTTCTTCTTGGCGAAACCTGTGATGTTTCGGCAACTATCCCAAGTAGCCAAACGGAAAATTTCGAAAAGGTACTTTCGGATAATAGCGAAATATCAAGTTTTGTTTATTATGCAACTTCAAGTTGTGATCATATTGGCGGCGAAAGGCTCTATGCGCTTGTTATCGGTGACGGAGAAAAACTTAATAACAAGACTACCTATTATGAGGGCAGTTATCCTAAAAATGAAAATCAAGTGGCTATCGGCGGAAAATATGCAAAGGAGCATAATATTAAAATAGGCGACACCATTGAACTTTCTCTTGAAGGCAATAATGAAAAATATGAGGTTTGCGGATTTAATCAAAGCGTAAGATATTTGGGATCAGACTGTTCTTTTACATTGAAAGGTTTTCAAAAGTTAAAAAATGAGGAAACTGCTCAATACTATATAAATCTTAAACCAACCGCTAACAGAAATGAATTTATCGAAAAATTAAGGAAAAATCCGTTAACTTTTAACGTTTCGGATGTTTGCGCATACCAAATAGGTACGATGGAACCGTATGTCAATATATTAAATGCTATTTCGGTTCTTCTTATAGTTATAAGTATGTTTGTAATGATGTTTGTGATTACACATACGTCGTCTTACATTTTAAAGGCAAAAGAAAAAGATTACGGAATATTAAAGACTATTGGTATGTCATCGGAGGATTTGCTTATCCAAACTGTTTTTGAGATTTTGCTTCCGGTGATTCTTGCCACTGTGGTGGGTATCATAATATCATATTTAACCTTAAAACCGATGATCGGCTTGTTTGTTTATAAAGTCGGTATGGTAAAAAGTTGCTTTGAAGCACCGTTGTTATGGATAGTTGTTTCGGGATTGGGACTTATCTTTATAATGATGATTTTTTTGTGTATTCTTTCTTTAAGAATAAAGAAACTATCACCGAAAAATCTTTTTGGAGGCATTTAATTGGAAATTATTTGTTTTATATTTAAACTTATTCCCGATATATTGCTTATGATTTCAATTCCGTATTTGCTAATATCCGTAATAGGCTTTTTCACAAGGAAAAAACGCTTTCCATATACTGATGATTTCTTAAAATATGCGATAATAATTGCCGCAAGGAACGAGAGTAAAGTTATAAAAAGTTCTATTGAAAGTATCAAAAGTGCTGAAAATGCCGAACTGATAGACATATTTGTTATAGCGCATAATTGCACAGATAATACGGCAGAGATTGCGGAAAGTGCCGGTGCTCAGGTTATCAGGTATAATAATTCAAATGAAAAAACCAAGGGTTTTGCTATAAGACACATGGTGGATAAACTTATCGGCAGTGGCAAAATCAACGAATATGACGGATTTTTTATTATTGATGCAGACAATCTTGTTCGCAAAGATTTCTTTGTTAAGATGAATGACGCATTCGTTTTTGAAGGCCGAAAAAGCGTAATCAACAGCTATCAAAATGCACGTAACTTTAATCAAAGTATGATTTCCGTTTTGTATGGCGTGTTTCAGATCAGCAACATTATACAGGAGCATAGACCCAGAGCCGCCCTTAATATTTCCAGTCGTATTCGCGGAACATCGTATTTAGTCCCGACGCAGGTTCTTAAAAACGGCTTTAATTTCACCTCGCTTACAGAGGACTGGGATTTATGCGGATATCTTGTGCTTAATGGTGTGAAAATAACTCATTGCAATGAGGCGGAATTTTATGATGAGCAACCAAGCAGCGTTAAGGTTATGCTGCGACAGCGCTTAAGATGGTCTGCCGGGTATTTGTTCGTAGTTAAAAAATACTTTTTCAAACTGATAAAAGCACTTTTTTCACCACAGACAAAAAGAAGAATGTCGGTTTATGACTTTTTTGTCAGTGTAGTGCCATATCCCATTGTATTGGTATTTAATGATATATTGTTTTTGGTTGTTTCCCTTGTTGGCGCTATGTTCGGAATACCGTTTAAGGCAATGATGTTAAGATGCCTTAAGATAATAATTACAAAATATTGTTATTTTTATGTGATAGAATGTATATTAACCGCAAGATGCTTTATTTTCGAGCGAAAGCACATAAAGGGAGTGAGCTTTGGCAGAAAGGTTATGGCAACCTTTCTTTATCCGTTGTTCTTTCTTGTGTCTTTTCCGCTTCAAATGGTGGCTTTATTTTCAAAAAATATCACCTGGAAGGAAATACCGCATCTCTCAAATGAACGACCGGATAAAGAATTGAATTGAAATGACTGTTTGATCCCTGAATTAACGCCCTGAAAGGCACAAATACTGAAAACCCTTGAGAAATCAAGGGTTTTCGTTTTTTATGCCCTTTTTACATAGCCGAGATTATATTTTTCGGCTGAAATTGCAGCTTTAAGTGATGATGAACAGAGAAAGGGAAAAGCCTTCCGGTTTTTATGTACCGAAAACAGAACATCGGATTTGGCATAATATAAGTAACACAAACGAAAAATATTATATTTACATTTACGGATAAAAGTTAAATGAATTTTGAAAAAACAGAGGCGATTTAATTGATAAAGAACAATTCTTTTTTAGAGCAAATATCCGATAATCAAAAGTTTTATTTTTCATCGGGTGAAAGCAAAAAAACTTTTATTTGTTGCGATTGGTTTCCCGAGCTTAAACCTGCGCCAGAGTACAAATATAACTTTCGATGTCATTTCGTGGAAGAACTAAAAAAATATGTTTTGGTGCGCGATTCAGATCTTGTTGCCTATTATTTTTATATAACAAAAAAGCAGTATATGAAAATCACCCATAACGGCAAAACGGTGTTTTTTAATGAAGCGGAAGAATTATTAAGTGAAACGGATAACTTTGTTCATGCTTTTTCGGATAGTCTGCGGGGTTACAGGGTGTATCCGGAATATTTTCAGTTATTTGATTTACCCGGTGAAAACAGGTATCTTTACTGTGAGAATGATGGTGTTTTTTATCTGCATCTGATTTATAAAGGTAACGATTATGCTGTTGCACCGCTTTTTGGTGATGATGCTCCGATTATTCGCGACAAAAAATCAAAGCCTTTAGCGCATGGTTATTTCATTCATAAGTGATACGATTAACCTTGCTTGAATACTCGTTTTAGGAAGATTATTAAATAAAAATCCATATTTATTTCATAGAGAGTGCGTGAGGGACAAGCCCTTTGACCGCACAGCAACCTAGCCTGACGAAAATAATCCGAACCTGCCTGAAAATGCGACTTTTGGGTTTATTTTTGCCTTTCGGTTTTGACGGGCGCCAGCACGTCTGCAACCTCAA
>JAZUJA010000077.1:0-9370 GCA_045642495.1 Acutalibacteraceae bacterium
ATTTTTCGTCAGACAAGGCAAAAACGCAGTGAATACTTTCCGTATTCACGAGTATTTTAACACAGTATGACGGGAAATCCGTTTCCTTAAACCGGATTCGGATAATTCTCGTCAGGCTAGTGTTTTAGAGTATAAAACATATCCACTAACGCTTCAATAACGCAAAAAAGAGACACCCTATCGGATGTCTCTTGCTATGATTAAAGTTTCATTTTGTCATCTGGTCTTTTTTCTTATTTGAAATCTTAAGTAGCACATAATGCAAGCCGAACAAATTGGATGATGTTACGATACCTTCGGTAACGAACCCCAAAGCAATCACAATCGCGAGGTAATCGGCAGATAAGCCCATCTGTGCGAACAAAAGTGAGAATATCGCTAACGGTGCGCCCGGTATCGGAGGCGCTGCTACCGACAAAACAAAGGCAATAATCACTGCCGTGACAATCCACTGTAAAGAAACGGTCATTCCCGAAACGGAGGCAACACCGACACAGTTTGCAATCAAAACCGATGCCGTGCCAGGCATAAACATAACCTGACCTATAGGTATTCCCAAATCCACCAATTTGTCATCTATACCGAATTTATTTTTGCAAAGCTCCATATTAGACGGGAGCGCGGCAACGGAGGATCCTGTCAAAAGAGAAATGAGCAGGGTTGAACCTGCATTTTTGAAATAGGAAGCGATACTCATCTTACCGAAAATTGAAACTAAAACAAGATCCATAACAAACTGAACAGCGATGGCAATTGCCCACATGAGAACAATTGTTTTATAAGAAATAAAACTTGACAGACTGTTTCCCAATGCGGTATCTTCAATCACCAAAAAAATCAATAACGGCAGCAACAGATTGATTTTTTCGAGGACGCAGGAAATAAATGTATCAAATTCCTGCAAAAAATGCTTTACGGTTTTCACCTTTTCGCCGAGAATTGAAAAAATCACGCCGCAGAAGATTGCAAGAACGATCACCTGAACCGCATTGCCCTCGATAAACGGCGAAATCGGATTCAGCGGGACCATATTTAATACGGTTTTTATCAGTTCTGCAAACGAATCGGAAGCCGAAACGCCATTGCCGAATGAAAATTTCAACCACGGTGACAAGCAAACAAAAGTAAAGCATATACCCAAAAACAGAAAAACGGAAAAATCGGAGAACAACTGCTTTCCTATTTTTTTGAACGACCTTATGTCGCCGAGATTTATAATGCTCATCACGATGGATGTAAAGATCAATATGCAGGCCGTACTTCTTAACACTCCGACAAACAAATCAACCGCCGGAGTGAAAAACGCACTGCGTATGCTTTCGGTTGTTTCGGCAGGGAAAAAGTTAACTGCAATAGCGGCAAACAGCAGAGCGCAAAGTATGGCGATGCAAATTTGCAAAACCTGAGATAACGGCTTTTTGGGGATTTTGAAATCAATGATGTTGGTGTTGTATTTATACTGCCAGTGTTCCGTTTCTCCCAGCATTTTCATGATATTATCTAAAAATTCATCCCGGTTTTCAACAAACGGATTTACGGATTCCCCCTCAAACAGAAAGGCAATACGCTTATCAAATCCCATTGCGTATTTCACGGTAAAGGTTTTCGGAACATCTGATCTCGACTGATAAAAGCTCATTATTTCTTCTGCTTTCAGGCGAACCTTCACGATTTCTTTTGAATCGACCTTATGTTTCTTTAATATGTCTTCCATTTCGCGGCAGGCGGCATCAATACCGCTGTTCGTTAATGGATACTCTTGAACTTTTTTCAATCATCACACCCCATAAATGTTGTTAAACAATTTCCGAAGGAAAAGCGCCCGGAGAACTAATGGATATACTCTATCACAGATATTTGCAAAAAAACAAGACGTAACCTTAGGTTTTTCAAACCGACTTGCATTTCCGCGCCTAAATTATTTTTTGCAGTAGTAATTCAACCAGTTATCAAGAATAAAAAAACTATTATATAACGATTCTTTTCTTATCCCGTCATCCGGATTATCATTAACATAGTAATCAGTTGGAATATGTGGGGTTCCCCCTTTTTTGATATCCCTTAAATACTCGTATTCAAGAGTATCCGCAACATAGTCGAAATGCAAAAGAGAATAAAACACATCATAATCCCGTTCTCTGATAATTGTCGGATTGCTCTTATCGGTTTGTGATAAAATAATCAACCCGTCTTTTTTTGAAAGCGATGCGCCATCAAACCCGATTTCCCGTGAATTCACAGCAAGAAAACCGTTTGACAAACCATCAAATATTTTATCATCACTTACTATCTCATTGTTAAAAACACCGTGCATTTTTTCATCATACCATATAAGCTGTTCATCATATCTCTGCATTATCGACCCAAAGGCGCCCCAACAAATATGAAATTCACTTTTAACATGTTCCTTTGCCCAGGTATCTATTTCCCTATACTCATCCCAAAATATATTATCGGGTCCCGGAATAGCAGGAGCACCTGATATTATCAAACCATCATAATACTCATCTTTAATATCCGAAAAGGTTTTATAATATTTGCCGTAATGCTCTATCGCTTCGTTTTGTTTGCCTTTGGAATACAAAAACTTTTCTGTATGGATAAAAGTAAGTTCTGTATCAACATCCGATAAACTGAGCTTTTCAATAATGCCCCGTTCCGTTTTTTCGATGGTTGTCATCATATTCAGAACAAGAATTTTCACGGTTTTCTTTCCTGCCGGTACAGTTTCAAAAACCTTTAATCCCATCTTTTGCAGTTCTTTTCCCACAGGCAAAAGATTGCTCATGTATACTGCCATATCATTTTACCCTTTCAAAATATACTTTATTTCATAAATGTTTTTTCGAAACGTTTATTATCCGCATACTTCCAAGAACGCTTTTTTCATTGACATAAGCAAAATACGAAGTCCGCAGAAGATATGTACTAAGCATCTGCAAAATCAAAAATTATGCTTTTTTCTCCGAAATGTGTATTCAACCCGGCATACTGATTAAAGCTGTATTTTTCTTTTCATTACCATTAAAAAACAATTCAAAATTAAACCACAATCAGTTTTTATTTATTAAATCGGCAATAAAATCATCAATAATATTCTTTTTCACATGCTGCATCACAACAATATGAGAAAGTTCGCCGCCATATTTCGGATTAAAACCGTTTGCGAGCGAATATTTTTTTCGTATCCATTCAGGCGGACGCTTGAAAAACACCGTATTACTATACGGCATGTGCCATGCGGGATAACCGATTACATCAAATCTTTGTTGCAGATAATTCGTGTTTTCCAACAGGGACTCGGCTTCTTTTACGAAATTATCAATTCCTATACGCGTTAAAATCCAATAAAATTTCAAAGGCGTTACCGCACTTCTGGAACAACTAATCAAAGGCATATCATTATTAAGATATTCTACCTTAATCGCGTTTTGTGCCTTCAAAATCTCCTTTCGGCTTAAAAACAAACCGCACGGCTCATCAATACCGAAAAATTTATGGCCGCTTATGGAAATCGAATCATATCCCTGCTTTTCCATATTTACAATATCTTTATATTCCGTAAAGGGGAAGTATCCGCCGAACAGAGCAGCATCCAGATGCTTATAAACCGCAATCGGCTTTACCTCTTCCAACACTTCTTGAATGGCGGCTTGATCGTCTGTTGCACCCATAAAAGTGGAGCCGATTGCAAAAACGATCAATGCCGGTCTTGACGGATCAATATTTTCTCTAAGTGAGTTCGGATCCATACGACCCAGGTTATCATAATCTATCATGCGTGTTTCAAGATTTTGAACGTCACATATACGGGATGAGGAATAATGCGCTTCTTTAGAAATATATACAATCGGAAGCATACCTGTTTCTTTTTGGAGTTTTTTTGCGCCGAAATAAATTCCGTGCATATTACCGTCAGTACCGCTGTTTGTTACAAATCCCCATTCTTCACCGGCAGGTACACCGTACAACGGCGCAAAAGTCTGAATAACTTCCCTCTCGATCAATGTGGAATTTAAGAGATACTGTTCATCGTCAAACGGGTTTCCTGCATTGTTGGTTGAAATATCGCACAGACCTGTCTTGGTATACCACTCACCAAATCCTGATGTATTGGGATATTGGCAAACGGGATACCCTATGCTATAATCCACTTTACTGTAAAACTTTTTCACAAGATCAATCAATTTTGCTTCAACTTCCATTTTTAGCACCTCCGTTTTTGATAAGATAATTATATCATAATAAAAAAAGTGTTTCAAGCGACTTCGAGAATTTTTAATCTTGATTATTAAAACTGTTTTTCATATTTCACCGGCGCAAATTCCGATTTGTTGATATCATATTGTATATATTTTAGCAAAAGAGAAGCCGACATTTTCGAATTTACGAGAATGACGACTTTTTTATCTTGGGATTAACGCCCCATTTTATAAGCGGAAAAATCCTCTTGTTCCATCGGGGGTTATCGCTTTATTATGTTGTATGATTTTGCTGTTGCATAATCAGGACATTCTGGTTCATTGAGCGTATATACCTTGCGGTAAATCCGTCAAACGCCTCATGCTTCGTAGGATCAAATTGATCACCGTTATCGCGAAAATGCAAAATCCACATTCCATCTTTTTTATAAATGCGAATACGAAGTTCGGGAATTTGTTTCAATGGAAACGTGCGGCTGAAAACGGAATTACCCATACTACTGATATATGTTGTTAAATTTTTTACATTATTATCTGCCGCGCAAAGAACATTTTCGGCGTTATTTACGAATTCATCAAGTTCGCTTATATGATATACGGATCCTTCAAAGGATTCGTTTTCATTGATATCAAACTTATCGAATATCAAAAAATCAAACCCCTTGACAGACTGTTTATTTTTGCTTTTTCCCCTTAAAATCAAAGCAAATCCAAACGCTAACAACAACGCCAGAATTTCACGGGCTATGAAACTTATCCAAAAGCCCTCAACCCCGTAGAATTCTGAAAGAACATACACAGCGGCAGTTGATATTATACATTCGTAAATACCTAAAAAGAGTATTGTATGAATAATTCGTCCTATACCTTGCATATAACTTCTGAAAACCGTGTGTAATGAAAACGGAACCAACGACAGTGCCATAAGTCGTGCGCCGTGAGTAGCAAGCGCCATTTCTTCAGCGGGAAGCGTGAGGAATATTCGCAACAAATACGGTGCAAATGCAACAATAATTAAAGTCAACAAAAGATTTGTGACAATGGAAAAATTGTTGGAATTTGAAAGAATTTGTTTCAGACTGTTTTTGTCTTCCTCGCCGTAAAAAAGGCTTGAAAATACCATGACCGTGCTGCCGATTCCTTTTCCGATCGGATAAAACAAATTCATCAGTGACGAAACTCCGCTGTATATCGGCAAAACCCATATCGGCAAAAATGCCGCAATGGTATAGTTTGCCACAACCGAGCGAACCGTTGTATAAAAATACGAAAAAAATCCGGGAATACCGCTCCATCTGAGCTTGATGATAAGTCGAGGGTCAAACAGTCGCAGCGAAAAATGAAATTCGGAATTTTTTCGGGATAACGCAATGCACAGTATTATTGCACCGACATATTCGCTGATAGATGTTGCAAGTGCCATACCGAAAAGTCCGCAACGGAAAATAAAAACATTTGCAAAATCAAGCAAAACATCAACCGCCGCCATTGAATAGCCCGCAACGGAAACAGAAGAAATTTTACCGTCAAGCTGGGCAAACGGAATCAAGGTTAAAAGCAAAATATGACCGGGTATTCCCCATGCATATCCACGCAAAAATTCCGCAGCACCGTTAAGGTAACACACCGCCGATCCGTTCGCTCCGAGCAATCCTGCAACCCACTTGGGTGCTATCAGTATAACAATCATAATGGCAACCGCCATAAGCATGGCGCTGATAATTGACGTTGAGTAAACCGAATTCGAACGTTTGCGGTCTGCTTTTCCTATGCTGATACCGCATTGCCGTGCGCCCCCATCAGAAAACAACTTGGCAAGTGCAATAATGAAATATACCACGGGAACGGCAATTCCGTAAGCACCCATTGCATCAAGTCCTAAAAATTTGCTGATTATAATGCTGTCAATGACAGTTGCGATAGTTCCGGATTCCGCACTTATGATTTTTGAAACAGTATTCTTACGAAAGTTATATGAAAGCATTTTGCTATTATTTTGATTCATATTATATATCCTTTTATATCATCATTGATGATTAAAATCCGTCCCTTTCAATGACGGTATACGGAATTGACAAAACTTGCAGCGTATCAAGAAATTCATTAAAAATATCATTTGATATAAGATTACTTTGAAAATTTATTATACATTTTTTATCAATGCAATAAGAATATAAAACTATTTTGCAAAGTCCTTTGGCTACGACACTTATATCAAAATCGTCAATATAAGCGGCAGTGTCACCGAAATCCAAATTTTTAAGGTAGGAAACCATGGGAACATTGTACTGAACACTGTTGTAAAATTCTTTAATATCATTAACCGATTTTGCTTGTGAACAAATCTTTTCGTGGTTTTCACGTTGCTTTTCCATACGGTCTATCAGATATTCATTTGATGTTTGCAGCAACAGCATCCCTTTAAGACAACTTAACTGCTGATTCAAAGGCATTTTGAGCAGTTCTTTTTCAAAGACAAAATTTATTCCGTAACAACAATGTTGCAAAGTGTCAGGACAGCCGAGCATCGTTCGCATATCAACAGGGCAATAAATTTTTATCGGTTTGTCGTGTTCGGGATAAACGCGGATTATTGCATTGCCTAGAAGCATTGTAATTACTGATGCAAACGTACTTTCTGATTCTTTGCTGATTTCCAAAATGCTTTCTGTGGGTATGCTTAAACGCAGATAACGGATATTTTCACCAATATCTTCAGCAGGAAACGAAAAACCGTTTGTTGAACGTAGCTTAAATGGGTGTTCCTGATGAATAATGAAATTATAAGGATTTTCGTACTCCTCGCTTTTTATCGGAGTTCCCGGACGCAACTCGTTCGGAACTATAAGATCCTTATTTAATGCCCGGCGCAAATATTCTGCCGCAAAGGATTGAGTAAAACGCACCGCACCGTTTGCATCGGTCAAGGCATGATGAAAACACAGGTAAACTGTTTTACGGTTATATGCTATTGTCAGGAGAAAATCATGACTTCGCTTGTCCGATGTCAATACAAAACCATCGTTTTCAATGATGGGAATATCTTCACTAACCCGCATCAAACAATAAAGATTGTTGTTTATTCCTCTCTTCACATGAAAATAGGGGCAGCGATTCATCATCGCTTTTGCAGTACCTTTGAGATGACCGATATCAAGTTTTTCCTTCAAGGAGAACTTTGTGAAAATAAAACGAATTTCATCCTCATAAAGAAATCTATCGCCCGTAGTTGATATGTACTTGTTATCCGAAAAACATTCCTGCATAGCTTGCCCCACTCTGAAAGATTTGAATTTTTAATCTATTCAAATACTATTATATTTATAATTTTAATTCAGTCAATGCTTTTCATTTGCAAGTTTTTTGATTAAGCATATTTATTGCCTTTGAAACATCATTTTCGCTTAGACCTTCATCTTGATTTGTAAGTATTAAATGGTCTTTTATAAATTTATTATTTTTATATAGCTGTTCAACATCATCCAAAACGCAGAATGATTCTATTTTCAGGCGGTAATTATCCCTAAACCAAAAATCAATTTCTTTGTCACGCTCAAAAAAATCAATATCAGATGTTTTTGAATAAATATTTAACCCGCTGCTTTCAAAAATTTCATCTATATATTCACCTATTTTATCGGTATATTTTTTGTTGAATTGCCAGAACTTGCGCCATGAAGATGTTAATACAATCTTTGCATCTGTTTTTGATACTATTTGCTTTAGCAGATCCATCTTAGCCGGTTCTATAAAAGAGGAGAGGTATAGATCCGGGTTTCTTCTCCACTTTTCGCTGTTTAACACACCGTCAAAATCCAAAAATATCACTTTCATTATTTCATCCCCCAAAAACACACCATAAATTCTTCACAATTTATTTATACAAAAATCAATGCACCAAATACGGTACATTAGTTACTACTGTTAATTTCAATATTAAAGTTCGCAGTTTTTTCTTGCGGCACGGCTATGTTTGAACCATCCTCACAGATTTTCAAACATACTTAAAAAATCATCAAAAGAAATTGATTTTGCATCCGTTCTTGCGGCATCAACACCTATCTTAGTGTGCGGATTCAAGGTTATTTTGCTATGTGTATTGCCTTTCATACCAAAATACGGTCTATGCAAAAGTTTATAACCCGATCGATATAATAAATCATAATATTTGTTTGTAAGCGTATCCGCTTCAATGTAGTATTCTCGGTCATACTCTTTTGACAATGCCGGAAGAATATTCATACCGGACATTTCAGCAAGCAGTTTGCAGTCATCTTCATCCGCAAGGCGATAAAACACCTTAACCCTTTTTTCGGTCATTATATCGCCTTCTTTTCTTGCGGCAATAATAAATGGGTGTTTCATAATATTTTCCTTTGAGGGATTACTTAAAAGCTCTTTGCTTTCGCCGTTTATAAGACCTTGCATGAACTGCAAGCGATGCAAAATTTCTTCAATAGAAGTTTTTGCATATAATTCTTTAACCGTTTGTTTTGTATTATCGTTAAAATATTTGATTAGACAACCTGTTTTTCCAAAAACAACAAGAAGCCCGGCATCTTCCATTTTGATTTGCCGATTTTTGCTTGTTTCAATTCGTTTTATTTGATCATCGAATAAATCGACCGCTTCGCAAACTGCCGACTCTGCGTCGGCAGATAGCCATAGCTTTCGCTTAGAGTAAATTTTTGTAATCCACTTATCAGCCTTGCGGAACTGATAACTGTAAGTTCCACGTTGATGAATATTACAGGTAATAATATACTTATCACCCGCTTTCATACGACATGAACAGAATTTAATCTTCTTTATATGAAGATTTCCATCCTCTATATATTCATTTTTATTTTTCATTTGTATAAACATTTTTGCACCTCATAAAATAATAACACTCATCAATAAAGATGAGTGTTTTTTATCTTCATTGATCAAGCTTTAGCACCTTGCCTAAGGTAGCCTGACGAGAATTATCCGAATCCGGTTTAAGGAAACGGATTTCCCGTCATACTGTGTTAAAATACTCATGAATACGGAAAGTATTCACTGCGTTTTTGCCTTGTCTGACGAAAAATCCGAATTTCTTAAACTCTACGACCTGAAAAGGATGAATTTTGGAGGAGATTTTTGTTTTGAGGTTGCAGACGTGCTGGCGCCCGTCAAAACCGAAA
>JAZUJA010000078.1:0-60033 GCA_045642495.1 Acutalibacteraceae bacterium
TTACCACCCTTAAAAAAATTATACTATTACTTTTGCATTATAATTGTTTTAACTTTTTATTGCAATAAAAATCAACAAAGTGGATATTTTTTCAAGACAAAATAAACCTTTATATAAAAAATCCGCAGTGCTTACAAAAAACACTGCGGAAAAATATTTATTAAACGATTATTTTTTGAGCGCGATTGCCGCCTTTGCCTTTTCGGCAATATTTTCAGCGCGAAGACCGAACTGAGTGAGAAGTGCTTCGGCAGGGCCGGAGTGACCGAATGTATCGTTAATACCAACCTTAACAACCGGAACGGGACATTCTTCACAAACACATTCGCTTACTGCCGCACCAAGACCGCCGATAACGGTATGCTCTTCAGCGGTTACGATAGCGCCGGTTTCCTTTGCCGCTTTAATAACTGCTTCTTTATCAAGCGGTTTGATAGTATGCATATTAAGAACTCGAGCGGAAATACCCAGCTCTTTAAGCGCTTCTGCCGCAAGTTTAGCTTCGTTTACAAGAAGACCTGTTGCGATGATTGTTACATCGTTACCCTCACAAACGGTATTCGCTTTGCCAACGGTGAATTCATCGTTTTCATCGGTGATAACCGGAACGGCAAGACGACCGAGGCGGATATAAACCGGACCTTCAAGCTCGTATGCGGCGAAAACCGCCTTTTTAGTTTCAACTGCATCGCAGGGAGAAAGAATGGTCATACCGGGGATAGTGCGCATAAGAGCGATATCTTCATTGCACTGATGGGTTGCACCGTCTTCACCAACCGAAATGCCGGCATGAGTAGCGCCGATGCAAACATGAAGCTTCGGATAACCTATTCCGTTTCTAACCTGCTCATAGGCTCTGCCTGCGGCAAACATCGCAAAGCTTGAAGCAAAAACCTTTTTGCCGGTTGTTGCAACACCGCCTGCAATATTCATCATATTCTGTTCGGCAATTCCGCAATCATAAAATCTTTCGGGGAAAGCCGCCTTAAATTTACCTGTGTTTGTTGCGGCAGCAAGGTCTGCATCAAGCACGATAAAATCATCTTTTTCCTGACCGAGGGCAACAAGTGCCTCACCATAAGCCACACGGGTGGCAATCTTTTTAACTTCTGACATATTCTCGCCCTCCCTTATTTAATTTCGGCATAAGCCGCTTTTAACTCGTTCATTGCAATTTCGTATTCTTCATCGTTGGGAGCTTTTCCGTGCCAGCCAACCTGATTTTCCATATAAGAAACGCCCTTGCCCTTTGTTGTGTGAGCAATGATTGCAACGGGCTTATCAATGGTGTGAGCTTGCTTTACAGCGGCTTCGATTTCATCAAAATCATCGCCCTTTATGTTGATAACATGCCAATTAAATGCCTCAAACTTCTTATCGATCGGCTTTGCGGAGTTAACCTCATCAATAGTGCCGTCGATCTGAAGGCCGTTAAAGTCAACAAATGCAGTAAGGTTATCAAGCTTTTTATTGCCGGCAAACATTGCTGCCTCCCAAACTTCACCCTCTTCAAGCTCACCGTCACCTAAAACGGCATAAACATTGAAAGCAGGGCCGAAGCATTTGCTTGAAAGCGCCATTCCGCAAGCGGTTGAAATACCCTGACCGAGCGAGCCTGAAGACATATCGCAACCGGGGGTATGCTTTTTATCGGGGTGACCCTGCAAGAAAGCACCGATTTTACGAAGTTTAAGAAGTTCTTCCTTCGGGAAAAACCCTTTTTCGGCAAGTGCGGCATAAAGAGCCGGAGCGATATGACCCTTTGAAAGAACAAAGCGGTCACGGTCTGCCATTTCGGGATTTTTGGGATCAATATTCATTTCCTTAAAATAAAGATATGTAATGATCTCGGTAGCGGAGAGAGCGCCCCCGATATGGCCCGAACCTGCGGCGTGAACACTTGATACAATGTCCATTCTGATTTCGCAGGCTTTTTTTCTTAAAAATAGTTTTTCATTTGCGTCCATTTATTTTCTCCTCTTTCAAATAATCTATAAATTCGGCAACAGCGCCATCCTTTGCAGCACAAAATATTTTTGTTGCCGCCGATTTAACATCCTCGGTGGCATCTGCGGGACAGCCTGAAATATAACCGTTTTTAACCATTTGATAATCGTTATAATTATCACCGATGCAGAAAAGATTTTCATTCTTTATGCCAAGAATTTTCATTAGTCTTTTAACACCGGCAAATTTTGAAATTGCAGGGGGAATATGCTCAAGATAGTGGCGCTCAACGCCCTCTATCATAACGCGCGTATCAATGAAAACCGACTCGGTTGAATCTTCGCTTATGATTTTTTTGGTTGCGTTTTCATCATCCATATCATCAAAAAGATAAAGCGCCTTATTTATGTTAAGCAAGTCAACAGCGTTTTCATCAATAAACTCACTTTTTATAAACTCGTAAGACTGATGCGTATCGGTTTCGCCGGTTTGCCTTAATGTATAAACCGAGCGATCACAATGAAGCTCAATTCCCACAGAGGGGATAGCGTTATAGATTTTTTTAACAAGCTCTTTATCGCTTTCGGGCAAACAAATTCTATCTAAAATCTCGCCCGTTTTCGGATCGAAAATAACCGTTCCGTTGCCCGTTACGCATGGAGAAAATCCATCGTAAATCGCAAGAACCGGGTCAAGCGCCGGAACAGTTCTTCCGGTTGCAAGGCAAACCTTGCCGCCCTCTTTTGCGAAATATTCTATTTTTTCTATATTCTGCGGCGGAAAGTATCCGTCGGCAAGTAATGTTCCGTCAACATCGCAAGCCAAAAGGCAGTTATCAAAAAGTCCCACTTTTTTGTCTGCACTCCTTCAAAAAATTGCTGAAATAATCGGGCAGCTCGCTTGAAAATTCCATATATTCATGGGTTTTCGGGTGGATAAACCCGATTTTTCTTGCATGCAGGCATTGCCCGTTTAATTTTGTTATAACCTTTTTCGGCCCGTAAACATCGTCCCCTGCAACGGGGTGACCGATATAAGCCATGTGAACTCTTATCTGATGAGTTCTGCCGGTTTTAAGTTTGAGCCGTAAATATGTAAAATCGCCGAAGCGTTCAAGAACGGTATATCCCGTTTGCGCTTCTTTTGAATTTTTTTGCGTTACCGCCATTTGCTTTCGTTTTACGGGATGGCGACCGATAGGTGCATCAACACTGCCCTCATCGGATTTTATGTTTCCGTAAACCACCGCTTCATATTCGCGGGTGAGCGAATGTGCCTTTATCTGCTCTGAAAGAGATAAATGCGCCTCATCATTTTTGGCAACAAGCAAAAGTCCGCTTGTGTTTTTATCTATTCTATGAAGTATTCCGGGGCGCATAACGCCGTTGATACCCGAAAGACTTTCGCCGCAATGAAACAAAACGGCATTAACAAGTGTGTTTTCAAAATTACCCGCCGCCGGATGAACGACCATTCCTTTTGGTTTATTAACAACCAAAAGATCATCATCCTCATAAACGATATCAAGCGGAATATCCTGCGCCGCTGCCTTATATTCCTGCGGATCGGGAAGCGTTATGCAAACGGTTTGATCCGGCTTTAATTTGCGGTTTTTTGCCGCAACCTCACCGTTTACGGTAACAGCGCCCTGCTCAATCAAAGCGGCGGCACGACTGCGCGTTACACCGACGCTTTCTGCCGCGAAAACATCAAGGCGACGGTTTTCGCCGTCAGGCGTAACAAAGGTTTCAGTTTTCATCGTTTGTTTCTGAACTTATGGGCTGCTGTGATCTGCCGTCCCTTATCATACCGATAATAAAATATATAATAAGAAGACCGGCACCTATACAAATGCCGATATCGGCAACATTGAAAACGGGGAAAGACTTGAAAAATTCAAAATGCAGGAAATCAACAACATAGCCGCCGTTTAAGAAACGGTCGATCATATTGCCGATTCCGCCCGAAAGAACAAGCACGATTGCCCAGAACATAAGCTTATTTTTAGAACCGTATTTAATAAGCAGGGCAATGCAAACAAGCATAATAACAATGGTAAGTGAAAGCAAGATCCATGTGTATCCGCCGAGCATACCCCATGCGCCGCCGTCATTTTTAACATAGGTCAGGTCAACAATTCCGGGGATAAACTCCCTTGACTCCGTGCCCAAAACAAAATTAGCCGCGACATAATGTTTTGTTATTCTGTCTGCCACAAGAAAACCTATGCCACACAAAACTGCAAGAATATAGGAAATCATTAAATTTATGTTCCTCCTAAATATACCTTATATATTTTAGAATTATCCTGCCTTTTTTGGAAAGATCGCCACAGGAAACAACTGCGAATTTGCCCTTATGCCGAACCGATATTTTATCGCCTTCACACACAGTCATATCGCTTTTACGGCATAGAACGCCGCCGATGCTGACTGCCTTTTCCTCGATAAGCGCAACCGCACCCGAACGGGAAAGATTGCAAATTGCCGCCAAAACGCAGTCAAGCCGCATGGAAGAAACGGTTGAGGAAAGATTTTGAACGCCGGATAATTCGGGAAGCGGCATAGTAAAGCCATCTGTTACGGTGACGCCCGTTCTTCCGACAACACTTAAATTAAGCTTTATGAATTTAACCATTTCGCGTTTAACGAAAACAACGGCTCTGCCCTTTTCAACAAGAATATCGCCGACACAGTCACGCTCCATTCCAAGCGACATAAGAGCGCCCAAAAAATCACGGTGACAAAGCTTATACTGTGCGCCATAAGAAAAGGTTAAAGCGCAAAGCGGAAAAGCGTTATCTTCCACCGAAAAGGGGCAAACGCAAAGCATAACCCTTTCGGCATTTTCGTATCCGCCGAAAAAGCGGTTTTCAACACCGCAGCCGCGAAGTGACATTTCCGCCAACGCGCTTTCCTCGGGTGATAAAAACGCCGAAAAGCAGGGCGAATTATTCCGCGCGCAATTTCTAACCAAATCAAGAACGCGGGCGGAAATCATTTTTTCATCCATTAAAAGTAAGATTTTTCCTCAAAATCTTCAAGCATAAGCTCGCCCATAACATCAACACCGTTTGCGGCGATGATGAATGTGTTTTTAGCAACCTTGCGCATATTTCCGCCGTTTGCATAAGCGGCACCGCTTAAAAAGTCAACGATACGGCGAGATACCTCACGGTTGGAATCTTCAAGATTAAGTACAACGGTTTTGCCGTCATTAAGATGATCGGCGATAGAGGTTACATCCTCAAATCTATCCGGTTTAACAAGAACAACCTGAAGCTGTGATGAAACAGTAGTTGTTTTGGGAGCAGACTTTGATTTGATGATGCGGGGTCTTTCCCTAACGGGTGTCTCTTCCTCTTCCATGGAAACGGAATCCTGAACAGTATCCTCCTCAAACTCATCTTCTTCGGGGATAGTCATAATATTTTTGATTTTATCCCAAACGCCCATATAAAACACACCTTTCTGATTATTTATATATTCTTCTGCCGAAAAGAGCCGTTCCGACCCTGACGATGGTTGCGCCGCATTCAACAGCGCAAGCATAGTCATCGGACATACCCATTGACAGAGTATCGATAATACTATTATCTATGTTTTTATCCTTAATGTCAATAAACAGTTTATACATATTTTCAAAATATTTGCGGTTTAGGCTTTCATCCTCGCAAACGGGAGGAATAGCCATAAGGCCGCGAATACGAATTGAAGGAAGTTTTGAAATCTCACATGCCGTTTGCAAAACAGCATCGGGTGATAGTCCCGATTTGCTTTCCTCGCCGCCGATATTGACTTCGAGCAGGATATCACTGGTAACATTTCTTTTGGCGGAAAGTTTTGAAATTTCCTTTGCCAGATGAAGCGAATCGACCGAATGAATAAGCTCGACCTTGCCGACGATATCCTTAACCTTATTTGTTTGCAAATGCCCGATAAAATGCTTATGAACGGGCAAAAAATCCTCATGCTTTGAAAGAAATTCCTGAACGCGGTTTTCGCCGATATACATAAGTCCTTTTTCAATAAGCAGATTTACGGTTTGCGCGTCAACCGTTTTTGTTGCGGCAAGCAAGGTTATATCCTGCGGTTTTCTGCCCGATTTCAATGCCGCCGCGGCAATATTATCGCAAACGGTTTTATAATTATTAAGTAATTCCTCAGTTGATAATTTTTCCGTCATACAGCTTTTTTCCTTTCACAACAACCCTATCATAAAGTCTTAACACATTTTCGGTGCTTTTTTCCTGCTTGCAAAGAATATAATCATCCATTGTGTGAACAACCTCAACCGGAATGAATTTTAAGCTTACGCCACTTACGACATAAACACCGGTTTGTTCTTTTACAACACGCAGGGCTTTTTTCGGTATTTTAAGACCGCTGTGCTTCGCGGTGATAATCGTAAAAGTGCCTTTGCGCACAGCAGCAAGATCACTGTTGAGCTGAGAGCAGGCAAATATTATTACGGCATCGTCACCGGCAGAGGAAATATTTATATTTTTAACCGTTGCCGGAAATTCGATCACGCCGTTTAAGTTTGTGCTTAAAGTCACATTATCGTCCTGCTTATATTTCATGGAGTCGTTAAGACTGACCTTTGCCGCAATATACCATTCTTCGTCCGAAACGATTTTTCCGATTAGGTTTTCGCCCTGATCGGTTTCTTTAACGGAAGAAAGGAATTCGGGGGTTATACTTTCGGTTCCGATATTTGAAAACGCGTTTTCATATCCATCAACCGCACTGATAAAATAGCCCGATTCGGGCGCGGTTATACTGCCGGAGGGGGCAGGAAGTTGGCCATTTAGATTATTAAGCTCTGCCTGCATATTTTGAACTGTTGCCGAAAAATCGGTCTGCTCGCCCGTTATCATCTGCTTGCGGTTTATTGCCGACAAAAGCTGTTGAGCCATACTGTCACTACTATCAAAATCGCCCGACTTAAAACTGCAAACAAAGTTATTGAGCGCGTTTTTGACCTTATTGTTTGCAACCGACAAATCAGCCGCCTGGGCACTGTTATAATTTGAAAGTTCTTCAATATCGGCGATCTTTTTTGTCAGCTCATCAATACGGCGAACAGTTGCCGAAGCGGAAGCCGAACCGTATATTTGCGCAATAACGCCGTTTTTCGCAACCCTTGTTCCGCTTGAAGTTACAAAATGCAAAGCCGCTGTATTTTCGCTTGAAACAACAACTTCTTTTCTGATGGCTATACCCGACGCCTTAATTCCTTCAACCGCAGTTACATACTGCGCGGTTTCGGTACCTATCGGCTTATAAAGGGTGGAATAAAGCTGATGAATAACAAAAACGGCAATTAAAAATATAATCAAAAATTTAAGCACCTTATAGTCCTTCACAGAATTCCTCCCATCTTTAAAAGTTCAATGGCCTTTTGAGCGGCATTTTCGGTTTCATCGCGGAAAATCCAATTTATATCAGGGTTTGCATTAAACCATGTAAGCTGCCTTTTGGCATAACGCCTTGTGCTTTGTTTTAATTTTTCCGTGGCTTCCTCCAAAGAAATTTCGCCCTTAAAAAACGGGAAAAATTCTTTATGCCCTATCGCCTGAATACCGCCGGAATTTTCCATATTTTTTTGAAAAGCCGCCTTGGCTTCATCCAAAAGACCGTTTTGAAGCATAATATCAACGCGGGCGTTTATCCGATCATATAGCTTTTGACGATCGGCAAACGAAACGCCTATCATCAAAGCATCAAACGGACTTTCCTCGCTTAATGAAAGTTCGTTTTGCTTTGTGGGTGTAATGCCCGTTTGCTCAATTATCTCGAACGCTCTTATTATTCTTCTTCTATCGTTTTCGTGCAATTTTTCCGCCGCCTGCGGATCGATTTTTCTAAGCTCCTCGAGCATTGCCGCCGTGCCGACAGTATCGGCTTTTTCGGACAGTTTTTTTCTTATTTCCGGATCAAACTTATGCTCGGTAAACTGAATGTTTTTTATAAGTGAATCAACATAAAGTCCCGTTCCGCCCACAATAACGGGCAATTTGCCGCGAGAGTTTATATCAAATATTACCTCTTTTGCCGCCTTTACATAATCGCAAACCGAATAACTGCTGCCATAAGGCAGAAATTCAAGCATATAATGCGGCACACCCTGCATTTCGGCGATATCTGCCGCGGCGGACGCGATGTGCATATCTTTATAAATTTGCATTGAATCGGCGGAAACGACCTCGCCGTTTGCCGCTTTGCTTACGGCAACACCCAAATCGGTTTTGCCCGAAGCGGTAGGCCCTACAATGCAAACAACCTTAATTTTTTTCATTGAATTCTCCCGAAATATTTTTCAAGATCATATTTCTTTATCAAAAAGGCAACCGGTCTGCCATGCGGACAGTACATAACATCCTTATCGGAAAGCACCTTTTGCGCAAGGGACAAAAGTTCTTCCTCAGAGGTTATATATCCCGCCTTAATTGCCGCCTTGCAGGCGATTGAATGATAAATATTATCAAGTGCGGAAATTTCCACCTGACCGCTTTTTGCAAGGCTTTCAGCCGCTTCGGTGACTGCGGCTGAAACATCCTCTTTTGAAAGAGATGCCGGCACCGCCCTTACAAGAACGGAGCTCTGCCCGAAATCTTCAATTTCAAATCCGGCTTTATTCATCACATCTGCCATAGTAACCGCCGCGTGATGCGCATCGGGAGAAAGTTTTACGGTAACGGTTTGCAAAAGTGCCTGCGTTTGCGGCTTTTGCTGCGCTTTAAGGCGATTATATATTATTCTTTCATGAGCGGCATGTTTATCAATAAGATAAATCTCATCGCCCTTTGAAACAACGATATATGTTCTGAATGCTTCACCGATAAAAACGACCTCTTCTTTCGGGGAATATTCTTCGGTTTCTTCGGTTGGGGGCGGTTGTATATTCTCGAAAACTTCAGGAGCGGATATTATTTCCCTGGACTCGGGCTCGATATCAATAATATCCTCAACTTTTCTTGGCTTTTCATTTATATATTTTTTAACATCTTCCCTTAAAAACAGAGGGGTTGTGTCCTGCTTGAAAACGCCGTATGTTTTCACTTCTTCATTTTTCGGCAGATTTACCGCTGTTTGGCGGTATTCCTGCGCGGTCATTTTGAAAACAGTGTTATTCTGCGGCTTTGATATATTTATCTGCGGTCTTGTATCCCCTGCGGAAATGGCGGACTTAACCGCATAATAAACGGCAGAGAAAACGCGCTTTTCATCGGCAAAGCGAACCTCGGTTTTAGCGGGATGAACATTGACATCAACCGTTTCATAAGGCACGCCGACAAAAAGCACGAATGCCGGAAATTTGCCGACCATTGCCGAATCTTTATACGCCTGCTCAGCCGCCGCCATTACGGTTTTTGAAAGAACAAGGCGACCGTTAAGGAAAATAAACTGCATTGCCCTTGAAGCGCGGCAAAAGACCGGTTTGCAGGTAAAGCCCGAAACCGAAACGCCGTCACTTTCGCCCTTAACTTCGATTAGGCCCGAATAAAACTCTCTGCCCAAAACGGCATAAACGGCAGAAGATATTTTGCCGTCACCGGAGGTTGCAAAAATCTGCTTTCCCTCACGAATAAACTTGAAGGAAATTTCGGGATGCGAAAGAGCGATTCTTTCAACAACGGCGCCGACCGCCGTACCCTCGGAAGAATCCTTTTTAAGAAATTTCATTCGAGCGGGTGTGTTATAAAAAAGGTCACGGACGATAAGAGTTGTACCGTCGGGACAGCCGCACTCGGCAAACTCCTTTTCCTCGCCGCCCGAAATAACATAATGCGTGCCGAACTGTGCTTCGGCGGTTTTTGTAAATATTTCTGTTTTGGAAACGCTTGAAATCGCCGCCAACGCTTCACCGCGGAAGCCGAGCGTTTTTATGGCATCAAGATCGTTGCCGCTTCTGATTTTGCTTGTTGCGTGGCGCAGAAATGCCGTTTTAACATCGTTTGCCGATATTCCGCAGCCGTCATCAGTTATGCGAATAAAGGAAATTCCGCCGTTTTTTATTTCAACGGTTATATGTTTTGAGCCGGCATCAACCGAGTTTTCAACCGTTTCTTTAACGACCGAAGCCGGTCTTTCAACAACTTCGCCTGCCGCTATAAGCTCGGAAACAGATTTGGGAAGAAGTTTGATTTCGGGCATTTTCGCGCCTCCTTTTTTCATATTTTTAAGCGTTTATATAGACTTCGCCTTATTTGCAAGGTCAAAAAGAATACTCATCGCCTCGATAGGCGTTAGTGTATTTACATCAAGATTTTTAAGGTCTTTTAAGATATCGGACGCTCCCTGCATTTCAAGAGAGAGCTGACTGTCACCCGAAACGACGGTTTTATATGTAACAACACCGTCCTCCAGGGTCTTTTTAAGTATCTGCTTTGCGCGATTTGTAACGGCTTTCGGTATGCCGCCTAATTTTGCGACCTCGATACCGTAGCTTTCATCGGCACCGCCCGGAACGATTCGGCGAAGGAAGATAATATCGTCACCGCGTTTTTTAGCGGCGATATTATAGTTTTTAACGCCCTTCATTTCATGTTCCATTTCGGTAAGCTCATGATAATGCGTTGCAAAAAGGGTTTTAGCACCCAAACTTTTCTTATCGGCAACATATTCAAGAACGGCACGGGCGATGGACATACCGTCAAACGTTGAAGTGCCGCGGCCGATTTCATCAAGGATAAGCAGACTGCTTGCGGTTGCGTTTTTCAAAATATCTGCAACCTCGCTCATTTCAACCATGAAGGTTGACTGACCGCTTGCAAGATCATCGCTTGCACCAACACGGGTGAAAACCGCATCGGTTATGCCGATTTCAGCCATAGAAGCCGGAACAAAAGATCCGATTTGCGCCATAACCGTTATAAGCGCTACCTGGCGCATATAGGTTGATTTACCAGCCATATTTGGGCCTGTTATGATAGCGCAACGGTTGTCCTGCATATCAAGAACGGTATCGTTGGCAACAAACGGCTCGGAAATGATTTTTTCAATAACGGGATGACGACCCGATTTGATGTTTATTTTGCCCGATGTATTAACAAGCGGACGGCAATAGTTATTTTCGGTTGCAACAAGAGAGAGCGAGCAAGCAACATCAAGTCTTGCAAGCGCGGCGGCGGTTTTCTTGAAAGAATCCGCGCGGTCGGCAACCTGTTTTCTTATTTTATCGAATATCTCGTATTCAAGGGCAACAACCTTGTCCTTTGCGGAAAGAACCCTTGTTTCAAGAGTTTTAAGCTCCTCGGTTATAAATCTTTCGCAGTTAACGAGTGTTTGTTTTCTTATATAATCCTCGGGTACTTTATCAAGGAAAGAATTTGTAACCTCGATATAATAACCGAAAACCTTATTAAAGCGAACACGCAGATTTTTAATGCCCGTGCGCTCGCGTTCACGCGCTTCGATATCGGCAAGATAATCCGTTCCGCTGGTCATATCATGGCGCAGAAGATCAACCTCGGCGCTATATCCCTTTTTGATGATGTTTCCCTCGCGCAGAGTAAACGGCGCTTCGGGATTTATAGAATCATCAATGAGCTTTACAATATCGTCCGCCGTGTCGATTTCATCATGAACGGTTTTAAGCAGTTTGCAATTAGCATCGCATAAAACCGACTTGATATAAGGGAAGATATGCGCGGTTGCGGAAAGAGAGAGAAGCTCCTTCGCACTTGCCGTGCCGTAAACTATTTTTGAAATGATGCGCTCGATATCGCGAACGGCGCTTAAATACTCCTGCGCTTCGCCGCGGAGAACGGAGTTTGTGCAAAGCTCCTCAACCGCGTTTTGCCTTAAAGATATTTCGGCTATTGATAAAAGCGGCTTAATAAGATAATTTTTAAGGAGACGCTTGCCCATTGCGGTTCGCGTTTTATCAAGCACCCACAAAAGTGAGCCTTTTTTGGACTTTGTGCGCATTGTTTCAACAAGCTCTAAATTTCGAACCGTGTTCATATCTATACGCATAAACTGCGACTCGGTGTAAACATTAAGTCGGCTGACCGTTACATTATTACTGCGGCTGTTTTCACGCAGATAACACATTGCCGCCGAAAGAGCGCTGAGCATAACCGAGTTATCGGCAATTCCCAAATTGCCGACCGAGTTTGCATTAAATGAGGAAAGAATGAAATCAAGATTGTTTTGAGCGCAAAAATATGATTCATCGCGGCGGGTCACCGCGCCCTCAAACCGATTTTTAAGGAAAGCGGCAAAACCGTTTTCGTTTTCTTTTTCCGAAACTATGATTTCGCTTGGGGAAAAGCGCATAATCTCATTTTCAACGCGGGAGAGCATATCCTCACCCGTAATTTCGGTTATATTGCATTGACCGGTTGATGCCTCGCAGAAGCAAACCCCTGCCGCATCGTTTTCAAAAGAAACAGCGGCAAGATAGTTGCTTTTACCCTCATCAAGCATATCGCCCTCAACAACCGTGCCGGGGGTTACAACCCTTATAACCTCACGCTTAACAAGACCCTTGGCTTTTGCCGGATCTTCGGTTTGTTCACATATCGCAACCTTATGGCCCGCTTCAACAAGACGGGCAATATATCCCTCACAGGAATGGAAAGGAACACCGCACATCGGCGCGCGTTCGCTGAGTCCGCAGTCCTTTCCCGTTAAGGTAAGGTTAAGTTCTTCCGATGCCACCTCGGCATCATCAAAAAACATCTCATAAAAGTCGCCCAGTCTGAAGAAAAGGATACTGTCTTTATTTTGATCCTTTATCTCCATATACTGTTGCATCATCGGCGATAAACCGGTCATATCTTTTTCCCCTTGTCTTTAAGGATCAGTGGCATCCGCCGCAGCTTTCGCAAGAGCCGCTGCATTCATGCTTTTCGGGCTCTACGGTTGCGGGATCAGCACCGTCAACACACTGCATGATAACACTGTTAACTTCGTTGAGAACTGTGTCAAGATCAGTTTTAGCGGCATTAAACTCTACCATGGAAGGTGTTGACATAATGCCGGCATAGGAAGCACGGAGTTTTTCGTTAAGCTCGTGAATTTTTGCCTCATCCTGCTTTTCCGCGGATGATTCTCTTTCAAGATTCATACGGATAGTGTTGAACTCGCCGATTTTATCCTGCAAATCCTTATCCTTATCATTTTCAAGGCGAGCCTTAGCGTATCTGATAAAACGCTCGTCCTGCTGGATTGCTTCGCCTAATTTTCTTGCTGCTTCAATAGTTGTCATTTTTAATTACCTCTTTATTCTACCGAGCCTGAAAGCCCGTTATTATACTCATTTATTTTAACATTTATAAAATTACCGACAGCGGATTCATCCGCCTTAAACGAAACCGAAAGTCCGTTTGATGTTTTGCCGCAAACAAAACCGTTTTCAAGCGTTTCTTCCGCCAAAACTCTGACCGTTTTGCCGACGAACGATTTTTCGATTTGCCTGCCCATTTTATCCTGAACGGCAAGAAGCTCGTTAAACCACGCGCCTTTTTCTTTTCTTGTGGCGGTATCGGGCATAGTTGCGGCAGGGGTACCGTTTCGCTTTGAATATATAAAGGTGAAAAGTGAAAGATAGCCGACTTTTTCAACAAGCTCTGCGGTTTTTTTGAAATCCTCATAAGTTTCGCCCGGAAAACCGACGATAATATCACTTGTAAAGGTTATATCGGGCATAAGCTCACGTGCGCGGTTTACCGTTTTAAGATATTTTTCGCTATCATAATGCCTGTTCATTTTAAGCAGAATTTCATCGCTTCCGCTTTGAACGGGAAGATGCAGATGCCGTTCAACCTTTTCACATTCACTCATAGCAAGGAGCAATTCCTCGGTGCAGTCTTTGGGATGAGAGGTCATAAATCTTATCAAAAAATCACCCTCGATCGCATTTATTTTGCGAAGAAGACCGGCAAAATTTATATCCTCATCAAGACCTTTACCGTAAGAATTGACATTCTGACCTAAAAGCATTATTTCTTTATAGCCCTTATTTATCATTTCCTGCGCTTCGGCAACGATTGCCGCAGAGGAACGCGAACGCTCTCTGCCCCTTACATAAGGAACTATACAATAGGTGCAGAAATTGTTCCAGCCGTACATAATCGGGATATAGCCCTTATATGAACTGTCACGCACAAGGGGAACATCCTCGGGAATATCCGGGTTATCAAGCGAAAACTCATAAACGCGCTTTCCGCTCGATAGCTTATTATAAATAAACTCCGGCAGACGATGACTCACCGCTGTTCCGAAAAGGATATCAACATAAGGATAACTTTTGCGGAATTTTTCGGCGATATGCGGCTGCTGAACCATACATCCGCAAACCGCAACCATAAGGTTGGGATTTTCTTTTTTAAGTTTTTTTGTAGCACCCACATTGCCGAAAACGCGATCCTCGGCATGCTCTCTTACAGCGCAGGTGTTAAACACGATGAAATCCGCTTCGGAAAGCTCCTCCGTGATTTCATATCCGATAAGCTCGAGCATTCCTTTAAGTTTTCCCGAGTCACTCACATTCTGTTGGCAACCGAATGTTACAACCGCCGCCTTAAAGGTTTTTCCGATGCGCTCGGATAATATTTTATTCGCTTTTGCGGCATAAGAAACCTGCTCGGGAGCATAGCCGCAATCCTTATTAAAATCGTACATCAAAGCCCTCCGATTATCAATGGGGAAAGTTTGGCATTTTATTTTATCTATTATACAATATCAAGTATTATAATGCAAGAGGTATTATTATATATATTTTTCTATATCTGTTGAAAAAGCGGCGGCGTTTTGATATAATTTTTTTGTATTTTGTTTTTTAATTCAGGGGGATATTTTATGGGTAAAATTGGTTTTAGCAATGAAAAATATATAAGTCTGCAAACGCAGAATATTCGTGACCGAATAAATATGTTCGGCGAAAAGCTTTATCTTGAATTCGGCGGTAAGCTTTTCGACGATTATCATGCTTCCCGCGTGCTTCCGGGATTTGCGCCCGATTCAAAGGTCAAGATGCTTCTTGAGCTTAAAGATGACGCAGAAATAGTTATCGTAATAAGCGCAGACGCTATTGAAAAGAATAAGCGCCGCGGTGACCTTGGCATTACATACGATCTTGAAACCCTTCGCCTTATTGACGCTTTTCGCGGAATAGGTCTTTATGTCGGAAGCGTTGTTTTAACCCGCTTTGTTGAACAGCCGTTGGCTCTTGCCTTTGAAAAGCGCCTTAACGCTTTGGGAATCAAAACATACCGCCATTATTCCATAAAAGATTATCCCTCGGATATTCCGCTTATCGTAAGTGATGAAGGCTTCGGCAAAAACGATTATATTGAAACAACAAGAAAGCTTGTTGTTGTAACCGCTCCGGGACCGGGCAGCGGAAAAATGGCGACCTGCCTTTCACAGCTTTATCATGAGCATAAAAGAGGCGTTAAAGCGGGTTATGCGAAGTTTGAAACCTTCCCGATTTGGAGCATTCCGCTTAAGCACCCCGTTAACGTTGCTTATGAGGCGGCAACCGCGGATCTTAACGATATAAATATGATCGACCCGTTCCACCTTGAAGCTTACGGCAAAACAACCGTTAACTATAACCGCGATATTGAAATATTCCCCGTTCTTTCCGCAATTCTTGAAAGAATTATGGGCGAATCTCCCTACAAGAGCCCGACCGATATGGGCGTTAATATGGCCGGCTTTGCCATTGTTGATGACGATGCCTGCAAGGAAGCCGCAAAAATGGAGATTATCCGCAGATATTATGCCGCGCTTTGCAATCTCCGTCAGGGACTCGGCGAAAAATCAGAGGTTTCGAAAATCGAGCTTCTTATGAATCAGATGAATATTTCCGTTAATGACCGCGCAGTTGTTAAGGCGGCAACCGATAAGGCGGAGGCAACAAACGCGCCTGCCGCCGCGATCGAGCTTCAAGACGGTACTGTTATCACCGGAAAAACATCATCGCTTCTCGGCTGCAGTTCATCAATGCTACTAAACACGCTAAAAGTTTTAGGCGGCATCCCCGATGATATCGAGCTTTTGTCACCCACTATCATCGAGCCGATACAGAGAATGAAAACCGGCGTTCTCGGAAATCACAATCCGCGTTTGCATCTTGATGAAGTTCTTATCGCGCTATCAATTTGTGCCGCAACCAACGGAACGGCGAAAAAAGCCCTTGATCAGCTTTCGAAACTTAAAGGTCTTGAAGTTCATTCAAGCGTTATTCTTTCAAGAATTGACGAGCAGACCTTCAAAAAGCTCGGCGTTAATCTAACCTGCGAGCCGACCTATCAAACCAAAAAACTTTATCACCAAAATTAAATAAATTTTTCAAAAAACAAACGAAGCGATCCGTTTGTTTTTTCCCAAAAAAGAAGGATTATCAATGTCAACCGCAAATATTTTAATAACAGTAGGTCTTGCAATATTTTTAGGTCTTTTATCATCAAGGATCGCAAAAAAGGTGGAACTTCCCGCCGTTACGGCATATCTTGTTACCGGCGTTTTAATAGGCCCATTTTGTTTAGGGGCGCTTAACATCCCTTTTATCGGATTTCACTCGGCAAAACAAATGAACGGTTTGGGAATATTAAGCGATGCCGCGCTCGGCTTTATCGCTTTTGCGATAGGAAATGAATTTCGCCTTTCAACCCTTAAAAAAACAGGTAAACAGGCAACCGTTATCGGCATAGTTCAGGCAATCGTCGCCTGTGTTTTTGTTGATGCGGCACTTGTTTCGCTTCATTTTATCGTGCCCGATGTCATCTCGCTTCCTGCGGCAATAACGCTCGGCGCCGTTGCAACGGCAACCGCTCCTGCCGCAACCTTAATGGTTGTAAGGCAATATAAGGCGAAGGGCCCGCTCACTTCACTTTTGCTTCCGATAGTAGCGCTTGATGACGCGGTAGGTCTTGTTGTCTTCTCGGTTTCATTCGGCATTGCCCGCGCTTTCCAAACGGGACATCCGGATATGATTTCAATTATTGTTGAGCCGCTTATCGAAATTGCTTTGTCGCTCGCTTTGGGCAGTCTTATAAGTCTTGTTCTTACCTATTCCGAAAGATTTTTCCATTCACGCTCAAAGCGCTTATCACTTGCCGTTACATTTGTTTTGTTAACAGTTGGTATAACACAGTTAAGCTTCAAAATCGGCGGCATTCATTTCGGCTTTTCTCCGTTGTTGACCTGTATGATGCTCGGCACGATTTTCTGCAATCTTTGTGATTTTTCGCAAGAGCTTATGGAAAGATGCGACCGCTGGACAGCTCCGCTTTTCATTATCTTTTTCGTGCTTTCGGGGGCAGAACTTAACCTTTCCGTATTCAAGAACGGATTTATAGTTCTTATCGGCATTTTGTTCATCACGTTTCGTTCGGCAGGTAAATACCTCGGCTCTTATTGGAGCGCAAAGGCAACAAAATGCGATGAAAATGCCGTTAAATACCTTGGTATCACCCTGCTTCCGCAGGCGGGCGTTGCGCTTGGAATGTCGGTCACCGCTATGGAGCTCGGCGAAGCGGACGGCAGCCTTGTAAGAAACATTGTTCTTTTCTCGGTACTGATTTACGAGCTTGTAGGTCCTATGCTCACCAAAATGTCCCTTAAAGCCGCAGGTGAAATCAGCGAAGAAGGCAAAACTTCCTCAAGAGGAAAAGCATAAAAGGAGATTAAAAAATGCTAAAAACAAAATATCTTGTTATCGGCGCAGGATTTTTAGGTTTGGGTTTTGCATTTTCACATAAAAATTCCATCATTTTAGAGCAAACCGAAATTTTGGGCGGCGAGTTTACAAACGCGCTTCGTCCTTTCGGCAAAATCGAATATCCGCAGTTTGATACCGCGCGGGATTTTTATGCTTTTTCAAAAGAAAACGGAATAATAGCGGGAGATTATTGCGATAATCTTAAAATAATGTCCGTTTTATGTTCTTATGCCGAAAAAAATCTTAAAGACCGCATTTTTCTTGATGCCATGTTCCTTTATGCCCAAAAATGCGATAGCGGTTACATCGTTTCCTACCGCACAAACGAGGGCATAAAGCATATAGAATGCGAAAAAATAATCGACACAACCGATAGGGTTGTGTCTTGCAGGGCGCTCTCCGAAATATCCGAGAAGCGCCTTTCTCTTTTTGCCGCTTCAACCGATAAAGACATAGCAGAAAAGCTTGCTTCATCTGATTTTTCATATCTTAAACTCGGCTTTAAGCCGCAGATGATAAGCGAGGAAAAAACCGAGGAATACATATTGACTATGGCCTTTGACGGAAAAGAGTCAATTATTACGGCAAGAAAGAAAATAACCGAGGCGTTTCGAAGAACCTTTGACGCGAAAACAAAAATCAACTTTATCGCCTTTGATTTTGATTATATCTGCAAAGCCGATATCCCCCATTATTTTGATCCGCACAAAGCGCTCAATCCCTTTGAAGCGCTTGATATGGGATGCGGCATAAATCCCGATAATATCACCTGCGATAATGTTTATAAACCACAGTTTGATGTTTTAGGTGAAGACGCATTTTTTTATTCGCTTATTGACGGAAAAAGCGTTTGCGAAAAGGTTGCTATGCCCGTTTTTGCAAAAAGCTTTGATCTTGCCGTTGCAGGTCTTGGCTCTGCCGGCAGTTTTTGCGCCCTTTCCGCCGCAAGAGAGGGCATTAAAGTTTTGGGTATTGAAAGGGGAAACTGTGTCGGCGGAATGAGTGTTGCAGGGTCGGTCGTCGGGTATTATAACGGCTACTGCGGCGGCACTTTCGAGGATGTTGACAATGAAATCAAGCCGCTTATAAATACCGTTTTTTCAAAATACACAAATCATCCCGATGCCAAAAAGCAGGCATTGGAGCAGCGCATAAAAAATAACGGCGGCGAAATTTTGTTTTCTTCGGTTATTTTGGGTGTTTACACTAAATGTAACGAAAAAACCGTTGTAGGTGTGCGCATTGCAAGTGAAGGCGAAATGTTTGATATCGCCGTGAAACAGATTTCCGACAGCACATCTGACGGACACATTCTAAGAATTTTAGGTGTTGAATATGATTTAGGCCGCGAAAAAGACGGCGAAACGCAACCTTTTTCATCGGTTAAAATCGTAAGAAAGCCCAACGGAAATTTGGCAAGAACAAATTTTGACAGCGGCACCGTTAATCAGTATAACGATACCGAATTTTCCAACTCCGTTATTTCGGCGGACGGTCGCCACACCGATTCTGGCAACCCGCAAAATGAAAGATTTTTGCATATCGCACCGCAAATCGGTTTAAGAGAGGGCCTGATGCTCCGTGCGGGTGAAGAAAAAATAACGCTTAACGATATTATCTTTGAAAAAAGATGGGAAAAGCCGATCATCTGTGCTTATTCCGATATTGATAAACACGGCGAAAACCGCGCTTTTGAGGACAGACTTTATGTTGATTGGTTTGTTGTTGCAAACTGTTCAACCGTAACAATGAAAATTGAAATTCCCATAGGCTCGCTTGTGCCGAAAGGCATAAACGGTATTTTCGTTGCATCCCGCAGTATCTGCGCCGATAACTATGCCTCGGCGGCGATAAGGATGAACCGCGATATGTACCGCTTGGGTGAAATCGCGGGTATTGCGGCGGCTATATGCGTAAAGGGCGGATATGATAAAATATCCGATATTCCGTATTCACTTCTTCGCGAAAAAACAGAATATTATAACTGCTTTGATCCAAAACCCGATGTTTGGCATGAATTTGTTGATAAGGCAAAAGACAAAAACGGTAAAACAGTTTGGGTTTGCCGCCCATTTGAATGGATAAGCGATATAAACGAAATAAAATCCGAACTTTCTTCAAGAACACCGGCGGTGGCAATATGGTCTGTTAAGCGAATGTTTTTAGGCGGAAACACAGATATTGCAGATACCCTTTTTGATTTTATGAAAAGCGATAATGAAGATCTTGCAAGAAATTCCGCAATAGCGCTCGGCATTATCGATGATGAAAGATGCCTGCCGAAAATCAGGGAAATGATAAAAAGCAGAGACGCAAGATGGTTTATCGATAACCGCCGCTCAAATCAGCTTCGCGGCATTATCGCTGTTTTGCTTGCGGGCCGTTTCGGTGACACTGATAGTTTTGATATTATATCGGAAATTCTAAAACCCGATGAGTTTGAAAATTCGATTTATCACACATATCTTAAACGCTGCTATAAATTTAACATTTCTTCTAAAATCAACACAGTTTATTATCTTTTCCTATCCTATGCCATGGTTTCGCTAATGGAGATAAAAAACAAAAATCCTCAATTTTGTGAAAAATACCGTGATATTATGAAAAATTTTGCAAGCAGCGACTGTTACCGTAAAAATTTGTCAAACGGCAAAGACATACCGCCGCTTTCGGCTCAGGGCAAAATGATAGAAGAACTTTACCGCTTTTGCGAAAAAGGTTAATTTTAAGCAATTTCGGGTTAATAAAATAATTGTCTCCCCTGCCTTATTATGATATAATTAAAGGCAAGGGAGATGTTTTTTATGTTTTTATTATTCAACAAGAATAAAAAGGTAGCAATTTCCATAAAAGATACTTCAACGCCCGTTTTAACGGCGGCGGCAGACCTTTTATATAACCTTGATGATATTTCGGGCAACACCCATCACTTTGAATACCGCACGGACGGGGAAATTGAAATTTCAACTGTTCCGGGCGAAAGTGAGAGTTACACCGTTAAGGTTACCGAGAAAAAAGTTTTCATAACCGGCGGTGATGCGCTTGGAACGGTTTTCGGCATATATGCTTTTTGCCGCAAATGCCTCGGCATAAATTCCCTTTACCGTTTTAATTCTCTTTTCCCGAAGCCAAGAGAAGAAATGGAAATACCTGAAACGGAATTTCATTCAGCATCAAGAACGGTTAAATTCAGAGGCTGGTTCTTAAACGACGAGGATTTGCTAACCGATTTCAAAACTCCCACCGGCAAAAGACATACCGATTATAAGTTTTACGGAAATGTTATGAACACCGATGTGCTTGATCGCGTTCTTGAATCGGCACTTCGCTGTGAAATAAATATGATTATTCCTTCCTCCCTTGTTGATATAAGAAACTATCCCGAAAGAATGCTTATCGAAAAAGCGGTTGAACGCGGACTTTATGTTACGCAACATCATATAGAGCCGCTCGGCGCATCATATTTCGGAATGAAAAATTATATGGTAGGGCATGGCATTGAGGGTGAACCCTCTTATGTTAAGGACCGCGAAAACATCTTAAAGATTTGGGAAGAATATGCCGGTCTTTGGGCAAAATACGGCGACCGAGTTGTATGGCAGTTGGGTCTTCGAGGAAAGGCCGATGTTCCCGTTTGGCGCAGTGACAGCAGCGTGCCTGCCGATGATGCTTCCCGCGGTGCGCTCATAAGCCGAGCCATTGCCGACCAGCATAAAATAATCGAAAAAGCATTAGGCACGAAAAAGTTTACCTCAACCATGACACTTTGGCTCGAAAGCGCTGAGCTTTACGGCAAGGGATTTCTTAAAATACCCGAAAATACGGTCGTTGTTTTCTCGGATATTGGCAACAACCAGATGTTCGGCGAGGATTTTTATTCGATAAAGCGCAGAAAAGATACCGATTACGGCATTTATTATCATGCGGCATATTTCAGCGAAGGTCCGCATTTTGCCGAGGGTGTCAGTCCGCAAAAAATGAATTATTGCTATAAAGAGGCACTTAAATATAATTCTCTTTCCTATTCAATCCTAAATGTTTCGAATTTAAGAGAATTGCAGTTTTCCGCCCAACTTAACGCCGCGATTTTAACCGATCCCGAAAACTTTAAGTTAGAGGAATATTTGCAGGGATTTTTTAAGGAGTTTTTCCCGAAGGCTTCCGATATACTTAAAAAATGCTACGAAATGTATTATGCCTCCCTTGCGGATATCGGCAAAAAGGCATTAAAGTGGCGAATGGCACAAAGAGAATATTATTATCATGATTATGAAGATCTCGATTTCACGGAATATGAGGGAAGTGATGCGCTGATAAGATGCGCTTCCACCGTGCTGTTCCTTCGTGATGAAGACCGTTTTGATAAAACAGAGGAGCTTCTCGCTTCCTCAAAGCGGTTTGATGCCCTTATAAAATTCATTGATGAAAATTCGGATAACATACCGAGCGAATACAAGGATTATGTCGCGATTTTCCCGCGACTTCAGGCGGTTTATATGAAAAATCTGTCGCTTTGGCATATTGCGGTCAGAAAATTATATTTCGCGCGCAAAAAGGGGCAGGATTACTCCGAGCTTCTTTCAAAGGCGGATAGTTATATTGACGCCATAAACGAAGAAAGAAAGGTTGCCGAGCAGGGTTATTTTGATACATGGTACACAGGCGACCTTAAACTTACCGTTAAAACGATGAATGAACATTTAAGAGATATACTTAAAAGAACAAGCGGCTCAGTTTGAGCCGCTTGTTTTCTTATGCAGATTTTTAATAAAGGGAATAAAAATTATAAGCGCTATAAACATCGCAAGGTAATCCGCAACGGGTGTGGCGTAAGCAACACCGGTAACGCCGTAAAATTTACGGAACAAAAACATAAACGGAATATCAAGAACACCCTTTCGAAGTGCCGATATAAAAAGCGGCTGCAGCTTTCTGCCGGTTGCCTGAAAGACCGTGATCGTAATAAGGCTGACGGTTGTTGAAGGGCAGGCGAGGCAGATTATTTTAAGAAATCGCTTTGCAAAATCAACCGTTTCGGCATTATTTATAAATGCGCCGCAAACTTTAGACGCGCCGAAAAACAGAAAACATACCCCCGCAAGAGCAAAGGCAACCGCAAAAACAAATGTTGTTTTTATACTTTCGTTCATTCTGCGGCGATTTTTTGCCGAATAATTATAAGCGATAAGCGAAAGCGGGCCCTGCGTCATACCCTGCGCCACGGCAAAAGCCAGAATATTTATCTTTTTGGCAATTCCCATTCCGGCGATCGCCATATTTGAACAGTTGGCAATAAGGCGGTTTAGCACCATATTTGAAACAGATGCCATCATGGAAATAACAAAGCTCGGCAAGCCGACAGTTATTACCTCACTTGCGATCTTATCGCCCGCTCTGAACTTGCGCGGATTAAATGAAATGCAGGATTTATCGCGCTTTTTAATAATGAAGGCAACGAAATAAAGGCAGGAAGCGATATTTGAAATCAGCGTTGCGATAGCGGCGCCGGTTATTTGAAGCTTAAATCCCCAAATGAAAACGGGATCCAAAATAATATTTAGTATTCCGCCGCCGGCAAGGCCCAAAGATGCTTGCTTTGAATAGCCGTCCGCCCTTACAAGATGGGATAAAACGGGACTTAAAACGGTCGGCACAGCACCAATGCAAAGGGTGAAAAGCAGATAAGAGGACGAAAAACCGAATGTGTATTCATCGGCGCCCAAAAGCGGCAAAAACACCGGCTTAAAAAATAAAATTATTATTCCGTAAACCAAAGCAACAATGCCTGCGGTATATACGCAAAACGCGGTTGTGTTTTGTGCTTTTTTGAAGTTGCCCGCACCTAAGCACCTTGAAACAAGACTTGCCCCGCCGATACCGAAAAGGTTTGCAATAGCGTTAACAAGCATAAAAAGCGGCATTGCAAAGGTTGCCGCCGCAACCTGATTAGGATCGCCGAGCTGACCTATAAAAAAGGTGTCTGCCATATTATAAATTACGGTTATAACCTGACTTATAACCATAGGCAAAGCCAAGGTGAGCACCGCTTTTTTAACCGGCATTTCCTCAAAAAGATATTTATTTTCCGTTGCCATAAGTAATCGCCTTCTGAACAAATTTATAATCCACCCGAAAAGGGTGGATTTATTTTACAAATTTTTTATGAATTTTATTTGTCTTATATCACTGCCGCAGAATTTTTTCGCGGTATAACTTCCCATAAGTCTTGATGCAACTCGTGGGGTGTATCTTTCTTCAATTTCCTTCATTGAAAGATTTGTGTTTATAACGGTTGATTTTCCGCTTAAAAGTCTTGTGTTTACAATATTATAAACAAGCGTTTGGATATAAGGCGAACTGAATTCCGCACCTAAATCATCAATAACAAGCAGATCGCATTCTATTGCCGCTTCATATTTTTCGTTGGTGTGAAGCTTAAAATGCTCTGACTCCATTTCGGAGAAAAGATTATAAGCAGAGCCATAGATAACATTAAATCCCCGTGATAGAATATCGCCTACAATGCTTAACGATATATGGGTTTTGCCAAGGCCCGTATTGCCCATAAAAAGCAGGTTTTGGCGATTGCCGTTTGAAAAGTTTTTCGCAAAGGAAAGCGCCGTTTCATAAATCGCCGCCATTTTGCGATTATCCTCCCCCTCATAAAAAGAGAGATCAAAATTATCAAAACGGCATTCATCAATAGGCAGGTCACGGTTTGCACTTTTAAGCATAATAAGGCGCGCCTGCCGCTTAATGCAATCACATATCTTGCCGTTTATATATCCTGTATCCTTGCATTTTTCGCATTCATATTCCATGTGCGGAACATTAACATTTTTAAGAAGCTGTGCCTTTTTATCTTGCAGTTCAAGGGATTTTTCACGAAGAGCGTTTAATCCTTCCTTATTGCCCGATATTGCCATAATCGCAATTTGCGCGCCGATGTCACGAAGGGTTTTATCGATTTCGGCAATCTCGGTATTTTCTCTTTTGAAAGTTTCCCTTAAAAGATTATAATTGCTTTCGTTTTTGGAAAGAACATTTCTTTTTTCTTCAAAAGCGATTTTATAGCTTTCTTTCTGCGTCATAATCGGTCACCCCTCACTTATCAAGCATTTTTTCAAACAAATCAAGATCATATCCCGCATATCCGTTTTTCTTTGCGGTTTCTTTTTTCTTCGTTGCCGCAGTGCCGGATTTTACATCCGCCGGTGTTTTATATCCCTTTTGATGCCATGATTCAAGTATTGATGCCACATAAGCAAAAGAAAATTTAGACTTACGGTCAACACATTCATCATAAGCCGCCTTCATAAGCTCCGGCGATAAATTCCATTCATTTATCCATCTATCCGAAGCAGCAGCTTCCTTTTCGCTTGGCATTCTTCTGTCAAGCCCGAATGTTTTTTGAACTATGCTCCAGGCAAGCTCGCCCTTTGCGCTCTCGCTTATGACCTTTTCGGCATCAACAACGGTTTTAACGCCCTTTTTAAGCCAGATTTTTGCGGTTGAGTTTATATAAGAACAATTACACTTGCCCTTTGTTGCCGCATATTGCAAAAGATAAAGAATAAGCGGCGCATCCATTCCGTTATCATCATACAAAGAAACAAGCAATGCGCTTTCATTGGATTTAAGATTTCTGCCGAATTTAAGCTGAGCCTCGCGCAGAAGAAGGCGAAGATTTTCGTCCTCCATACCCCTTCTTATAACATCTTCACGCGAGGGGGCAGACTGTTTTATAACAATTTCCTTTTCGGGCTCCGGTTTCTGCGGCATACTGCTTTCAAGAACGCCTCTTTGCGCCCAGAAGGTAAGCGCGTCAAGAACATCCGCTTCGTTTTCGCCAAGTGTTTCGGCGATTTTTGCGGCATCAATGCCCGAAAGATCGGAAAAAACACAAAGGATAACCTTTAACTGCAAATGGGAAGCGAGTTTTATATGCTTTTTCGCAATATCGGCAGGCAGCGGAAAACTGCTTCCGAGCGACTTGAAATTAACCGAAAAATCCATAAACTCACCTTCCTTTTATTTTTAATGGGAATAATATTATATCAGCATTTGTTAACTTTGTAAACACCAAAAGGAAAAATAAAAAAAACACCCGAAGAAATCTTCGAGTGTTAAGTGTCAGCACCTACTTATTTTCCCGGGAAGTCGCCCTCCAAGTATCGTAAGCGCAAGCGAGCTTAACTTCTGTGTTCGGAATGGGAACAGGTGGACCCTCGCCGCAATCAGCACTGACTGATTAGCTATCTGTCCGACAGCAATAGAGAGTATAGCACAGCGAAACTCATTTGTCAATAGTTTTTTGAAACTTTTTTTGAAATTTGAAAAAATTATCAAAAAGTTCCTGCTTTGTGCCATAAGACCAATCATAAACTTCAACGATCGCGTTACCCTTAAAGCCGTTTTTTTCGGCATTTTCAAAAAACTTTCCGAAATCAAAGTTGCCGGCAAGCGGCGCTAAGCAATCGCAATCCTTTGTATTATCGCTTACATGGAGATGCTTGATTTTATCACCTAACAATTCGATTACGGCGTTCGGATCATATCCGCCGCGAACAGACTGCTTAACATCAAGGCAAAAAGCAACGCTTTCCCCTAAATAATCATTCATATCCTTTAAGGTTTGCAAATTTCCCGCGCGGAAATCAACAACATTTTCCTGCAAAACGGTGGCACCGTATTTTTTAACGGTTTCAAAAACATTGCCGAACATTTCAAAATACTGCTCGTTATTTATAACCTTATTCGGTTTTCCGCCGTGCATAATAATATATTTTGCACCCATATTGCAGCATATATCGGCATAGCGCTTATACTGCTCGATACCCTCATCAAATCTTCTTTTATAAGCCGAAAAAAGCATAAAAGACTCAGCAAGTGACATTGTTGGATGAATAGAGCCGACCTTTATTCCGCTTTCTTTTTGTTTACTGTAAAGCGTTTTGCAAAAATCGGGGTCAAGTTCACTTAAAGCGTTGAAAAATATTTCGGTAAGTCCAACTTTTTTATCGCAAACAAGCGCAAAGGCATCTTCTGTAAGCATGGGATAAAAGCAGGATGTTGATATACCTATATTCATATTTCCCCTCCGGGTGTTACAAACACAGTTTTATTGGTTTTATATATTACCATTCCGGGTTTTGCACCGGAAGGTTTTTTAACATTCTTTATAAGTGTGTAATCAACGGGAACACCCGATGATTTTGCCGCTTTTGAGTTTGCCGCGGCAAGTTTCGCGGCATACATAATAACGCTTTCGGGCAACTCCTCACCGCCGGTTTTAACAACAACATGCGCACCGTGGATATTTTTGGTATGGAACCACATATCGCACTTATCGGCAAGGGTGCAGGTTATATAATCGTTTTGAACATTGTTTTTTCCGATATATATTTTTCTGCCCTCAAAAACACATTCTCTGAAAGCGGGAACGGATTTTCCCTGCTTTTTCTTTGCGTTTTGCTTTATATATCCTGCGGCACTGAGTTCATCGCGAATTTCGTTTATATCCGCAAGAGTTTCAGCAAGCTGCAACCCTTCCTCAACCGAGCTCAAATAAGAAATCTCCTTAGCATCGTTTTCGATAAGGGATTTAAGGGATTGTTCCGCCGTGTAGCTCTTCTTATATTCCTTAAAATATTTTGCCGCGTTTTTCTGCGCGGAAAGCGCCGGATCAAGCGGAATTTTTATGTATGCGAGGTTTTCATCATAAAAATTCTGCACACACGCTTCACTTTCCCCGCCTTTGATCAGATGAAGATTGGCTTTTATAAGCTCGCCCCAAATTCTGTACTGTTCGCGATTTTCGGTTGCTTTAAGCTCTAAAAGACGATTATTTTGGCGTCTTGTTGCCCTTGTTATTCCGTTTTTAACAAGGCGGATAACATCAGATGCCCTTTTTTGTATTCTATCGTGACGATCCCGCTCGCTGAAAAAGCGTTCAAGCAGTTCGCTTAAATCGGCACAGCGGACCTTTTTATAATAATCGCCGTACTGTTTTATATCGGTAAAACTGAAATCAGCGGGTGTGCCGTCAGCTTTTACAAGCATTGTGGGAACGGGATTTTTTATACATTCGGTAATGCCCTCAATCGAAGTTGAAAGCGCGCTGATATCCAAATCACCGTCGGTTTCATCAGCATTGCAAAGAAAGGCGATCTCGCGGCACAAAAGCGGCGAAAAACCGTCACAAACCGTCAAAAGAGCCGATTGCATTTTACCGCCCTTTTGCAGAACATTTCTTATAATATCCTCGCTGCTGCATTTTGTCGGGTCAAGTTTATTCTGACTTTCGGGGTATTCATAAACAGCACCGGGAGCCACAAGCCGTTTTGATGTTTCGATATCACTTCGTTTAAGGCAATCTATAATTCTGCCGTCATGACCGACAAGCACAACATTCGGTTTTGCGCCTATCATTTCGCAAACTATTTTTAAGTTCACGCGGTCACCGAGTTCATTTGTGCCCTCAAAACACAAGGTGAGCACCCTTTCAAGTGCGGTTTGCAAAACATCCGTAAGGCGAGCCGACAAAAAATGCTTGCGCATAAGCATACAAAACATCGGAGGCGAAGGGGGATTATCAGGCGTTGTTTCGGTGAAATTTATCCTTGCCGCACCCTGACGGATAGAGATGAAAAGTTTTTTAACAAAACCTTTTTTCCTAAGGGAAATAACCAGCTCCTCACGAGAAGGCTGGTATATTTTATCTATATGGCAATTTTCCGCCTGAATTATATCATTTTTAAGCGCAGATAAAAACGCGCCGTCGAATGCCATTATTTTCCCTCCAAAAGATTTTTAAGTTTTTTAGCCGTTTCGGCAAATTCTTTATATTTTTCAGTTTCCGCCGTATGGGATAACTGCTGAGCGCACCCTAAACAAATGGCATACTGCCGCTCTATGTATTTTCTCGCAACCGCATCACAGACATCAAGTGCGCCCGTTCTTTTTTCAAACATAGAAAGCTTTCTTTTTTCGCCGTTATAAAAGCACAGCATAACAGAATAAAGCTTTCCGTTTTCACAAACCGCTCTTTCGTTTTGAACGCAAAAGCCGTTTTCGGCAAGATATTCTCTTAAAAAATCAGCAGAGGTCATCGGTTGCAGTACCAGCGAAACGCCTTTTTTAAGAAACGGCGCTCTTTCGATTATTCCGCTTATGACCTCGCCGCCCATACCGGCGATAACAACGGTATCTATTTCATTTTCACTAAGGGTGCCTAAACCGTCACAAAGGCGAAGTTCAACCCCCGATATACCGAGTTTTTTAAGGTTTTCTTCTGCTTTTTTAAGCGGTTTTTCGTTGATATCGGTCGCCGTAACGGCGGCAACATCGCCTCTTTGCACCAAAAAAGCGGGCAGATAGCCGTGATCTGTTCCCACATCACAAACCCTGCTGCCCGGTTTAATGAAATCTGCCGCCAGATTTAGTCTTTCACTTAAAGTGATCATGCAAGAGCCGCGTTAAGTGCCTTAACAAGTGCTTCACAGTCGGCACCGTGAACAGCGCATGCCTGCTCGATTGATTCGCCTCTTGAAGCGGGGCAACCGAGGCAATGCATTCCTATTGCCAAAAAGTGTTCCGCAAGCTGAGGATACTTATCAAGAACATCACCGATAATCATTTCCTTTGTAATTTCCATTTTTAATAACTTCCTTTCTTAAATCAATTCGGGATCGCGGGAAAGATCCGTTCTTCCGTGATTGAATAATTTAATATTGTCAAGCGCATAAACTCTGCCCGAAAAATCCTCTTTTTCGGCGCCGCTTACCGCTTCACGCATTTCAAAAACCCTTGCATCCATAAGGTCAAGCTCGGATAAAATTTCGGCTTCTATAAACATAGGTTTTACCGCCGCACCGAACTCGGGCACACCGTGATGCGATAAAATCATGTGTTCAAGCAACACCGCGGTTTTTTCGGATATGCAAAGCTTTTTAGCATATTCGTTCACCACAGCGGCTCCCATAGTAAGATGCCCCAAAAGGTTGCCTTTAATCGAATAATTATCAACCGTTCCGCCGGCATTTACTTCAAATTCCTTTATTTTTGCGATATCGTGAAGCATAGCGCCGCCCAAAAGCAGGTCACGGTCAACAAACGGATAAACATCACATACACGCTGGGCAAGTCTTACAATAGAAAGTGTGTGCATCAAAAGGCCTCCGCGCATTGCATGGTGCATACGATATGCCGCAGGCCAATAAAGAAGCCGTTCTTTATAATCATCATAAATTGCGATAACAAGTTTTTTTATCTCTTCATCCTGCATCTGTTCGCAAATTGAAATAAGTTTGCCGAACATATCCTCGCTTTTATAAGCGGCGGACTGAACAAAATCGGCGGGATCTACACCGTCTGCCGAGATAGCGGATCTGATTTTTTCAATTCTAAGCTGATCGGCACCGTTATATTTCGAGATAGTTCCCCTTATTTTAACAATATCGCCCGAGGCATATTCGCCGTGTTCCACAGCGGAATAACGCCACAGTTTCGCGTTTATTTCTCCCGATTTATCCCCTAAGGTGAAATCAAGATAACTGTCACCCTTAGCAGAGGTTTTAAGTTCAACCGCTTTAACAAGACAAAAGCCCTCCACCCTGCCGAGATTATCAATAGGTGTAAAATTCATAGACTTAATTTCCTTTTCGTTTTATAGCATTATTATAATATTAAAATATGCAATGTTCAACCCGAAATTAAAGATTTAAGTTTTCGGTTTTTGTTGATCGCGGCAAACAAAAACAATCCCGCGAAAACACAGGTGACTACCTCACCGAGTGCAACCCACAGTGCCGATGTTAAAAACGCGGGCATAAAGCTTTGCGCATCAACAAAGAAAACGGCAAGCTCCGCCCCAACGACAACGGCATTTATAACAACGGGTGCAAAGGCGGATAAAACCGGAAGCCTAAATACTCTTACATTGCGCATAAGATAAGAAAGAAGCGCCGCACAAAGGGTTGCCGTTGTGCCGAAAATCATATCAATGGGATTAAAAGAAGCGATGTTTGAAATAAAGCAGCCGAGCACCAAACCCGGAATAGCCGCGGGGGTGAAAACCGGAAGAATCGTAAGCGCTTCGGACACGCGGAATTGAACAGGACCGTATGCAAGGCCGAAAGCCGAGCTTAAAAACGTCAGTCCCACATAAGCCGCCGCGATAACGGCAGAAACAGTTATGTATCTAAGTTTACTTTTCATTATCAAAACTCCTTATAATATGATACCGCAAGGCGATCGCATCGCTCATTCTCGGGATGACCGACATGACCTTTTACCCATTCGATCTCAACATCGTGAACAGCGATAAGATCAAGCAGTTGTTCCCACAAATCAGGATTAAGGGCGGGCTTTTTATCCGCCTTTCTCCATCCGTTTCTTCGCCAGGACTCTGCCCAGCCCTTGCTTATACCGTCCGCAACATATTTTGAATCGGTTACAAGCTTAACACGGCACGGCTCTTTAAGTGCCTTTAACCCCTCGATAGCGGCGGTAAGCTCCATACGGTTATTGGTGGTTTCCTTTTCACCGCCCGAAAGTTCTTTTTCAATCTTTCCGTAACGAAGAATAGCACCCCAACCGCCCGGTCCCGGATTGCCGGAACACGCGCCATCGGTAAAAACTTCAACAAACCTTAACATACAAACACCTTAATATTTTCGAACGCATCCCACAACCTTACCGAGAACTGACGGTTTTTCGGGATAAATGGGATCAAAATCGGGATTTTCGGGCATAAAGATAACGGTTTTTCCTTTTATAATAAGGCGTTTTACCGTTGCCTCCTCACCGTCCATACCGATTATTATATCACCGTTTCGGCAGGCGGCGTTTTTATCGGCAATAACGATATCCCCGTCAAGAATACCGGCGTTTTTCATCGAAAAGCCCGATACCTTTAGGGCAAAAAGTCCCTCGGCATCCTTTGCGGGATAGGCAATATAATCCTCAATGCTTTCAACCGCCAAAATCGGCTGACCTGCCGTTACCTTACCGATAAGCGGAACAAAGGAAGAATCAAACTCATTTGAAATGCGGATCGACCTTGAAAAGCGGGCATCCCTTTCAATATAATTTTCTTTTTCAAGAAAATTCAAAATGGCGTGAACCGTGGAAGTAGAGCGAATTCCCGTTGCCTCGCAAATCTCACGAACAGTCGGGGGAAGACCCTGAGTCATCTTTTTCACAAGAAATTTATAAACGCTTTCTTGCTTTTGGCTAAGCGGCGTTTTTTCCATAAAGCGCACCTCCGGCGAACATTTATTCGCTTTTATTATATCATCACTTTTTATTTCTTGCAAGTATCACTTTTATTCCCGAAACCGTTTCCTTTATTCCAAGCATCAAAAGTCCCGCTCCAAACGCTTTTGAAAGCATATCCGTTCCTATTTTATCGCCCAAAAAAAGTCCTGCCGCCGCACCGATTATGCCCCCTGCCGCCATTGGGCAGACGGTTTTTAGGTCGATTTTCCCGCGGCGGCGGTATATAACCACCGAAACCACCGCAATGGGAATAAAAAACAAAAGATTTATTCCGCGCCCCTTTATTATTTCCGTTTGGGCAAAAAGGGAAAGATAAATCATCAAAACGGCACCGCCGCCCATTCCCATACTGCCGATAAGTCCCGACATAAAGCCGGCGACAGCTCCTATCATCATTTTCATTAAAAAACAAACCTTATGCCGGCATAAATCATAAATCCGCCGAAAAGCGTTTTAAGAAGCACCGGCGATATTTTTTTCATAATATGCGTTCCCAAAAAAGCACCGAGCAGTCCCGGCAGAACAAACGGCGCGGCATCACTTAGCTTGACCTTACCGAAAAACAGTGAAACCGCGGCAGAGAAGACGGTTATGGGCAGAATAACGGCAACCGCGTTTTGTTGCGCGATTTTCTGGGGTTTACCGCCGCTTTTGAGAACGGGAACGGCTATCATACCGCCGCCCGCACCGAAAAGCCCGTTTACAACCCCTATCAGAACACCGAAAGCAGCGTTTTTAATGTTTTTGCGCGTTTTATTTTTCAAAACCGAACACTCCCTTTTAATATTTTGCCCGAAAGGGTTAAAAAAAGACTTTAATTATTATGAATTTTGTGGTAATATGTATAATGTATTATTATGTAATTTAAGAAGGCAGATTTAATGAAGGTTACACTTAAAGGACTTCAAATCGAATATACCGTGGCGGGAAGCGGAAAAACCCCTGTTTTATTGCTTCACGGATGGGGTTCTTCTTTTGATGTTTATAAGAGCTTGATGAACGCCCTTTCGGACAAATGCACATTTTACGCAATGAATTTCCCGGGATGCGGGCAGAGCGAAACAATGAAAAAGCCTTGGGATCTTGATGATTACTGCGATTTGGTTTGCGATTTCATTGATGCTTTGGAAATTAAAAATCCGGTGCTTATCGGCCATTCGCACGGCGGCAGAGTTACGCTTAAATTAACGGCTGAAAAAAGGGTTAATCCCCCGAAAATCGTGTTGCTTGACGCGGCGGGAATAATACCTGAAAAAACATTTAAGCAAAAGTTTCGCGCAAAAAGTTTCAAAATGATAAAGGCTTGCTTAAAGCCGCTCGGCTCTGCGGGTGAGCCGCTTCTTGAAAAGGCAAGAAAACACTATGGCTCGGCAGATTATAATGCCGCTCCGCTTGTTCTTCGCAAAACGCTCGTTTCCCTTGTTAACACCGATCTTCGCGATATTCTGCCGCAAATTTCCTGCCCATCGCTTCTTATCTGGGGAGAAAACGATACGGCGACACCGCTTTCTGATGCAAAGCTTATCGAATCGCTTATCCCCGATGCGGGACTTTGCGTTATAAAAGGAACGGGACATTTTTCTTTTTGCGAAAAGCCTTATGAGGCAAACGCAATTTTGAACAGTTTTTTATAATTTAAGGTGATAAAATGATAATAAAGTTTTCGGCTATGATCCTTATTTGCCTTTCGGCGATCATGGGACTTGTTAAGCAATATCAGATGCTGCAGCAAAACTCATATTTTTTATCAAGATACGGCAAATGGATCAAAAATTCTTTTACACCGCAACTGGCGATAGCGGCGATCCTTTTTTGCGCTTCAAGTTTTTGCTATACCGCTACGGTTTATTTTGCCCAAGCGGCAATAGCGGGAATTATGCTGATTGCAAGAACGGTTTCGGCAATAAAAACGCAGAAAAAATCCATTAAACCGCTTGTGTTTACAGGCAGAATAATGCGGCTTTTCGGCTGTGCGGTTATTGTTCTCGGCGCACTTAGCGCGGCATATATGATATCATCGGAAACATTAGGCGGAGAAATCTCTATGATGATCGGCACAATGCTTGCGTTTATCACCCCGATCTTAACCGCCGTTTGCGTTATTCTTACTAAGCCTATTGAAAAGGCATTTGCCGCATATTATATAAATGATGCTAAAAAAATCCTTAAAGGTATGCCTAATCTTAAGGTTATCGGCATAACGGGAAGTTACGGCAAAACAACAACAAAGTTTATCCTGAATAGACTTTTAAGCGAAAAATTCAACACCGTTTGCACCCCCGCTTCTTTCAATACTCCTATGGGCGTTGTGCGAACGATCCGCGGCGATATCAAACCGCAAACCGAAATTTTTATATGCGAAATGGGCGCTAAAAACATCGGCGATATCAAGGAAATATGCGATATTGTAAACCCCGATTACGGCATTATAACATCGGTTGGAAGTCAACATCTTGAAACATTCAAATCGGTTGACAATGTTTTCAAAACAAAGTTTGAGCTTTGCGATGCCGTTAGTAAAAAAGGCGGCATTTGCCTTGCGAACTTTGAAAGTCCGGGAATTGCGGAGCGAAAGGACAAAAGAAACGATTATCTCCCCTTTGGCGCAGGCACGGAATATCACGCCGAAAACCGAACTTACGGCCCGTTTGGCGCATCGTTTGATCTTTTAATTCCGGGTGACACGATCCACCTTGAAACAAAACTTTTGGGCGAACACAGCATAAACGATATTGTGGCGGCAGCCGCACTTTGCAGTATTTTAGGCGTTTCGGCAAATGATATAAAGTATGCCGTCTCCTGCCTTAAACCGACCGAGCACCGCCTTGAACTCAAGAGCGGAATAAACGGATCTTTGCTTATTGACGATGCTTATAACGCAAATCCCGAGGGTTGCCTAAAAGCGACCGAGCTTCTCGGTTCTTTTGAAGGGATGAGCAAAACGGTTATAACGCCCGGACTTATCGAGCTTGGCGATAAGGAATATGAAGCCAATTATAATTTGGGCCTTTCCTGTGCAAAATATGCAGACAGGATAATACTTGTGGGCAAAAACAGATCAAAACCGATGGCGGACGCGATCGCCACCACCGATTTTAATAAAGAAAATTTATATATTGCGGACAGTTTCGCACACGCGATGAGTATTTACGCGCCGTTTGCAGATAAAAACAGCGTTATGCTTATTGAAAACGATCTGCCTGATAATTATCTGAATTGAGGTAAAGATATATGAAAACAAACATTGCTGTATTTTTCGGTTGCCGAACGGTTGAACACGAGGTTTCGATAATCTCTGCCGTTCAGGCTATGCACGCTATTAACCGCGAAAAATATGATGTTACACCGATCTATGTTTCGAAGGACGGCACCATGTTTACGGGCGAAAATCTTTTCACCGTTGAAAACTATCGCGACCTTGATAAACTTATCGCCGAGGCGCATCCCGTAACCCTTATTCGTGAAAAGGGCGAGGTTGTTATGCGTTTTCTTGATAACAAGCTTTTTAAGTCAAACAAGGATGTTAAAATCGACCTTGCTTTCCCGATCGTTCACGGCACAAACTGTGAGGACGGAACAATGGCAGGTTATCTTGAATATTTGGGTCTTCCTTATATCGGCTGCGATATTATTTCCGCCGCTGTCGGTATGGATAAACGCGTGTTTAAGGATGTTCTTAAATCCGCAGGACTTCCCGTTCTTGACTGCATTGAGATAAGAGCGCGTGAATACACCGGCAAAAGAGAAGAATTTTTGAATGAAGTTAAGGAAAAAATCGGTTTTCCGCTTATCGTAAAACCCGTTAATTTGGGATCAAGTGTCGGCATTTCAAAGGTAAATGACGAAGCCGCGCTTGCCGACGCGATTTCGCTTGCGTTTTCATTCACCGACCGCATAATCCTTGAAAAAGCGGTTCAAAATCTGCGCGAAATCAACTGCTCGGTTTTGGGCGATGCGGACGATTGCCGCGCCTCTGTTTGCGAAGAGCCGGTTATGACCGACGAAATCCTTTCTTATAAGGATAAATATTTAGGCGGCTCAAAATCCGAAAACTCCGGCGGCTCTAAGGGTATGGCATCTCTCGGCAGAAAGATACCTGCCGATATTCCGCAGGAAAAATCCGATGAGATCAGAGAGCTTTCCTGCAAGATATTCAAGGCGCTCGGCGCTTCGGGCGTTGTTAGAATAGATTACCTTATGGACGGTGAGTCCGGCGAGGTTTATGCAAACGAAATCAACACCATTCCCGGCTCTCTTGCATTTTATCTTTGGGAAAAGACAGATCTTAAATACACAGATATGATCGATAAGCTTGTCACGGTTGCATTCAGAAGACAGCGCAACCGCGACAACCTTACATTTACCATTGAAACAAACATTCTTTCGGGTGTTTCTTTCGGAACAAAAGGCGCGAAGGGCGGTAAACTTTAATGACCGATCTTTTGGTGAAACTTTTTGTAAAGGACAGCGGCAACACATCGGATCATAAGGTTCGTGAGCGTTACGGAACTTTGGGCTCGGCAACCGGCATTTTTTGCAATTTGGTTTTATGCACGATTAAAATAATAATCGGCTCGCTTTGCGCCTCTATGTCTATAGTTGCGGACGGACTTAACAATTTAAGCGATATGGGCTCATCTGTTATAACCGGAATAGGTTTTCGCCTTTCCAACAAACCTGCCGACAGCGACCACCCGTTCGGTCACGGCAGATTTGAATATGTTTCGGCTTTTATTGTTTCGTTCTTTATTCTGATTGTCGGATTTGAACTGGGACTGAGCGCCGTTAAAGCGCTTATTTCCGGCGAGAAAGCGCCGATTTACAGCACGGTTTCCCTCATTGTTCTTTGCATTTCCGTTTTGGTTAAATTTTGGATGTATATTTTCAACAAAAAGTTATCTAAGGTGATCGATTCCTCAGCTCTTGCCGCAACCGCGCAGGATAGCTTTAACGATTCGCTTGCAACGGTTGCAATCCTTGTTGCGGCAATCGTTTCAAAATTTGTTAGTCTTCCCTTTAATCTTGACGCCGTTATGGCGCTTGCCGTTGCGATTTTCATTCTTTATTCGGGAATTGCGGGAGCAAAGGAAACACTTGACAGTATTTTAGGCAATCCCCCTTCAAAAGAGCTTATCGAAACGCTTGAGCATCTGATTTTAACCTTTGATGACAGTTTCCTCGGTATTCACGATCTTATCGTACATAATTACGGACCGGGAAGAGAGTTTGCATCGGTTCATGTTGAAGTTCCGCAGGATGTTGATATTGTTGACTGCCACGAAAAAATCGATCTTTGCGAAAAGTATGTAACCGAGCAAACGGGGATAGCGCTTGTTATCCACATGGATCCCATTGATTCGGATAACGAAACGGTAAATACCGCAAAGGCGCAAATGCAAAACGCGTTAAAAATCATTCACAACTCGCTTACTCTTCACGATTTTCGTATGACACCGCCTGCGCACAACCGCACAAATCTTATTTTTGATGTTGTGGTTCCCGCAGATGTTAAAATACCGAAATCCGAGCTTGACGCAGTTATAAAATCAAAAGCAAAAGAAATTGATAAAACATACGAATGCGTTATAACATTTGATGATTCTTTTATTTAATATTCTAATTGTTTTCCTCCTCGCATATAGATTTTGCGAGGGGGATTTTTTATGAAAATCTTATTTAGAGTTTTTTTGGTGCTTATCCTTATCTGCGCGCTTATAGTAAACTGCGCACAGATAAAAAGCTTTGCGGCGGTGACCGTTGCCAGCGAATGCGATATTGATGATATTGATGCTCCGGTTGATGCTCAAGTGACCGAAACGGAAATCGGGCAAACACTTGACCTTGCCGCGCGGTCGGCGATACTGCTTGATGTTAACACCGGAACGGTTTTATACGATAAAAATTCCGATGAACCGCTTCCGCCTGCATCCATCACAAAAATTATGTCCTTTATCCTTATTTTTGAATACATGGAAAAGGGTTGCCTTAAAATTGACGATGTTATAAGCGCAAGTTCCCATGCGGCATCAATGGGCGGCTCGCAAATATGGCTTAAAGAAAATGAAAGTATGACGGTTGACGATCTTCTTAAAGCCGCCGTTATAGCATCGGCAAATGACGCCGTGGTTGCCCTTGCCGAAGCCGTTTCGGGCAGTGAAGAAGGATTTGTTGCGGCGATGAACAAGAAGGCTCAGGAATTAGGCCTTAAAAACACGCATTTTGAAAACGCAAGCGGTCTTGATGCCGAGGGGCATTTATCCTCCGCTCACGATATAGCGGTTATGAGTGCGGAACTTATGAAGCATCCGCAAATAAAGAATTACTCAACCGTTTGGATGGAAAGTTTGCGCGGCGGGCAAACAGAGCTTGTTAACACCAACAAGCTTATCCGGTATTATGACGGCGCAACCGGACTTAAAACCGGAACGACCTCGCTTGCAGGATGCTGCCTTTCAGCCACCGCCGAGCGTGACGGACTTTCACTCGTATGCGTTATTATGGCGGCGCCAAGCTCAAAGGATAGATTTAACGATGCCAAAAAACTGCTCGATTTCGGATTTTCAAACTTTTCTTATAAAGAAATTGCCGCAAATCCTGATATTTTAGCACCTGCAAAGGTTAAAAACGGATGCGAAAAATATATTGCCGTAAAGCCGGGCGATCCGCTTAAAATCCTTTGCGAAAAAGGAGCGGGCGATAACTATACACAAAATGTTATCTTAAAAAATGATATAAAAGCGCCTGTAAAAAAAGGCGATATAATCGGAGTTATTGAGGTTAAATCGGGCGAAAAAACCGTTGGCGAAATTGAGCTTACGGCAAATGCCGACTGCAAAAAGAAAACATTTTTAACCGTATTTATATGGCTTCTTTGCGGTATGGCGAAAAAATAAATATTTAAGGCATTTTTCCTTTACGGGTAAAAATGCCTTTTGTTTTGTAAACTTTTTTTAAATTTGACTTTTTCTGCTTGAAAACGGCAGTAAAATAATGTAAAATATAAATAAAGATAATTATAAAATAAGGAATGATTATTTAATGGCACTAAAATTTACTGAAAGTTACGCAAAAGATTTTTTGCGTGAGGACGAGATCAAAGGCCTTGAAGGCGCAGTTGCCGCCGCGCATAAATTATGCGAAGAAGAATCCGGCCTCGGAAATGATTTTTTGGGTTGGCAGAAGCTCCCCTTTGATTATGATAAGGATGAGTTTTCCCGCATAAAGAAGGCGGCTGAAAAAATCCGCAGCGATTCTGATATTCTTATCGTTATCGGCATCGGCGGATCATACTTGGGCGCGCGCGCCGCTATTGAGTTCCTTAAAGGACCTTTTTATAATGATATTGCAACCGGCACAAAGGTTTATTTTGCCGGCAACAATATAAGCGGATCTTATCTTTCCGATTTGCTCAGCATCTGCGAAGGAAAGAACATTTCCGTTAACATCATTTCAAAATCCGGAACTACAACCGAGCCGGCTATCGCTTTCCGTGTTTTCAGAAAGTTACTTGAAGAAAAATACGGCGAAAAGGGTGCTGCCGAGCGTATTTACTGCACAACCGACAAGGCAAGAGGCACACTTAAAGCCCTTGCAGACGAAAAGGGTTATGAATGTTTTGTAGTGCCCGATAATGTTGGCGGCAGATATTCTGTTTTAACGGCAGTAGGTCTTTTGCCGATTGCCGCCGCAGGATGCGATATTGACGCGCTTATGAAGGGCGCGCAGGATGCAGTTGCTGATTACAGCAATCCCGATGTTTACAACAATGATTGCTATAAATATGCGGCCCTCAGAAATGCTTTCTATCGCAAGGGCAAAAGCATTGAAATGCTCGTTTCCTATGAGCCGCGCTTTACTATGATGAGCGAATGGTTCAAACAGCTTTACGGAGAGAGCGAAGGCAAAGACAATAAGGGCCTTTTCCCCGCTTCCGTTACATTTTCAACCGATCTTCATTCTATGGGTCAGTTCATTCAGGACGGCACAAGAATTATGTTTGAAACGGTTGTTACAATCGGTGACTGCTTAAAGGATGTTACCATTGAGAAGGAAGAAAACAACGGTGACGGACTTAATTTCCTTGCCGGAAAAACGCTTTCTTATGTTAACGAAAAGGCATTTGAAGGAACAGTTCTTGCCCATGCTGACGGCGGAACACCCTCACTTGTTATCAGTCTTGACAAGGCTGATGAAGAAAATCTCGGTCGCCTTGTCTATTTCTTCGAAAAGGCATGTGCCGTATCCGGTTATATTCTCGGTGTTAATCCGTTTAACCAGCCCGGCGTTGAAAGCTACAAGAAAAATATGTTTGCGCTTCTCGGCAAACCCGGATTTGAGGATCGCAGAGAAGAATTGCTTAAAAGACTTGGCAAATAATTAAAAATCCGCTTCGGCGGTAAATATAAAAAGGAGTTGTTTAATATGATTAAACTTATAATCGGAAAAAAGGGTTCAGGAAAAACAAAGCGTCTTGTTGAAATGGTAAACAGCGCTGCCGAAACAAGCCTCGGTAATGTTGTTTGCGTTGAAAAGGGCGGCAACCTTACATTCTCCGTTAGTCATAAAGCTCGTCTTGTATATGCTGACGATTTCAGCATTGATAACTATGAAGCATACTACGGTTTGCTTGTTGGTATCAAAGCAGGCAACAGCGATGTTACCCATATCTTCGGCGATCAGACCCTTAAAATCGGCAATGCCGATAATGAAGCTCTTGCAGCTTTCCTTAAGAAGCTTTCCGCTGTTGAGGATGTTGAATTCACCTTCACCGTTTCCTGCGATGAAGAAGAAATTCCCGCAGGCGTTTTCGATTTTGCAGAAAAGCTTTAATTGAAACTTAAAAAACAATATAAAGAAAGACGCGGAGAAATCCGCGTCTTTTTTTATTGAAACTGCAATAATAAAATCCCACTCTGCCGTAGCGGTTAAGTTATAACCTGAGTTTAATTCAGGTGGGTGCCCTCCGATCGGTTTCGCGCTCCCTTCTTCCGAACTCGGCACAGCCGCGGGAGGTCTGCAAACCCGCCGATCGAGCCGGGCTCCCTTTTACATTACTTGTAGGGTTATAGAAATCCGGTTCGCGAACAGAGCAGGATAGTTATATTATATGCGAAAAATCAACGATTAAAGAACCTCATCAATAGCGGCTTTGAATACTTCGGCTACCTTATTATAGCCTTCCTGTGTATAGTGAACCTTATCCTCGATGAAAATGTTCTCATTTATATTTCTGTATGTTCCGGCAAAACCGGGTGCCATATAGAAAAATCCTGCCTTTGAAAGTTCAATAAGCTTTGTATCATCATGCTTATCGCAATAGTCTTTAAGCATTTTGTTAAGCTCATTTCTCTTTTTGATTGCGGTATCACTTGCCGACTTTGCGGTCGGGCGATAGTCGGTAACCCAAATCTTGATGCCCGGTATATCGTTTCTTGCGTTTTCAAAAAGCTCGGAAAGCAATTCCATAATTTCCTCATTGGTATAGTTAAAGCCATAGTCATTAAGGAATGATGTTACAACAAGTGCCTTCGGCTTTAAGGGTAAAATCACTCTGTAATAATAATAAAGAAGCTCATGAACGGTGCTTCCGCCGAAGCCGCGGTTAACGCAGATCTTGCTGCCGTCCTTCGCAAGGATTTGATCTTCAAGCGGTGTGTTACCGTATTTCTCAGACCATCTTGTAAAGCCCGATGAACCATAGAAAACGATTTTGCCGGGATCAACGGTTTCCTTTTCAAATGCGGAAATATTGCTTTCGTAACGGTTTATACCGTCTTCAATGCGGCATTTAACCTTTGTTACGGCGCTCTCTTTTTCCTGAGGCTCGCCCTCTTCCTGTAAAGCGCTTAAATCAATGGTAAAACCGGAATCTTCTTTTTCTTCCTCTTTTTCACCGCAAGAGCAAAGGCAAAAAACAAAACTGATTGCCAAAATAAGAGCAATGATTTTTTTCATAATAGTTCTCCTTACTTATCTTCGATTTCAAAGAAATTCTGCAAACGGTCTTCAAAAGCATCGGCAACCGTTTCATACTCATCATCGTTTTCAATCTCGGCAAAAAATTCTTCACCGTTTTCTTCTATTGACTTAACGATAACAAGCTCGCCCGAATCCTCAAGCATTTTCTGCGGATCTTCATACTGCGGAAGAAGGGCTAAATATCTCCCCTCATCAGTTTCGATAGCATCAAGAACTTCAAATGTGTATTCGTTTCCCTCATCGTCGGAAAGCGTGATAAGATCGGGATTATAATCCTTTTCGGTTTCAGCCATATTTATTTCTCCTTTTTCATATATTTTATGCTGTGAGGTAATTATATCACACTTTTTTCGGATTTGCACTATATTTTTTAATGATTTTTTATTTGTATTTGGTAAATTTATATAAAAGTTTTTAACTTTTTACTTGACAAACTATTAAATATGATATATAATGAAGACAGAAAAAAGAAAGGGGTGAGTCCAAAGGACATGCAACCTTCAGAGGAATGTTCAAACAACCAATAAGAAAGAGGTGAGTCCGAAAGAAAATTAAACTTTTATCCAAACTAAAATTCAGGAGAATTCCAATGTACATTTAACGCACTTTGTGCTTTTTAACTGCTTCCCGAGGCTAACAGCCACGGGAAGTTTTTTGTTTGCTGTTTTTATCCACTGTTGGTAGATATTAAGGAATTTAAGAAACATAAATAGATTGAAATAGAACTATTTGTAGTATATAATCATAAAAAAGGGGGAAAATCAATGGAACTTAACGAATATTTCGCAGTTCGGCTAAAAGCCGCGCGTAAAGCCGCGGGATATACGCAATATGACATTGCCGAAAAACTTAATTACACCTCAAAAAGCATAAGCAAGTGGGAATCGGGCAAGGGTATGCCACCGGCAGATGTGTTGGTAGCGTTAAGCGGTATATTAAACGTCAGCATAGACAGTCTTCTTATAAAAGACGGCGATATTTCCTATTACCTCGGTATAGACGGCGGCGGAACAAAAACAAAATTTCGCTTATGTAACGAGCAGGGTGAGATTCTTGACGAGCTTATAAAACCCGCTTCAAACCCAAGTCATATCGGTTTTGAAAAAACGCTTGAAATCCTTAAGGAAGGCATTGACGAGATATGCAAAAATTATCCCGCTAACAAAATATCGCTTTTTGCGGGACTTTCCGGCTTTACATCGCAAAACCGCGAAAGCTTTCTTGAATTTTTCCGTTCTTTTCCCTTTGCAAAGGTTGATGCCGATCAGGATATAGCCATTATATCCGAAGCGGGACTCGGCGATCAAAACGGCATCGTTGCCATTATGGGAACGGGCAGCGTTGTGCGCTATGTTTCAAACGGCGAGGTTTCAACCATCGGCGGTTTCGGCGCTTTTTTTGATTGCGGCGGAAGCGGATTTAAGTTTGGCAGTGATGCCATAAAGGCCGTTCTTCGTGAATCGGACGGAAGCGGAGAAAAAACCATTTTAACCGAAAAATTAAGAGAATTTTTCAAAGCCGACACCGTTTCAATTCTATCGGATATTTATCGCAAGGGCCCGACATTTATCGCATCGGTAGCACCGCTCGTTATAGAGGCGGCTAAGCAGGGTGACCGTGTTGCGATGGAAATAACCGACACAAACTGCAAAGAAATGGCGCATCTTATCGATACAGCCGCCAAAAAGGTTGAGGGAAATGATATTCCCGTTATTTTTGCGGGCGGAATGTGCGTTCAATCGGATTACCTTTTCCCCATAATCCGAGGATACATAAGAGAAAACAGAAATATAACCTTAAAGGTGCTTAACTGCGATCCCGTTATCGGCGCACTTATTAAGGCGGGAATGAAAGGATAATATTAAAATGAAATATATTGAATGTGAAACCTATGCTGAAATGAGCAAAAAGGCCGCCGAGATTTTTCTTGAAGGTCTTAAAGAGAAAAAAGATCTCATAATCGGTCTTGCAACCGGCTCAACACCGCTCGGCCTTTATGATTGCCTTGCAAAATCCGGCGAAGATTTTTCCGCTGTTCGTTCTTTTAACTTGGATGAATATGTAGGTCTTGATGAAAATGACGAGCAGAGCTACCGCACATTTATGAACAATAATCTTTTTTCAAAAATAAACATCAAGCCCGAAAACACTCACGTTCCGAACGGAAAAGCGGAAGATGTTAACAAGTTCGGCAAACAGTATGATAAAATGATCGAGGAATTGGGCGGAATTGATATTCAGCTTTTAGGTATCGGCTTTGACGGTCACATCGGTTTTAACGAGCCCGATGAAAACTTTGTTTCGGCAACCCATAAAGTTAAGCTAACCGATTCAACAATAAAGGCAAACGCAAGATTTTTCAAGTGCGAAGAAGATGTTTGCAAAAGTGCCGTTACAATGGGAATGTACACCATTATGAACGCAAAGAAAATCGTTATGGTTGTTAACGGCAAGGGCAAAAAGGAAATCCTCGATAAAGCAATAAACGGCCCTATTACACCCGAAGTTCCGGCATCTATCATTCAGCTTCATAAAGATGTTACCGTTTTCTACACTCCGGAGGAATTTCAATGATAATAAAAAACGCATGCTTAAACGGTGAAATAACCGACATAGATTGCGAAAACGGCGTTATAACGGCCATAGGAAAAGCACCCCGAACAGATGATGTTATTGATGCCAACTGCGCCACCGTTATTCCGGGACTTATTGATATTCACATCCACGGCGCAGGCGGATTTGATGTTATGAGCGGCGATTTAGAGCAGATTTCACGCTTTCTCGCTAAATCGGGCACTACCGCATTCTGCCCCACCACGATGACGGCAAGCAAGGAAGAGCTTAAAGCCGTTACCGAGCTTTCCGCCGAAACGGACGGCGCGCAGATTTTGGGCTTTCATCTTGAAGGGCCTTTTATCGCAAAAGAAAAATGCGGCGCGCAAAATGCCGAGGAGATAAGAAAAGCGGATATTGATGAGCTTAAAGGTTATAAAAATGTTAAAATGATAACCGTGGCTCCCGAAACCGATGGTTGTATCGACTTTATAAAGCAGGCAAAGGATATTTGCAGTGTTTCGATAGGCCACACAAATTGCGATTTTGAAACGGCGCAGGCGGCGTTTTCGGCAGGGGCAAATTCTCTGACCCACACCTTTAACGCCATGCCGCCAATGCTAAACCGAAATCCCGGTCCTGTCGGTGCGGGAATGTTAAGCGGCGCCTTTGCCCAGCTTATCTGTGACGGCAAGCATGTTGACAAAGCAAATGTTTTGATGCTTTATAAAACCTTCGGCAAAGACCGTGTTTGCCTTATAAGTGACAGCATTAAACCTGCCGGTCTTCCCGACGGAGTTTATACCTGCGGCGGTGTTGAAGTGACATATAAAGACGGAACGGCAACTGAGCCCACCGGTCACCTTGCAGGCAGCACATCCACACTTTTTGAATGTGTTAAAAAAGCGGTTGAGTTCGGTATTCCGTTCGAAGATGCGGTTACAATGGCAACCAAAACACCTGCCAGAGCGATAGGCGTTAAAAACAAGGGCGAAATAGCCGTTGGGTTTGATGCCGATATGATAATTCTTGATGAAAGCTTAAATATAAATAAGGTTATAATAAAAGGTAAAGCCGTTTAACGGCCTTACCTTTTTTTGTTAGATATAAAAAAACAAAAACCGATTCCAAACGGAATCGGTTTTTTGATTTTAAGTAAAATATTACTTTCTGAGGTTTTCGATAAGGGTTGTAACACCGAGACCGCCACCGCAGCAAGAGGTGAACAAACCGTAACGAGCGCCGCGACGAGCAAGCTCACGCATGGTGAACATACCAACACGAGCGCCGGAAGCACCGTTCGGATGGCCGAAGGAGATTGCGCCGCCGTTCGGGTTCCAGTTATCCTGGTTGATTGTAACACCGGTCTGCTTTTCAAGTTCCTTGATAACTGCAAGGTTCTGAACAGCAAATGCTTCGTTACATTCAAAGAGGTCGATATCCTTAATGGTAAGACCTGCGCGCTTGATAGCATCAAGAGAAGCGCCAACCGGGCCAAGACCCATAAGCTTAGGATCAAGAGCAGCGTTACCGCCGGCAACAAATGCTGCAAACGGCTCATAACCGAGTTCCTTCGCCTTTTCTTCTGTCATCATAAGAACCATAGCGCCGCCATCGTTTCTGCCGGAAGCGTTACCTGCGGTAACTACGCCGCCTTCATAAACGGGTCTGAGACCTGCAAGGCCTTCCATAGTAGTGGTAGGACGCATAAATTCGTCTTTTGCGAAAACAACTTCGGGAGTTTTTCTTGTTGCGGGAATAACAACCGGAACGATTTCTTCATCGAAATAGCCCTTTTCCCAAGCAGCGGCAGCTCTCTGCTGGCTGCGGCAAGCAAACGCATCGCATTCCTCACGGGTGATGCCATACATCTTAGCAAGGTTTTCAGCGGTTGTGATCATATCAACAGCGTCTTCCTTCTTAGGTGAATGAGCCTGCTTGATATACTGGGGAGGAGTCATTTTATAAGGCTGAACTGCGGATGAGAACTTCATAGGCAACTGGCTGAAGGATTCAGCACCGCCTGCGATCATAACATCAGCATAGCCGAGAGCGATCATAGCAGCCGCATGGTTGATAGACTCAATAGCGGAACCGCACTGACGCTCAATAGTGGTGGTCCAAACTGACTGATCAAGTTTAGAACCGAGAACAGCGTAACGAGCAAGAGCCCATGTGAGTGAGTCAGCGCAAGCACTGCCCATGTAAACACCGTCAACGCGACCCTTCTCTAAAATCTTGGTCTTTTCCAAAAGACCGTCAATAGCAAAAGTGGCAAGCTGTGAAGCACTGTAATCTTTAAGAGTGCCGCCCAATTTGCCGAAACCGGTACGAACACCGTCAACAAAAACAACTTTTCTCATTTTAATGTTACTCCATTTCATTTATATTCGGAATAGATCCTATGTGAATGCTATCACAAAGGATGATTAAAGTCAATGTTTTTTTCAAAATATTTTGTTTTTTATGCTTGCATTGCCGTAAAATCCCACTTTTTAATTATGAAATATTTAGTTTTATGTATTGACAAAGCGATTTGCATTCCTTATAATAATGTATAACAATTATAAGGAGGAATTTCTTTTATGGAGAAACCATTAGAAGGAATAAAAGTTGTAGATCTTTCAACCTTTGTTGCGGCTCCCTGCACATGCAGATTGCTTGCCGATCTCGGCGCAGAAGTAATAAAGATTGAACGCCCCGAAGGCGATAACTGGAGAAAAACCGGTATCGGTTATGTTTCCTATCGTTTTAACGATGATGAAAACCCCGTTTTCGATATTTATAATGCCGGCAAAAAGATGATTGCCATCAATATGAAAACCGAAGAGGGTATGGAAGTTTTCCATAAGCTTTTAAGCGATGCAGATGTTTTTGTTACAAACAACCGTGATGCCGCACTTGAGCGTCTTCACTGCACTTATGATGACCTTAAAGAGCGTTATCCGAAACTTGTTTACGCTCAGGTAACAGGTTTCGGCGCAAAGGGTCCCGATGCTAAGGTTCCCGCATTTGATACAACCGCTTTCTGGTCAAGATCCGGCTTTATGCGCGATATGGCTGTTGTAGGTGATAACGGTGAATATAACCCCGTTTATCCGCCTTCAGGCGTTGGCGACACCGTTACCGCTTATTTGCTTTTGGCTCAGATCAATGCCGCTCTTCTTCAAAGAATGAAAACCGGCAAGGGTCAGCGCGTTGAAGCTTGCCTTTATCATACCGGCCTTTTCACCATGGGCACCATGATGATCACCAACCAGAAGCCTTACGGCAGAGAATTCCCGACAACCCGTCCTTATCATTCTCTCCCCGGCGGTTATTATAAATGTAAAGACGGTGAATACATATTCATCGCAACAGGCATGGTATCTGTTATCATCAAGCAGCTTTGCGAAGCTACCGGCCGTCTTGATCTTCTTGACGATCCGCGTTTCGCTTCCACCGAATCCATTAAGGAATACCGTATGGAAGTTTATGAGATCATGAAGAAGGAATTCCTTAAAAAGACCTGTGCTGAGTGGCTTGAAATTGCCAAGAAGGTTGACTTTGCGGCTTGCAGATATGTTCACTTCCAGGATGCTACCGAGGACGAGCAGGCATGGGTAAACGGCTTCTTCGAAAAGGTTACATTTAGAAACGGCAATGTTGACTCTATGCCTTCTGCACCGTTCCACATGGAAAACCTTCCCGAGCTTAAAACCGTTCCCGCTCCCCACATCGGCGGAAACACAAACGAAATCCTCAAAGACCTCGGTTATTCCGATGAGGAAATCAGCGCACTTGAATCCAAGGGCGTTACAAAACAGGGCTAAAATAATTTTAATATAAAGGAGATTATTAAAATGATAGATTTTAAGAATCGTTATGTAATCGTTACCGGTTGCGGAAAAGGCATCGGTAAAGCAATCGCAAAGGCATTCGTTGAAAACGATGTTGCAGGTATCGCAATGCTCGATTATGACGGCGAACTCGTTAAAAAGTCCGCTTTAGAGCTTGATCCCACCGGCAAAATTGCCGTTCCCTTTACCTGCGATATTTCAAACCGTGAACAGGTTCACGAAGTATTCGGCGAAATTATAAAAAAATTCGGCAGAATTGACGCTATTGTCAACAATGCCGGAATTACAAAAGACGCTATGTGCTGGAAAATGACTTACGAGCAGATGCGTGCCGTTATGGAGGTTAACTTCTTCGGTACATATTACTGCACAAACGAAGTTATCCCGATCATGAGAGAGCAGGGCTACGGAAGAATTATCAACATTTCTTCAACCTCCGCTCACGGTAACGTTGGTCAGACAAACTATGCCGCTTCTAAGGCAGCCATCAACGGCTACACCAAGACTTTGGCACTTGAACTCGGCAGAAAGGGCATAACTGCCAACACTATCGAGCCCGGATTTATCGATACCGATATGATGAGAGCTGTTCCGGCAGAAATCCTTGAAAAGAAAATGGCAAATCTCCCGATGCAGCGTCTCGGTTATCCTTCCGAAATCGCTAACCTCTGCCTCTTCCTCGCAAGCGAAGAAGCTTCTTATGTTTCAGGTATGGCTATCACCTGCAGCGGTGCATCCAAGGTATTTTAATTTTTATCTTTATGCTCGAAAGCGATGATCTCATCAGGAGAGAATCGCTTTCTTGCAAGCACGCTATACATAAAGCGACCGGGACGGTTTATAAGATCCTGTTTTTTATCGGCAGGTCCTATAAGAATATCACCGGGGTATGCTCTTCTTATCTGACCGGGCGTTGTTCCGACATATTTTGAGAACACGCTGTTAAAATGCGATACCGCACGAAATCCGCAAAGAGATGAAACCTGCGCTATCGTATGGTCGGAATAAGCGATAAGCTCTGCCGCACGACGAATTCTTATCATATTAAGACAATCGAGAATGGTTGTGCCGGTTTCCTTTTTGAAAGCCACGCACAGATAACTTTTGTTATAGCCGAGCGCTTCCGAGATACTGTCAAGCGAAATATCTTCGGAATAATGCGCCTCAAGATATTTCACAATTTCCTGCGAGATATCGGAATAGCCGGAAGCATCAATATATTCATAAGAATGATTTTTGTTTGCCCGCTTTTCCTCGGTCATAACAAACAGAGCGGTTTCAAGGTAACTTTCAACCGCTTCATCGGCGGAAATACCGAAGCTTAAATATTCCCTTAATGTTCTTTTCATAAGATAACCGATAAGTTTATTATCCTTTATTAAGAAAACCTCATCGGGAATAGCCATTTTGCTTCCGCTTTTTGCCGCAAATTTGATCTCGATATACTCGGCAGTTTCTTTATGATAATTAAAGAATGAATGGCTCTTGTTTTTCGGCACAAGAATACAGTCGCCTTTGTTAAGCGAGTAGCTTTCATTCTCGATTATAAAACTGCATCCGCCTTCGGACACATAAAACATATGATAAAACGGATGGGTATGCTCCTTAACACCCGCTTCGGGCATTGTATAAGAACGAGCAACCCACAAAATTTGAAACTGTTCCAATGAAGTTTGTTTCCTTTCATTATTTAATAATAGAATTATAACATAAAATATATTTTTGTTCAATCATAATCTTTAAGGAGGATTATTTATGGAAATTAAAAAGGTTGCCATCATCGGCGGAGGTCTTATGGGCAGACAGATCGGTCTTAACACCGCTATCTATCCTTATGAAGTTAAACTTTTCGATGTTATTCCGGAAGTTAGACAGGCCGTTGTTGATTGGGAAAATGATTATCTTGCCGGCAGAATCAAGAAGGGCAGAATGGATGAAGCTCAGGTTGAGGGCATAAAGAGCCGTTTCAGCGTTGTTGACACCATGGAAGCCGCTGTTGGCGATGCAGATCTTATTATCGAAGCTATCGTTGAGCGTATGGATGTTAAGCATGCTGTTCTTAAGCAGGTTTCCGATCTTGCAAGAGAAGATGCTATCATCGCAACAAACTCAAGCTATATGGTTTCTTCCACCTTTAAGGATGATGTTAAGAATCCTTCAAGACTTCTTAACGTTCACTACTTTAACCCCGCTCTTGTTATGAAGCTCGTTGAAGTTTGCAAGGGCGAACACACCGATCCGGCTGTTGCTGATGCCTGCATTAAGTTTGCTGAGGCTACCGGCAAAACCCCGATCCTTGTTAAGAAAGAAATTGACGGCTTCATCGCAAACCGCGTTCTTACCGCTATCAACAAGGAAGCTCGCTGGCTTGTTGAAAACGATTATGTTTCTTATCAGGGTCTTGACACCGCTTGCGAAAACGGTCTCGGTCATCCGATGGGACCCTTCCGTCTTAACGACCTTACCGGTGTTGACCTCGCTTTCGATGTAATGAATCGCCGTTATAAAGAGTCAGGCGAAAAGCCCGTTGGTTACGACCTCTATGAAAAGATGGTTAAGGAAGGCAAGCTCGGCAGAAAGACCGGCGTTGGCTTCTATGATTACACCAAGAAATAATTAAAACTTTATAAAGTTTATGCGGTTCGGAAACGGACCGCATTTTTTTTATTGACAAACAAGGGGTTTATGCGGTATAATTGTACACTGTAAGGTTATAAGGGTATCTATCTGTGTATTTGATGCCCGCCTGATAGAGTTTGTTAACAAAGGAGGTTAATATCAATGAAAAGAACTTATCAGCCCAAGAAGCTTCATCGCAAGAAGGAACACGGTTTCCTTAAGAGAATGGCTACAGCTAACGGTCGTAAAGTGCTTGCCCGCCGCAGAGCAAAAGGCAGAAAGCAGTTGACCTATTAAAGCCACTTTTTTTGTGGCTTTTCCTTTTTATCGGCGCTTTTGCCGCAAAAGGAGAAAAACAATATGTATAGTTTTGAAAAACTAAAACAGAATTACGAATTCCGCCGTGCCTACCGCAAAGGGATAAGCACGGTTACTCCCTATTTTATTCTTTACCACATTAAAGGGAGAAAAGGAAAAACAAGGCTCGGTATAACAACGAGCAAAAAAATCGGCTCTGCCGTAAAGCGCAATAGGGCGAAGCGCGTTATAACGGCGGCGTTTTTTGAAGCGGCGCACCATATAACTCCCGGTTTTGATTTCGTTATTGTTGCAAGAAACAGAATTTTAAGCAGCAAAACGCCGGAGGTTTATTCTTCTCTTATTTCGGCGCTGCGCAAAAACGAGCTTACCTGTGAACTGCATAAGTAAGTTTTTGATCGGACTTATCCGATTTTACCGCAAAAATATTTCGCCCGCAAAAATCCCGTGCTGCCGCTTCACGCCAACCTGCTCGGCTTATGCGATTGAAGCTATAAAGGTGCACGGCGCTTTGAAAGGCACCGCACTTGCCATTTGGCGAATTTTAAGGTGCAATCCGTTTTGTAAAGGCGGTTACGATCCCGTTCCGCCGAAATCGTATAAGTGAAACCTATAATAAAGGTGTTTTAATTTATGGGAAAATTATTTAGCTTTATAAACATACCGTTTGGTTATGCGCTCAGATTTCTCGCTGATTTCTTCGGCGGAAACTTTGCTGCATCGGTTTTATTGTTTACACTTTTGATTGACCTTATTCTTATACCACTTACAATAAAAGGTCAAAAATCCTCTGTTGCCCAGCTTCGCATAAAGCCGAAGCTTGATGAGCTTAAAAAGCGCTTTGGCGACGATAAGCAAAAAATGGCTACTGCTCAGCAGAAGCTTTATCAGGATGAGGGCGTTTCCATGGCCGGCGGTTGCCTGCCCATGATAATCCGTCTTGTTATTTTGCTTGCCATCTATTCACTTATTCAGTCACCTATAACTTATATGGCTGATGTTAAGGAATCTAAGGTTGACAACGTTATCACAACCGTTCAGGCAGGAATGCAAACACTTAAAAACAGTGATAAGGAAGAAGACATCAAAAAGTATAACGAGATTGAAAACACATATAATGTTATGCGCGCTTCTTCAACATTCCAGCTTCCTATCGTTAAGGTTGTTGAAAAGGACGGGCTTATCGAGGAACTCCTTTCCGAAAAGGAATTCAATAAGATTAAAGACGATTATAACGAAATCAAGGAAAAGAACAAAGAGGTTGATTATAACCTTTTCGGTATTGATCTTACCGATGTTCCTTCCTTCAACATTGATATTTTCAACAAGTTCCAGAGAAACTGGTTTATGCCGATAATAGCATTCCTTTCTCAAATGCTTATGAGCTATGTATCAATGGTAATTAACAAAATCAACAATCCCGATGCCCCGCAAATGAAGGGCATGATGCTTACTATGCCTTTAATATCTCTTTTCTTCGGCTTTACATTGCCCTGCGGCGTTTGCTTCTATTGGATTTGTTCCTCCATCATCGGCGGAATCATTCAGGCAGGCGTTCAGGTTTTCTATGGCCCGAAGAAGGTTCTTGCCCGTAACAGAGCAAAAGAGCTTATAAAGGAATGCAACTTTGAAGCAACCCAGCTTCAGAAGTTCGGTAAATAATTAGGAGGAATATTTTTGATAAAAGAAGCTATCGGTTCCGGAAAAACCGTTGAACTGGCTACGGAAGACGCTAAATTTCAATTAGGTGTCGCTGAAGACGCTGATGTTCATATTGAAGTTATAGCGCTTGAAAAAAAGCCGTTTTTAGGTATTTTCGGCGGATCTGATGCTCAGGTTAAGGCCTGGATCGAAGTTCCGGACGAAAAGCCCGCAAGAAAAAACAAGGCTGCTAAAAAGACTGTTTCCGCTCCTAAACAGAAGCGCGAAAAAGCTCCGAAAAAAGAAAACGCCGTTTCAATTGAAAACGCGGTTGATATAAGCAAACTTGATCCCGCATCAAAAGCAGGAAAAGCCGCATATTATCTTAAAGCCATTCTTGATAAACTCGGTTGTGAAAACACTGAGATATCGGTTGCCCAAAAAGAAAACGGCGCTCTTATCATCTTAAACGGTGAAGGTTTGGGCGTTGTTATCGGTCACAGAGGCGAAACGCTTGATGCCCTTCAGCATCTTTCTTCTCTTGCTGCCGGAAACGGCGGCGGTTACTTTAAGGTAACGCTCAACATCGGAAATTACCGTGAAAGAAGAGAAGAAACTCTTATCGCTCTTGCAAAAAGAACTGCCGCTAAGGCTTTGGAAGCTAACGTCGGCAAGTCACTTGAACCGATGAATCCTTATGAACGCCGCATTATTCATACTGCCGTTCAGGAAATTGAGGGCGTTGAAAGCTCCTCTATCGGTGAGGGCGAGTCAAGAAGAGTTGTCATCTTCCCCGCAGGTGCCGATTTAAGCAGCATCCGCATTGATTCTCCTCGCAGAAACAAAGGAAATCATAGAGATTTCCGCGGTGGTCGTGACCGTCGCGGCAGAGGTGGCAGAAGACCTTCAAACGCTGTTTCTTCCGCACCCACACGCGCACCAAAGAGTGATGCAGATCTTCCGCTTTACGGAAAAATAAAATAAAAATCTTAAAAAGCCCTTCGTTTTGAAGGGCTTTTATTTTTTTGCGTTTGTAATTCTCTCGTTAGTACTTCTATGATAAAATCTGAAAGATTTCATTAGATGAATTTGGAAAGACAAAAACAATCCCGAAAATCATCAAAATTTCTTGACTTATTCGAAACAAAAGTTTATGATAATTTTGGTGATGCGAATGGGAAAAGGATTATTTGATAACGATTTTTATATAACCCGGGTAATATTGGCGTGCTTTGTAAAATCAGGCACCGGTGCGCCCATCCACCGCAACCGTTCATCACACGGTTTTGCCTATAATTTGCGCGGTAGCATTGAATACACTTTTGATAACGGCAATACGGTTATTGTTGGTGAAAATGAGTTGATTTATCTCCCTCTTGGCTCGAATTATACTGTGAGGGAAAATCCTGTGGGCGATTGCTATGCTATCAATTTTCAGCTTAGCGAACCGATACAAGCCGAACCGTTCAAATTGTATTTGAAACCGACAGACGTGCTTAATTCTTTCAAACACGCCGAGCAAGCTTTTCGCCGCCAACAAATCGGATATAAGCAAATTTGTTGTAAAGAGCTTTACAATATCTCATATTATATTTTGCAAAGTCAAAATAACACGGGTTATGCTTCTGCCGGACAAAAAATGCTTGTTCGCAGAGCGGAAGAATATATCGCCGATCATTGCACAGAACATATTTCCCTTAGCGCCCTTGCAAAGCACTGCGAGGTGAGTGAAGTTTATCTGCGCAAAATATTTAAGGCTGTTCACAAAAAATCGCCCATAAACTATATCAACGATATGCGTCTTTCTTACGCCCATGCGATGTTGGTGTCCGGTGAATACTCGGTCACGCAGATTTGCTTTATGAGCGGATTTAATGATTTAAGTTATTTTAGCCGCGCTTATAAATCAAAATACGGCACCTCGCCAAGACAAACGGAAATATAAAATAACAGTAAAAAAACACCCCGAAAGATTCGGGGTGTTTTTGTTTCGATTAAAAAGCTTAAATTCTTGCAACGCCGGATTTTTTAGCGGCTTCTGCAACAGCTTTTGCAACTGTATCGCGAACTCTTTCATCAAACGGAGCCGGAATGATGTATTCAGCGGAAAGCTCATCATCAGCAACGAGAGAAGCGATAGCCTGAGCAGCGGCAATTTTCATATCATCATTGATGTCCTTTGCTCTAACATCCAAAGCACCGCGGAAGATGCCGGGGAAAGCAAGAACGTTGTTGATCTGGTTCGGGAAGTCGCTTCTTCCTGTACCAACAACGGCAGCGCCTGCTTTAAGGGCTTCATCGGGCATAATTTCGGGTGTGGGGTTAGCCATCGGGAAGAGGATCGGGTTGGGAGCCATGCTCTTAACCATTTCGGGTGTTACAGTGCCGGGTGCGGAAACACCGATAAATACATCAGCGCCTGCGATAACATCGGCAAGTGAGCCCTTTCTCATCTGACGGTTTGTGATTTTAGCGATTTCTTCTTTTTCAGCATTAAGGCCTTCTCTGCCCTCATAGATAGCGCCCTTACGGTCGCACATAACAACATCTTTAAGACCCATAGAGATAAGAAGACGAATGATAGCGATACCTGCGGCACCTGCACCGGAGGTTACAACGCGAATCTTGCCAATGTCTTTCTTTGTGAATTTAAGTGCGTTAAGCATAGCGGCAAGGCAAACAACAGCTGTACCGTGCTGATCATCATGGAAAATCGGAATATCGCAAAGCTGTTTAAGTTTTCTTTCAATTTCAAAGCAGCGAGGAGCTGAAATATCTTCAAGGTTAACGCCGCCGAAAGAACCTGCAAGAAGTTCAACAGTTTTAACGATTTCATCAACATCCTTAGAACGAACACAAAGCGGAATAGCGTCAACATCGCCGAATTCCTTAAAGAGAAGGCACTTGCCTTCCATAACCGGCATACCTGCTTCGGGGCCGATATCGCCGAGACCTAAAACAGCCGTACCGTCAGTAATAACGGCAACTGTGTTCCAACGTCTTGTAAGCTCATAAGAAAGCTCAGGGTTTTTCTGAATAGCGAGGCAGGGTTCTGCAACGCCGGGGGTGTATGCGAGGGAAAGTGCTTCTTTAGTGCTTGCAGTTGTGCGGGGCTTGATTTCAATTTTGCCCTTCCATTCTGCGTGCTTTTCCATAGCTAACTGTTTAATGTCCATTTTTTTCACTCCGAATAATTTATTTTTGCAAAAAAATTATAACATATTCAAAAATCGTTTTCAACAATAACTATCGTAAAACTCTATCACAATTAAGGAGTAAAAAATATCAAAAACAGACTTTTTTATAGTGCTGAAAATTATAAATTGTTAATTTTTTATCATACTTTTCAGAAATAAGCTGCGAAAATAGCATTTTGAACCACAGCGGCTTTGCCGCGAGGACAACCGCAGTTCAAATAAAAAACAGCACCCGAATAAATCGAGTGCTGAAATTTTTGAAAAAAGATAAGTAATAATTATCTCTTTGAGAACTGTTACGGCGTTTAGAAAACAGTCCGGTGGACTGTTTTTAGCCGGAACCACAGCGGCTTTGCCGCGAGGACAACCGCAGTTCAAATAAAAAAACAGCACCCACAAAAGTGAGTGCTGAATCTTTTGTAAAAAGATAAGTAAATTATCTCTTTGAGAACTGCGGTGCACGACGAGCGCCTTTGAGACCGTATTTCTTTCTTTCCTTCATACGCGGATCGCGAGTAAGGAAACCTGCCTTCTTGAGCTCGGGACGAAGTTCTGCATCAGCCTGGAGAAGTGCGCGGGAAATACCGTGGCGGATAGCACCTGCCTGACCGGTAACACCGCCGCCTGCAACACGGCAAACAATGTCGAACTTATCGGCATTATCAGTAAGTGTAAGAGGCTGACGAACGATAACTTTAAGAGTTTCAAGACCAAAATAATCGTCTATATCTCTCTCATTGATTGTGATTTTACCAGTACCCTTATAGACACGTACACGGGCGACAGAACTCTTTCTTCTGCCGGTACCGTAAAAATAAGGCTTTCCTTCAAACATTTATTCTGTCTCCCTTCTTAAAATTCAAGCTTTTCGGGCTTCTGAGCTACCTGGGCGAACTGCTCGTCCTTGTAGATGTGAAGTCTTGTAAGCGCCTTGCGGCCGATTGTTGTGTCCGGAATCATACCCTTAACTGCAAGTTCAACTGCAAGCTCGGGACGGGTCTTCATAAGAGTACCGTATTTAACCTCTTTAAGACCGCCGATGAAGCCGGAGTGACGACGATAATACTTGTCTTCAAGTTTTTTACCTGTTAAAACTGCCTTGGCTGCGTTGATAACAACAACGTGATCACCACAGTCAACATTAGGAGTGAAGCTGGGCTTACCTTTGCCGCGAAGCAAATCAGCAACCTTAACGGCTGTACGGCCGAGCGGCTTATCTGCTGCGTCAATGATATACCACTTACGCTCAACTTCGGCAGGTTTCTGCATGAATGTTGACATTTTCCTTTACCTCCATAAAAAGTATGCGGTTTTTACCGCTTTTTTAGTGCCCGATAATAATACCCCAAATTTTATTAAAAGTCAACACTTTTTTTGAAAAAATCAATTTGTAAAATAAAATCTCTTGTTTTCTCTTGTTTTCTCGTTTTTTCTCTTGTTTTCTAACTTGCGATTTTCAAAAAGTTTTGCCGATGTTCCAAATAAAAAACTCGTTGAAAAATAAAGCCGGTTGTGGTAATATATATGTATATATGCTTTACTAAAGGAGCGGAATTTTATGAAACGAATCGTTATTAAAATCGGTACATCAACACTCACCCATAAAACCGGGCTTATAAATATAAGAAAAGTGGAGAAGCTTTGCCGAGTAATAAGCGATCTGAAAAACGCGGGATACGAAATAGTTATGGTATCCTCGGGTGCGGTTGCGATGGGCGTAGGCTGTCTTTCGCTCAGTGAACGCCCGAAGGAAACGGCTGTTAAGCAGGCGGTTGCCGCTGTTGGTCAATGCGAGCTTATGTACGTTTATGATGAGCTTTTCACCAAGTTTAATCACAAGGTGGCTCAAATCCTTATCACCGAAAGTGATGTTGAAAACGCGGAAAGACTGCAAAACTTCCATAACACTTTAACAGAACTTTTCAAGATGAACATTATCCCTATCATCAATGAAAACGATACCCTTTCCACAAAGGAATTCTGCATTGGCGATAACGACACCCTTTCCGCGATCGTTGCGGAAGCTGTTAAGGCGGATCTGCTTATTCTTCTTTCGGATATTGACGGGCTTTTCACCGCCGATCCGAGAAAAAACCCCGATGCAAAGCTTATTGCCGAGGTAAAAGAGATTACTCCCGAAATCGAAGCACTTGCAGGCACTGCCGGCTCACAGTTCGGAACGGGCGGAATGGAAACCAAGATAAGAGCCGCAAAAAAGGTTACCGCGGCAGGAACGGCAATGATTATCGCAAACGGCGAAGATCCCGAAATTCTATATGATATTGTTGAGGGCAAAAAAATCGGAACAAAATTTTTGCCCTGTAAGGAGGGTTAACGGCAATGACAACCGATCAAATTCTTGAAAACGCGAAATCGGCAAAGGCGGGTCTTTTTTCGGTTACGACCGAGCAAAAAAACACCGCGCTTAAAGCAATGGCAAAAGCGCTTTGCGATAACGCGGACACGATTATAAAAGAAAACGCGCTTGATCTTGAAGCATCTAAGGGAAAAATAAGTGATGTTATGCTTGACCGCCTTATGCTCTCGGCAGAGCGCATTGAGGGAATGGCAAAGGGCATTCTTGAAGTGGCGGAGCTTCCCGATCCAACCGGCAGAATTCTTGCCGAATACGAAAGAGAAAACGGACTTAAAGTTCAAAAGGTCAGCGTTCCGATAGGCGTTGTTGCCATCATTTACGAAAGCCGCCCCAATGTTACATCTGATGCGGCGGCGCTAACGCTTAAATCGGGAAATGTTTGCATTTTAAGAAGCGGAAAAGAAGCATACAGAACATCTAAAGCCATCGTTAACGTTTTAAGAGACGCCATAAGCTCGGTAGGACTTAACGAAAATCTTATAAATATTATTGACGATACCACGCGTGACAGCGCAAACGCGCTTATGAAAGCGGAGGGATATGTTGATTTGCTTATTCCCCGCGGCGGAAAAGGTCTTATTTCCGCTTGTGTTAAAAACGCGACCGTTCCCTGCATTGAAACCGGAACGGGAATATGCCATATATTTGTTGACAAAGATGCCGATTTTGAAAAGGCACTTAACATTATTGAAAACGCAAAAATGAGCCGTCCTTCTGTTTGCAATGCAGCGGAGGTTTGCCTTGTTCACAAGGATATTGCCGAGGAATTTCTTCCCCTGCTTTATAAAAGGCTTTGCACCGGCAGAGAAAAAGCGGCCGAGCTTCGACTTGACGAGCAGGCGGCAAAAATCATTGAAGGAACACCCGCCGGCGAAAACGATTTTGATACCGAATTTCTTGATTATATTATGGCGGTTAAGGTGGTTAACTGCGTCAACTGTGCCATCAAGCATATTTCGCTTCATTCCACCCATCACAGCGACGCCATAATCACCGAAAACAAAGAAACCGCGGCAAAGTTCACCGCGGCTATCGATTCGGCGGCAGTTTATGTTAACGCTTCCACAAGATTTACCGATGGCGGCGTTTTCGGCCTTGGCTGTGAAATGGGAATTTCAACCCAAAAGCTTCACGCAAGAGGACCTATGGGACTTTGCGAGCTTAACACTTATAAATACATTGTTTCCGGAAACGGACAGATAAGATAAGAGGATTAGATTATGAATAATATTAAAGTCGGATTTATAGGTGCCGGAAATATGGGCGGCACCCTTGCAGGCGCAACACTTAAAAAAATCGGCGCAGAAAATGTTTATATTGCGGATTTTGATGAAACAAAGGTTAAATCCTTTGCCGATACTTACGGCACCGTTTCTTCAAATAACGAAGAAATCGCTACTGTTTGCGATTATATCTTTTTCGGCGTTAAGCCGCAGGTCTTGGCAGATATGGTTGAGGGTATTAAGGAAACCCTTAAAAACCGCACAACACCTTTTGTTATCGTTTGCATGGCGGCAGGCGTTAAAACAGAAAGCATAAAAGAAATGCTCGGCTTTGAATGCCCGATCATCAGAATTATGCCCAACACACCTGCAAAGGTTGG
>JAZUJA010000079.1:0-5144 GCA_045642495.1 Acutalibacteraceae bacterium
CCGGCGTTCGCGTAATGTGTGAAAAAACAGGTGAGATAAGCGATATCGCGGTTGACGGTGTTTTCCTTGCAATCGGCCTTATCCCGCAGAATGATGCCTTCAAAAATGTTATTTCACTTGATGAGCGTGGTTACGCTTCGGTTGATGAAACACTGTGCGCCGGCAATGGCGTGTTTGTAGCAGGTGATTGTCGAATAAAGAAAATAAGACAGGTCACAACCGCCGCTTCCGACGGTGCTATCGCGGCTCTTGCCGCTTGTGATTATATTGATTCTTTGTAAGAGGGTGAAACTTTGAAAAAAGTATTTGCATGCGTCCTTGCCGCCTTGGTTATCGTTTTGTCCTTTGCGGCTTGCAGAACGGTTGAAGACACAAAACCGCAAAACGAAACAACAAACCCTAAGGTTTCAAAGATCATTTAATTAAAAGGGGCTGTGACGAATTACCCTTTCGCCATAGCCCCTTTTTTCAAACCGTTTGCGGTGATACGATGAATAATAATTGAAAAAATCTTGTAGGGGACGGCATCCTTTACGGCCCGTTTCGTCCCAACATATTTAATAAACCTTGAATGGATGTGATTTTATGAACAAAACCGAAAATCTATGCGCTATTCTGCCAAAAAACACCGCGGCGCTTATTTTAAGCGATGTAAACCGCTTTTATTTTTCCGGCTTTGATGCCAGCGATGGTGCGGTTTTCGTGTGCGATGATGCGGCTTACGGCCTTTTTGATTTTCGCTATATCGAAAAGGCAAGGGAGGTTGTAAAAGACCTTGATGTTCTTCTGCTTTCCGATTTTTATAACGATGTAAATGCGCTGATCGATAAACACGGCATTGAAGAAATTCTCGTTGAAACCGATTATGTAAGCGTTGCCCGATTTGATGCGCTTTCAAAAAATCTTAAAGCCAAAATATCAAACTGCGGTGAACTCACCGCCAAAATAACCGAAATGCGCGCCAAAAAGAGCAGGGAAGAACTGTCCCTTATAAAATCTGCCCAAAAATTGACCGATATGGCGTTTTCTTATATCACCGAGCGAATTGCCACGGGTAGAACCGAAAAGGAAATAGCGCTTGATATGGAGTTTTTTATGCGCAATCTCGGCAGCGAAGGCGTGTCCTTCGATTTTATCGTTGTTTCGGGTAAAAATTCCTCTCTGCCGCACGGCGTTCCAACCGATAAAAAAATTGAAAAAGGCGATTTCGTAACAATGGATTTCGGCGGCGTTGTAGGCGGGTATCGAAGCGATATGACAAGGACTGTCGCCGTAGGCTCTGTTTCCGATGAACAAAAATCGGTTTATGAAACCGTTCTCAAAGCCCAAAGGGCAGCGCTCGATTTCGTAAAGCCCGGCGTTATATGCGCCGATGTTGATAAGGTTGCGCGCGATATTATCTATAATGCAGGGTATGAAGGCTGCTTCGGTCACGCCCTTGGCCATAGCGTCGGCATAGATGTTCACGAAAGCCCCGCTTTTTCCCCTCGCTGTAAAACGGTTTTGCAGAAGGGAACCGTTATGACGGTCGAACCCGGCATCTATCTTGAAAATAAATTCGGCGTCCGCATCGAAGATATGATTTTCATAGAAGACCCCATCGAAAACCTCACAAATAGCCCCAAAGAACTGATAATCCTATAAAGAATCCCCCGACGCTACATTCGTCGGGGGTCACTTTTTTTATGTGCTTTTTTATTATTCAAGATTGATCCACAAAGCGGGGCGAACAGCGAAATCATCACGGTAGACAGAGTAACCAAGGTAATAGACCGAGCCGCCAATGTCGACAGAGGCGGCGTTATTCTGATTATTGCCGGGCGACCGGAGCCACCACCAGCACGTGGCTTCGCCACTTGCTGTTTTATAACTATCGCTTGTATATGCACCTTGTGCTTCTGCGTAAGCAGTCGGGGCACACTTGCGTGATTCATCGGTTGTGAAATACTTCTCTATTTCCGGAATGCTGAGCAAGAATACCTTGTCCGTTGTCGCGTTGCCGGGATTCGTACTGTATGCGGGATGGTTATCGGCACTAATGTCTATCTTTGCAATAATACTCTGTTCCTTTTTGCTAAATGCTTCGTTCAAAAAATCGTCATTCAACCATTTCCTTAAAGAACAAGATTCCCACGTTACATCGATATCTGACGTGTTGTATGGCTGACAGTCAAGCGCATATTTACTGATAAGAAGCATCCGATTTTCCTGTTTGTCCAGCACGATCCATTCATCCGAATTGTGATAATTTCCAAACTTTACCGTGTCACCGATATCATAGTTCCCGCTTTTAAAATTGTTTAATCTAACATTGGGGATGATAACCGTTGTCAGAACAATCATAAATGCGATACACGCCGCAACGATAGGCGTACCGATAATTGCCGTTTTCTTAATTAACTTTTTCTTTTTTTCGGCTTTTTGTCTTTCTTCTTCTTTAATTCGCTCGTTTTCTAATCGCTCTCTTTCTTCCTCTGCTTCAATTTCTGCTATTGTAGCTTCGGCTGTTTCAATAAGCTCGGCAGAATCTTTATAATCCTTTATGTTTTTTAAAAGTCTTATCACTTCTTCGCATTCGGATTTTATTGCATAGTTTCCGCGAAATCTCTTTTTTAATGCAACTTCATAAACACTTCTTTTTCTGCATTCTTCCGCTTTATCAAGGCATTGTTTTGCTAATTCGTCTGCATCCTTATAGCCGGAAATTGATTTCAAACTGTTTGCGATATTCTTGAAAAGTTGCTCCGAATTGGCGGTTTTCATAGAAGAGGTGTTGGAAATATATATTTTTTCCTTTCTTTCTTCCTCCAGTCTTTCCTTAACGGCATTGTTAACATTTTCAAGTTCATTTTTGCCGAATCGCACCGCCTTTTGATAGTTCGGGTTATTATCAAACGGAACAGTTGCCTTTTGAAGGTCTTCCGCCTTCTTGCATTTCATATCTGCAAGCAATTTGCCGAAATATGCATTTGCGTTCTTGGCATCAAAGTTAAGCACCTGCTCAAAAAAGTCGTCCGCTTTTTGCCATTCGCCGTCTTCAAGTGCCATAAAACCTCTGTCAAGCAAAGCGGATATATTTCCGTTTGAATCGCTTTGAGGAATAACCGTGCTTTGAATCGGTGCGGTTTCCTCTTTAACCAAAACTTTTTTGATTCCGCGAACAAGGTCATTTATAAATCCGATCTTGCTCATATCCTGCGCCTGCAAATGCGCAAACTCCTCGGGCAACTCGTAAGCATCCATATCACGATAGCAGGGGATAAGCATCTTATCGCGGTTGGTTTTCATAAGCTTCAAAAATCTTGACCATTCGTTGCGCACCCAAACCGCATCAAAATAATTCGGTGTTGTTCCCACAACAAGCATAACCTTTGCGGAATTAAGTGCCGCAAAAATATAAGGCTCGTATTCTTTTCCGATTTTATCTTCAAGCGTTATAGCGGCAAAAAATACCTTAAAACCTTCTTTTGTAAGCTGATAGTAAATATCGTTTGCAAGGGCACTGTCAACCGTGCGCTTGCCGTCCTGATCGGTTTCCTTGTAACAAATGAAAACATCAAAAGGCTTTTCTTTTTGAACAATGTTAAGTATATCCTTTTGAAGAGCATCAATCGTTTTTGCCTCTTCTATGTATAGCTCTTTTTGAGCCGCATCGGCATTTTCTATTGCCGCAATATAATCAGCATCGCTCATAACTGCTTCAAAAAGCGTTCTGTGGCAGGTCGGCACTTTCTTGAAGGTCACCGGATCCTCAACATACTCAATACCGTATTTGCAAAGCACAATACCCCAATGTGCTTCCGCTTCGCTGTCATCAAGATCAACTATTTTTTCGTATATCTGCTCCGCTTTGTCAAACTCGCATTTAAGGCGCAGATTATTCGCGCGCGAAAACAGATTGCTTATAACCTCATCGTTTGATTTCGGTAAGGTCTGCTTTGTTCCGCAACTGTCGCAAACGCCGACGGTCGCTCCCTGCTCAAATTCTATTGTGCCTCCGCACATTTTACATTTGAAAATAGACATTAGTTATTTCTCCTCGATGATCATATTGTTATCAAAGTGCCGATTTACTGACTTTATCCGATTATCTACCTTTTTTAACAAGGCTTCTCCCTCAATGGCAATTTGCTTTACTTTATTGTCCTCGTTTTGAAGCTTCATCAATGAATGAATCAGGCTGTCTCTTTTTCTTTTCCAGCTCATTATTTCATCAAGAAAATCCAAAGAAATATATTTGCGAACTTTTCGATCTGAAAAAGCGCTGCATGAACGAATTTTGTTTATTTTTTTGGACAATGTTAGCGGTTGATTTCTACTGTTAATAAGCTTGATATTTCCGGCATGCCGAATCACCGATTCCGTGCGGTCCTCTAACATGGCATATTCGATAAAAATTGCTTGTAGCCAAAATTCATACTTTAATGCATTGCGTAGAGAAATTTTGTACTTGGCATACAATTCGCATTTTTGCTGTCCGGTCATCATATACCCCCCTTTTATTATTTCAACAATTTACACTTCTTATTTCTATCACCAACAAAAACTACAACTTCGTCCGCAAGGGTTTCAATATTCTCTGCACCACTTGTCACGGCGTTTGAAAATTCGCTGAATTTCAGCGTAATCTGACCTTCAACACCTGCGAGAGCGTCACTCGACACCGGATCCGAATAACGCACCGCTTCATATACTTTTTTGCAGGCGCATTTTGCTTCGGGCGTTGTGGCACGGGCGAGAAGGGTTTCGGCATCGACCGTGGGAGATTTCACAAACAAAGTCTGTGCTTTTATCTTTTTGTCAATGTTCTCTACAACATCGGATGCTGCCTTTGCCTTAATGACGGCAATCGCGGTAAATGCAAGAACAAGCAGGCAAACAATGATGCCAACCCAATTGGGAAGATCGGGAATTGCCATACAAAGCGCACCGAAAATGATAGTCAAAATCAGTCCGGTGTAGCTAACCTTGATTATTGAAATGTTATAAAACAGCTTTTGATTATCGTCCTCTTTAAGGGCGATAAAAGCGCAAACAAGCTGACCTATAAAAGCAATGGTTATAAATATGTAGCCCGCCCAAAAAGCACCGCCGAACTTTGACATACCTGCGGCCTCACCGGGTGTTGCAAAACAGATAACATT
>JAZUJA010000080.1:0-7256 GCA_045642495.1 Acutalibacteraceae bacterium
CAATATACTCGGTTGTCATAATGCTTCCGGCACTATCATCAGGATAAGCGAGAAGCTGATTGATCATTTTACGGGTTTTTGCATCGGTTGCTTTAAGAATTCTTTTGGCAACTGTTGCGGGCATTTCATCAATGATATCAACCGTATCATCCATAAAAAGCTCATCCATAACTTCTTTAAGTTCCTTATCGCTGAATGCTTCGATAAGCAACTGCTGATTATCGCTTTCCATTTCAACGAAAACATCCGCCGCAAGTTCTTTTGGCAGAATTCTGAACATAAGAGTTATATCCTTTTCGGGAACATCATCAAATACGGCTGCAATATCGGCAGGCTGCATATCCGAAAGCAACTGTTTTAAGTCCGAAAACCTTCTGTTTTCGAGCAATTCAAGTATTTTCTCTTCCACCGACATCACATCCTAAAATATAAAACCCCGTCATTTTAAGACAGGGTTAAGTTTTATCGCCACAATTAGCTTTTTTATTATAAATTTTACAAACCGTTTTGTCAATCCTTTTTTCGCTTAATATTAAGCAAATGACTGACGCCGGGAATACTGTTTCCCTGCATCGCAGAGGTTGTTGATAAAAGCGCGCCTGTGCTCATAAATAAAATATTACTGAATGTTCCGTTTTCGAGTCTGTGCATAATATATGAGTTCAATATTGAAGCGCTGCAACCGCATCCTGATCCGCCGGCATGAACATCCTGCTTTTCTCTATTGAACATCAAAAGTCCGCAGTCACTGTGTTTTCCACGCAAATTTATGCCATCTTTTTCAAACAAAGAATATAGTGCATCACTGCCAACAAGCCCTAAATCGCCTGTAAAAATAATATCATAATCATAAGGCAAGGTATTTGTATCTTCAAAATATGCTTTTAATGTTGAATAAGCGCTCGGTGCCATAGCAGGTCCCATATTGTTTGCATCTTTTATTCCCAAATCCTCAATTTTACCAAATGTTATTTTATCAATATAAATATCATTTTCCGTTTTTGATAAAATTGTAGCTCCAGAGCCGGTTACTGTCCACTGAGCGGTCGGTGTTCTTTGACTGCCGTATTCAAGCGGATAACGGTATTGTCTTTCTGCTGAGCAAAAATGCGAGGAGGTTACGCTTGCCGTAATACTTGCGGCACCGCTATCAATAAAAAGAGCTGCAGTCGCAAGAGAAAGACTCATGGTTGAGCATGCCCCGTACATACCGATAATAGGTATTCCGAGTTTTTTCAGTCCGAAAGTACTTCCGATGCACTGATTTAGCAAGTCGCCTGCAAAAACAAAATCAATATCAGTTTCGCATAAATTACATTTTGAAAATGCGGTTTGAAGCGCTATTTTTTGCATTCTGCTTTCTGCTTTTTCAAAGGTATCCTCACCGAATTTACTATCTTTATATGTTATATCAAATTCACTTGCCATTGGACCTTCAGACTCTTTTTTACCAACAACCGAAGCATATCCGCAAACAAAAGGCTTTTTATCAAGTACGATAGTTTGATTTCCGATTTTATGAGCCATTAAATCACCCTTGTAAAAACAAAATATATTATGCCGTATAAAACGCTTGAAAGAAGACCGTAAGCTATAACAGGACCTGCTATCTTAAAAAGATTTGCGCCCGTTCCGAGTATTCTGCCTTCGCTTTTGAATTCTATTGCAGGTGAACAAACCGCATTAGAAAATCCGGTTATGGGTACTAAAACACCGGCGCCAAAAATTTTTGCAAGATTATCGAATTTACCAAGTGAAGTTAAAATTGCAGAAATTAAGATTAGTATGCAAGGAACCGACATTAGAGCGGTTTTTTCCGTAAATCCGTAAAACTTAAAACATTCATATATTCCCTGCCCAATTAAACAAATTGTTCCGCCCGCCAAAAATGCAAGTGAACAATCCTTATAAACCTTTGAAGGCGGTGAAAGTTTTTTAACAAGTGCCGAATATTCTTTTTCGTTCATAAGCTCCCTCCAAAATCTATTGTTTCACACTATTTCTTTATTATTCTTGACTATTTTTTTAATGAAATATATAATTCTAAAGGAGGTAATTTTATGGCAAAGATAAACATTGTAATGATTGAACCCGAAATTCCGCAAAATACCGGAAATGTTGCAAGAACTTGCGCTGCAACAGGCGCGAGACTTCATCTTGTAGGCCCTATGGGTTTTAAGATTGATGATAAAAAATTAAAAAGAGCAGGCCTTGATTATTGGAAATATCTTGATATTTCCTATTATGATAATACTGATGAGTTTTTCGAAAAGAATAAAGGTGAATTCTTTTTCTTTACAACTAAAGGCAGAAAAACTCATTCCGAAGTCGATTATCCCGATAACTGTTATCTTGTTTTCGGAAAAGAAACAAAAGGTTTACCTGAGGAATTGCTTATAAAGAACAAAGAAAGATGTGTAAGAATCCCTATGCAAGGTGAAATCAGAAGCCTTAATCTTTCAAATTCGGTTTGTGTTGCGGTTTATGAAGTTTTGCGGCAGTGGGACTATCCCGAGCTTGAAAATTTCGGTCAACTTCACAATTATAAATGGGAAGAAATATAATTTTGAAATAATTGTTGAAATTTTAACAATTTATGGTAAAATATAATTAAATTAACAGAAAGGAAAATTATTATGAGTTCATTTAACAAAAAATCTATCGATGATATCAATGTTCAAGGCAAAAAGGTTCTTGTTCGTTGCGATTTTAATGTTCCGCTCAAGGAAGGTAAAATCACCGACGAAAACCGTATAATCGCTGCCCTTCCCACAATAAAAAAGCTTATTGCTGACGGTGCGAAGGTAATTCTTTGCTCACACCTCGGCAAACCCAAGGGCGAACCCAAGCCTGAACTTAGTCTTGCTCCCGTAGCTGTTCGTCTTTCAGAACATTTGGGCAAGGAAGTTGTTTTCGCAGCTGACGAAAATGTTGTAGGCGAAAACGCTAAAAAGGCCGTTGCCGAAATGAAAGACGGCGATGTTGTTCTTTTGGAAAACACACGTTACAGAGTTGAAGAAACTAAAAACGGTGAAGAATTCTCAAAAGAACTCGGTTCCCTTGCAGATATCTTCGTAAACGATGCTTTTGGTACTGCACACAGAGCACATTGCTCAACTGTTGGTGTTGTTTCTTATGTTAAAGAAGCCGTTTCCGGTTATCTTATTCAGAAAGAGCTTGAATACCTTGGCAATGCTGTTGAAAATCCGAAGCGTCCCTTCGTTACAATTTTGGGCGGTGCAAAGGTTTCTGATAAGCTTTCCGTTATAGAAAATCTTCTTAACAAAGCCGACACTCTTATTATCGGCGGCGGAATGTCCTTCACATTCCTTAAGGCTCAGGGTCACGAAGTTGGAACATCTCTTGTTGATGATGAAAAGCTCGATTATTGCAAGAAAATGCTTAAACTTGCAGAAGAAAAAGGTGTTAAGATTCTTCTTCCCATCGATAATATGGTTGCAAAGTCATTCCCCGATCCTATTGATGCTGATATTGAACTTATCCACACCGAAACTTCCGATATTCACTCCACTTCAATGGGTCTTGACATAGGACCCGCAACTGCAGAACTTTTTGCAACTGAAATCAAAAACGCTAAAACTGTTGTTTGGAACGGACCTATGGGTGTTTTCGAAAATCCGCAGCTTGCAAAAGGCACATTTGAAGTTGCAAAAGCAATGGCAGAAACAGATGCTATTACTGTAATCGGCGGCGGCGATTCCGCAGCAGCTGTAAACACATTAGGTTTCGGCGATAAAATGACTCACATATCAACCGGCGGCGGAGCTTCTCTTGAATTCCTTGAAGGAAAAGAGCTTCCCGGTATCGCAGCACTTAACGATAAATAATATAAAAATTGGCGGCAAGATTTTTTCTTGACCGCCAAAAATTTGTAGGGTGATAAATATGAATAAAAAAATAAGAAAAGCAATTATTGCAGGAAACTGGTAAATGAATAAAACACCTGCACAAGCAAAAGAATTGATTGAAGGAAATAAAGAAAATATTAAAGAACACGACTGTGAAATTTTCATTGGTGTTCCATTTGTTGATCTTTCTGTTGCAATTCAGGCAACTAAAGGAACTGATATTAAGGTTGGCGCACAGAATTGCCATTTCGAAAAATCCGGTGCATTTACAGGCGAAATTTCCGCTGAAATGCTTAAAGAGATCGGATGTGATTTCGTTATTTTAGGTCACAGCGAAAGAAGACAGTATTTTGCTGAAACCGATGAAACAGTAAATAAGCGTCTTCTCGCCGCACTTGCAGAGGGCTTAAAGGTAGTTCTTTGCGTTGGTGAAACACTTGATCAGCGCGAAAAAGATATTACCGGTGAAGTTGTTTCTATGCAAACAAAGGTTGCACTTAAAGGTGTTTCAGCAGATGATATGAAGAATATTATTATTGCTTATGAGCCTGTTTGGGCGATCGGAACCGGAAAAACCGCAACAAGTGACCAGGCAGAAGAAGTTTGCGCGGCAATTCGTGAAGTTGTTGCTTCTATTTACAATGCAGAAATATCAGAAGCAACCTCTATTCTTTACGGTGGCTCTATGAATATGAGCAATGCCGAAGAACTTCTTTCAAAAACAGATGTTGACGGCGGTCTTATCGGCGGCGCTTCATTAAAACCGGTTGATTTTGCGGCAATCATTGAAGCATCAAATCAGTAAAAAGAGGAAATCATAATGAAAAAACCAGTTGTTTTAACTATATTAGATGGTTTTGGCATCAACGAAAATAAATCCGTTAATGCCATTGATAAAGCAAATACACCGCAAATTGATGCTATTTTCGCACAGTACCCGAACACACAAATCGGTGCATCCGGACTTGATGTCGGTCTGCCGGACGGTCAAATGGGCAATAGCGAGGTAGGTCATACAAATATTGGTGCAGGCAGAGTTGTTTATCAAGAACTTACAAGAATAACAAAAGCCGTAAATGATGGCGATTTTTATGAAAATCCTGCCTTTTTGGCTGCTGTTGAGAATTGCAAGAAAAATAATTCCGCTCTTCACCTTATGGGACTTCTTTCAGACGGTGGCGTTCATAGCCATATTGAGCATCTTTATGCTCTTGTAAATCTTGCAAAGAAAAAAGGACTTACCGAAGTTTATATCCATGCTTTACTTGACGGTCGTGATGTTCCCCCTGCAAGCGGTGCAGATTATATTGATGCACTTAATAAAAAGCTTGCTGAAATAGGTTGCGGCAAACTCGCAACGGTTATGGGCAGATTTTACGGAATGGACCGTGATAATCGTTGGGAAAGAGTTGAAAAAGCTTATGCCGCACTTGTTTACGGCGAAGGCAATAAAACAAATGATGCGGTAAGCGAAGTTAAACACTCATATACAGTAAAGGACGAGGAAGGAAAATTCATTACCGATGAATTTGTTATTCCGACTGTAATAGAAGGCACAAAGCGTATTGCTTCGGGCGATAGTGTTATTTTCTTCAATTTCCGTCCTGACAGAGCAAGAGAAATTACAAGAACTTTTGTTGATGATAATTTCACCGGTTTTGAAAGAAAAGGCGGAAAGCAGAATGTTTACTATGTTTGCATGACTCAGTATGACGCTTCAATGCCGAATGTTGATATTGCGTTTAAGCCGCAGTCACTTAAAAATACTTTAGGTGAATTTTTGGCAGATAACGGCATGACTCAACTTAGAATTGCAGAAACGGAAAAATATGCTCATGTAACATTCTTCTTCAACGGCGGCAGAGAGGTTATGTTTGAAAACGAGGATAGAATTCTTGTTAATTCTCCTAAGGTTGCAACTTATGACCTCAAGCCGGAAATGAGTGCTTTTGAGGTTTGCGACAAGGTATGTGAAGCAATTGAAAGCGGAAAATACGATTGCGTTATTTTAAATTTTGCAAACTGCGATATGGTTGGACATACCGGAATCTTTGATGCAGCGGTTAAGGCGGTTGAAACCGTTGACACCTGTGTCGGCAAAGTTAAGGAATCAACCCTTAAAATGGGTGGCGTTATGCTTCTTACCGCAGATCACGGCAATGCCGATTGTATGGTTGCGGAAGACGGCACACCGTTCAGCGCGCATACAACCAATCCTGTTCCGTTTGTTGTTATAGGTAAAGATTGCACCTTACGAGAAGGCGGAAAACTTTGCGATATCTCCCCCACCATTATCAAAATTTTAGGACTTAAACAGCCTGAAGAGATGACAGGAACTTCCATCATTGAATAAAATTAAAAAGCAGAGGATTTACTCCTCTGCTTTTTTTAATAAATCGTTTATAACCTCACCTGCAATTTTAATTCCGGCTGCTGCAGGAGCAAATGAAATCGAGCCAACTATTGACCCGTCAGCAGGTTTTTGTGGCATATCCGAAGAAAATACCGTTTTTAGTGAAACAACGCCTGCATCGCGCAATTTTCGGCGCATAACACGTGCAAGCGGACATATCGAGGTTTCGTATATATCCATAACCTTAAAATCGGTTGTAAGTTTATTTCCGGCGCCCATTGAACTGATCACAGAAGTATTTGCCTTTTGAGAATTAACAATAATTGATATTTTATCATTAACGCTGTCTATCGCATCAACTACATAATCATATTTGTTAAAATCGAATTCTGTTTCTTTAGTATAAAACAACGGAATGGCACAAACATTACATTCATTATTAACAGATCGAATATGCTCAGCGGCAACTTCAGCCTTATTTTTATTAAGAGTATTTACATTAGCATAAAGCTGTCGATTTAGGTTCGATTCACAAAATACATCTCCGTCAACAAGAGTTAAATTACCTATTCCCGCCCTTGATAACATTTCAGTTACATATCCGCCTACGCCGCCAACACCGAAAATTGCCACGGAAGATTTTTTAAGAATATCTATTCCCTTTTCACCGATTATCAGCTTTGTCCTTTCATACAACCCATTCATATAAATTATACCTCTGAAAAAAATAAAAGCAGGTCTCACGACCTGCTCAAAATAATAAAAATTAATTGGTATGGTCCTGAATATAATCAACCAAGCTTCCAACAGTTTTAAGGTTTACGATTTCCTCATCGGGAATTTCAACATCAAACTCATCTTCAATAGACATAAGAAGTTCAACTACATCAAGACTGTCAGCCCCAAGATCATCAGCAATATCAGTTTCAAGAGTAATGCTTTCTTCATCGGCATCAAGCTGCGCACCTAAAATTTCTTTAATCTTTTCAAATACCATAAAAATTATCCTCCGATAATAAAAAAATCTTTTATAT
>JAZUJA010000081.1:0-7619 GCA_045642495.1 Acutalibacteraceae bacterium
AAAAAATAAACTGATTATATAAATATTCGGAGGGTCTTTAATGAAAGGCATAATTAAAAAACTTTTAAGTCTTGTTTTGTGCATTGCAATTTGTATGTCGCTGCTTCCCGGCGTTTATGCGGCAAGTAATATTGCGCAGGACGGCAACAAGTGGTATATCGACTCGGCAGGTTGTCTTCATATCACGGGAAGTTTCTGGAGTATGGGCAATTCATCGGTTGACCTGTCCCCATGGCATCTTTATAAGAAGGAAATTGTGTCGGTTGTGGCAGAAGAAGGTGCGCGCCTTGACCCGAAAGTCTTTAATCCCTGTATGTCAAGACTGTTTGAGAACTGTCCTAACCTTGTTAGCGTAAACCTTGATAAGCTTGATACGTCAAAGGCATTTATGATGGAAAAATGTTCCGTAATTGTACAAGCCTTGAATATATTTCTTTGCCTAACTTTGATGTGCAGAATGTTAAATTCTTCGATGAAATGTTCAAAGGATGCACTAAACTTAAAGAGGCTGATCTCAGCAGTTTCTGGACTTTTATTAACGTAACGGATGCCAGTGAAATGTTTAAGGACTGCACAAGCCTTGAAACCGTTAAACTCGGATCTTTTAACCTATCTTCGGCAGAAAATGTAAGCAGTATGTTTGAAAACTGCACAAGTCTTAAAACGGTTAATCTTCAGACTTTTGGTCCGAATAGGGCAGATGCGAGAAATCTTTTCAAAAACTGCACAAGCCTTGAAAACATTGTCCTTCCTAACTATGCTCCCACACACGGTACTTCGAATTCGGCAAGAGTAACCGGGATGTTTTCGGGTTGCACAAACCTGAAAAACATTGAGATGCCGAAATTTAATGCAAGTGATATTCGCGCCAGTTACATCGAGGATATGTTTGTTGGCTGTGAATCACTTGATAAGGTTCAACTTTTGAGTGCCAACAGTATTCGCACACTTCATAAACAACTGCTCAAAGTGGCCCCTATTTGGGTATCTTCAACAGATTCTACAACTAAGTTATATAACGAAAGTTTATTCAATAAATTAAACAGTGATACCATATATCGCAGTGACATAGAACCCTTTAACATAAAACTCACCGATACCGGCTCGGGCGGAACGATATCGGGCAGATTTACCGCTATTCCGGGAATAGGTCTTTATAACGTGTCTGCTATGAGATACGATAGCAATGATGAAAAGTTTATTGTTGCGGCAGAAGAAATGATAACCGGCAGTTCGTTCAGCTTTTCTTCTGCGGATTTAGGCCAAAGCGTCGGCGGAGCAGACCGCTGGAAAATCAAGGTTGATGCCGTTTATATTTATAATAATCCGTATTATGAGAGAGATGAAGTTAAAGTAATATACGGCGAAACTACCGATGAATTCAGCACCGGTCGGCCGCAGTTGGCGGCGCCCAAGCCGAAATTCGGGCCGGACGGCGTTCTGCATTGGTATAAAGTGCCGAATGCAACCGGCTATGTTGTGCGCCTTTATATGAATTTGAACGGATTTAACGGTCTTTACGGCTATCAGGAGCATTGGACTGAATACAACGCAATTAATCTGCCGACTTACCATTACACCGAGGCTACGGTTAATGCCTACACCACATCCCTTGATTTAACCACGGTGCTTGACATTGAGGAATGGAATTTAGAACATAAGCATTTTTGCACTATTTATGCTATTGATAAAACCGGAAATTATATAAGCTCCGATGTTGCCAAATCAAATGAAGAGGATTATTTCGAAGGTCAGTATATGAATGTTTGGGTAGGCGAAACGCCGGTTATGAGCACTAACCGACTTGACGTTCTCGGTGACGGCGGCAGCGTTCAGTTCTATCCCGATGGCAGTGAATATAACAGCGCCTTCAAAGGCAAGTATCTGGTTCTTGATAATGCCAAAATCAATAAGGCATACTATTACGGCAGCCGCACCACAACGGACGGTCACCGGGCTGTTCTGTATATCGATGACGATGTAAACATCTACTTAAAGGGCGATAGCTTCATTGATAACTCCCAGGGAAGATATATTAACTATGACGGCATATTTGTAACCCCCGGAAACTATGTAAATTTCTACGGCGACGGCAAGCTTTCCGTAACCGTTTATCCTTACGGCAGCCGTGCTTTTGCGGCACCGGGCTGCACAGTAGCTTTGCACAATACAACAACCCTTGAACTCAGCGGCTTTAAGGGATATTACTCTAATTTCGACGGTGACACGGGCTGGCTTGATCTTCATGATGAGTCAGAGGTTTATGCCTACGGTTTCCGTGATGATGACGACCGCGAAGGTTTAGCCATTCAGTGTCCCGAAATTTCCGTAAACGATATGGCATATCTCTATGCGGAATATAACTATGATTATCCTGCCGTTGAAACTTGGGGCTCAAGCTTTACTTATTCCTCATCCAATAAAGTTAAGGTAAACGGTATAAAAATACTGAATAACGGCACGATCGGTCAGGATTTTGTATCCTTGCCGAGCATAAACGCAGGATCGGGCACACCGCATGAATCGGAATACCGTGCGCTTGAGGTTTTTGCCGATAACAATATTATTGCCAAGGGTAAGGGTTGGTATATTGAGCAAAACGGCACCCTTAACATCACGGGCAATATAACCAATTCAAGCACCTATTCAAACGGTGTTATCACAGATAGAACACCTTGGAAAAACTATAAGGATCAAATAAAATCGGTGTATGCTATTCCGGGCTCCGGCGTAAACAGCACAGTATTTCTTTTCGGAAACTGTACCGATCTTAAATATGTAAGCATTGTAGATCTTAATACAGGTAAATCGAGTGACATGAGCGCTATGTTCTATAACTGCCCTTCGATTATTTCGCTTAACCTCGAAAATATCGATGTTGATTCGGATGCAAATGTCACCGATTTCATCGCAGGCTGCCGCGGTATATCAAGCATCAAGTTGACTCCCTCCATGGCGAAACTTCTTGCGCCGCAGGTGATGAATATTTATTCGCTGTGGAAAAACGATTCGGGGAAAAATTACGGCACTGCCGAAAGCATAGCCTCGATTTGGTCAACAACCGCATTTTCAAGAGATAATACCGCATTGGCAAGCGGCACGGGTTGGTATCTTGACGGCGCAGGTGTGTTGCACATCATCGGCGCAATAACTAACCGCTGCTCAGAAACCGATCCCGACAAAACCCCGTGGAACGCCTATAAAAGCAGAATTAAATCAATTGTAACCGAAAAAGGCGCTTCGGTTGAAAACGCCATCTATCTTTTCAGCGGTCTCACTAACCTTGAAACCGCAAACCTTAAATATCTTGATACTTCCAGTGCAACAAGTATGTTGGGGTTGTTTGACGGCTGCTCTGAACTTTGGTCGATTGACCTTTCATATCTTGATACTTCCAAGGTAACCGATATGTCGGAAATGTTCTATAACTGCGGAAAATTACACTCCGTTACAATGTGTGCCACTCCGCAGGTTAGGGATATGTCCTATATGTTCTATAAGTGTTCAACCCTTTCAAATTTATACCTTTATAAAATGGACACATCAAATGTAACAAATATGAGTTATATGTTCCAGAATGTGCCGGCTAAGAAGATTGATGTAAGCGGTTTTAACACATCAAATGTAACTAATATGAGCGGTATGTTCAACCACTGCACCGGCATTTTAGAGCTTGATATAAGCGGTTTTGACGTAAGCCGGGTAACAAACTCTGCTTCCATGCTCAGCAACTGTACCGCTCTTACAACCGTTAAGGCAAACAGCGGCATACTGAATAAGGTTGCAGGTCAGTTAAAAAACATTTCAACCTCATGGCTCAACACTGAAACAGGCGAATATTATCGCACAACCGATGAGCTTAAAGCGATTGAAGGCGTGGTTACAATCACTAAGACTGCCGGCAACAACTGGTATGTTGAGGATGGCTGCCTTCATATCACGGGCCATATCATCAACAACAGCTCCTATGAATACGATGCGGTTACCTGCCAATCATATATCCACCCCGGTGCCCCTTGGTACGGTCTTGCGAAGGGCATCACTTCTGTTGTTACAGAACCCGGCGCATATACTGCTAATGCAACAGCATTGTTCTATGGATTGAAAAATCTTGTTTCTGCCGATTTAAGCAATCTTGATATTTCCGATTCTAACAGCACAGTGGATATGTTTTCAAACTGCGAAAAAATGAAAACAGTAAATCTTTCGGGGTTGGATACGTCCTTTGTAAATAATATGCTCTATATGTTCCATGGCTGTGTTGAACTTGAAAGTCTTGATGTTTCCGGCTTTAATACAAGCAGGGTTACAAGCTTCCAAAATATGTTTAATGCTTGCAGAAAACTCAAGTCGCTTGATGTAAGTCATTTTGATACGTCAAACGCAACCGATATGATTAGCATGTTCAATCAATGCAATAAACTTGAAAGCCTTGATGTTAGCCACTTTAACACAGCAAACGTAACTAATATGAGTTATATGTTCAGTAGTTGCAATAAACTTGAAAGTATTGATGTTAGCCACTTCAACACTTCAAAGGTAACGGATGCAAGATGTATGTTCCGTTTTTGCACTGTTCTGCGCACCCTTGATTTAAGCAATTTTGATACATCTGCTATGAAGTATTCCCAAGATATGATTTGTTACTGTAACGTGCTAAGTTCGGTAAATCTTTCGAATTTTGTGAAATCTTCCGATTGCACTTATAAAGGTAAAGAGGGGCTTCTTGGTAGTTGCTCGGAAATCACAAAAGTGGATGCCACACCCGATTTGCTCGCAATGTGCAGCCAGTCACTGATGAAAATTTCCGGCGTATGGTATAACGCCGGTACGGGCGAAGAATATACAACCACCGAGGCATTGGAGGCCATAACAGGCAAGGTAACACTTGTAACAGAATATAACCCCGGCTGGTATATTGACGGCAAAGGATGCCTTGTATTAAACGGCAAAATAACAAATCAAAGCACATCTGCCGATAATACACCGTGGAAGAGCGAAAAGGATAACATTAAGTCGGTATATGCAAATCCCGGCGCATCTATTGATAATGCGGCTTATCTCTTTGCAGGTTGTGAAGCACTAACAAGCATAAATATCAATAACCTTGATATGAAAGCCGTAACCAATACAACCGATATGCTCGCAGGTTGCACGGCACTTGCTGAAATGGCAGTGTCCCCGGCAATCGCCGATAAGGTGGCAGCACCGATGTTAAGCGCTTATGCAAAATGGTATGATGCTTTAAGCGGCGCTGAATATTCAACTGCCGCGGCAGTTGAAAAAATAGCGGATGTCATTCTGCTGACTACAACTAAAAACACAGAAACTCTGCTCGGCGACCTGAACGGCGACGGTAGTACCGATAGTGACGATGCTATATATCTGCTGCGTGCAACACTTGATCCTGAAAGCTATCCCGTAAACCAAAGCTGCGACTTTAACGGTGACGGCCAGACGGACTCTGATGATGCAATTTATCTTTTAAGACATACTCTCGACGCTGAAGGATATCCGTTAGCTTAAAGCGACTGAACTGTGTTTTAATAGATACGAATTAAAGCCACTTGTAAGATTTATTATCTTATAGGTGGCTTTTTGTATTTTGGATATAAAAAAATCCCAAACCAAACCTTGCGGTTCAATTTGGGAATTTTGGTTTTGGTGTTCATAAGTTGTTTTAGAAAAATCGGTTCATACAATTATATTAAAATAAGGTGATGCGGGTGGGGTGCTTGAAAAGTATTCACGTCATCTTGATATATTTGCAATGACGGTATATCTTTTAAACTCATACAATAATTTTTATATCAGCGTTATATTCGTAGCAGTAATCGCTTACAACCTCAATCCACATGGTGCTTCGTACCGCATTTTCCGATATATACAGAACTATTTTTTTAAATAGCTTAAAAGGAATTCCCGTAACACAGATTTTCTCATGCTTTTCAAGATCATCGGTTTTACAGGTGTATTCCGCAATTATATTTTCGCCTTCAACCCTTGCTGTGTAAGAATCCTCAGACTTTTTTTGAAAACCGACGATTTCCGAATAAGCGCGGGTTATGGAAAAATTATTTGAAGATTCCATAATTGTTCTCCCTTCAAAAAGATCAAATATCTGTTGTTATTTATTATATACACTAAAACCCAACGGTAAAGACCAATTATATGATTGTTTTGTTCGTTTTATGTAAGCAAAATCAAGGCGAAATTTGTTTGAATTCAAGTTTATATTTTGAATTAAAAACAATCGTCTTAAAAATTGTATTTTTCAATCGAATTCTGCTGTATTTTTTCACCTCATTTTTGGCGTAATCGAACAGAATTTGGACTTGTTAGTTGATTGCAGTTGGAATAAAATAAAAGTTGATTTAGTTGAAATAATACAGTAAATATAATGTCCAAAAGGAGACTTTTATGTTTTTATATCAGGTTGATGCAGTTGAAAAAAGCAGCATAATTCTCTCCCGAACACGAACAAATGCGGGAATAAGCCGCAGGGGAATGAATGAACTTTTAAAGGTATCGGTCAGCACCATAAAAGCGTGGGAAAGTGGTCAGGGAACTCCAACTTTGTCAACAATTCTTGCTTGGTTTGATATCGTCGGCGAAAATCCGTTTAGTTATATGCTGGAATTTTTCTGGCCCGATGCTTTCAAATCGCTTTGCTTTAACAGCTCGGATGAGGATCTGAGAAAATCACTGCAGGTGTATATATCAGAGGTTATGGGTCCCCGTGAAATAAAAAAATTGCATTTTTTAATTATGGGGGATTATGGTGGATCATGGAAAGGTGTATTGGATATGTTCTGTGCCCATTCGCACACCAGTCTTCATAACCGTTATAAAATAGCGGAAATTATACAAACCTCATTTGACCTAAGCAAAAAATCAAAAACCGCCTCAAACTGTGATTTGTTTGATGATAAGCTTCTCAGCAATGCTATATCGGCGGCAAGAAGCGCAGCTTTTGCTCACAAACCGGGATATGCCGTTTTGAGAGAAAAGCATCAATACTCAAAGGTTTCTTCCGAGATAATGAAAAAAGCGAGAATAGATGCAGGGGTATCGCATCTTTATCTCGCAAAGGCACTCGGAAAAACAGAGCGAACCATGCAAAAGTGGGAAAGCAGTATCGAGCCGTCGTTTATAGATGTTTGTTTATGGTTCCATGTGCTGGAGAAACCGATATGGAACTATCTGCGTGAAGCAACCATTATCGGCGAAAGCAGAGATTTTAGCGAAGATGAAAAAATACTCAAACAAGAACTTTATGACTATGTTTCAGATATGGATCGCTCTGAGTTAAGAAAACTTTGTTTTCTTATATTTTGGAAGCATGGCTCAAACTGGCATTCGATATTGGAATTGATGATAGAACACGTAAACACACCACTTTCGCAGCGCGTTATCTCCGCTCGATCGGTTTTGATAGGATATGAAATGGATTCAAATGACGCTTTGTTATATGAGCCTATTGGAATACTACCTGATTTAGATAATCTGAAAAAATGTATAGAAAAAGAGACTCAGGTTGCAAGAGACAACGCTATGTGTCTTGCCTGAGAATGCTTTAAAGCCACTTGTAAGATTTATTATCTTATAGGTGGCTTTTT
>JAZUJA010000082.1:0-7986 GCA_045642495.1 Acutalibacteraceae bacterium
GTGCTTCTCGTTGGAAGCGCGTTCTTCATGTTGATATTCCGACGATTTTACCGACCGTTTCTATCACACTTATTCTTCGTTTCGGTCACATCATGTCGGTTGGATATGAAAAAGTATATCTTATGCAGAACTCTTTGAACATTGAAAAGTCTGAAATTATTTCAACTTATGTTTATAAATATGGTCTTGCTAAGAATAAATTGTCTTACGGTGCTGCCGTTTCGTTGATGAATGCAATAATCAACTCCACACTCGTTATTTTGGTTAACTGGATCACGGGTAAGGTATCAGACGGCGAAGCCGGATTGTTCTAAGGGGGTGCAGGAAAATGGCTTTATTCAAATCTAATCCCAATAAGATAAAAGATCCTATTGGTGACCGCGTTCTTCAGGGCATTACAACAGCTATCCTTATTATCCTTCTTATAACTGTTGGTTATCCTGTTGTTTACGTTCTTTCCTGCTCTTTCTCATCTGCAACTGCTATTGCAGGTGGTCGTGTAGTTCTTTTACCGATAGAACCTACTATTGCTGGTTATAAGTTTGTATTCCATTATAAGAGCATTTGGATTGGTTACAGAAATACATTGTTCTATACCGTAACCGGTACACTTATCAATATGATTCTTTCTGTTCTTTGCGCTTATCCGCTTTCCAAACCGAATCTCCCCGGTAAAAAATTCTATAACACAGTTCTTATCATTACAATGCTTTTCGGTGCCGGTATTATCCCGAACTACATCTTGAAAGCAAACTTAGGACTTGTTAATACCATTTGGGTAATGCTTTTAAGCGGTGCTTTGTCAATCTATAATATGTTGATCATCCGTACTTCTTTCCGTTCTTCCATCCCTGCTGAACTTTTCGAAGCAGCTAAGGTTGACGGTGCTTCGGATGCTATATCACTTCTTAAGATCGCAATTCCGCTTGCTAAGCCTACTCTTTCGGTTATCACCCTTTACTATGCTGTTGGTCACTGGAACCAGTACTTCACCGCAATGATTTATTTGCGTAATAAAGATTTGTGGCCGTTGCAGTTGTTCCTTCGTCAGATCCTCGCAGCAGGTCAGTCAATTGATACTTCAACAGTTGAATCTACCTTCTTGCAGCAGGTTGAAGATGGCACACAGCAGATCAAATATGCAATCATCGTTGTTTCAACAGTTCCTGTTCTTATCCTTTATATGATAGTTCAGAAATACTTCAAGAAGGGCGTTATGGTTGGCTCTGTTAAGGGTTAATTCAATCCGATTTTTATACAGCAGTTTCATTTTGAAACTGCTGTATTTTTTTTGCTTTATTCCTTCATATATATTAGTAATTTAACAATGATAAATATAAAATCAAATTTATAATAAATTTAATTAAAATTATAAAAAAATGTTGATTTTTTTGACTTTTTATAGTATAATCAACTTGCATATTGGGGTATTTTATGTTACTTTTGTCCTTTTTTGCAAGTATTCTTTAGGCAGTTTGCATAAGAGCGATAATTTTTTAACACAATTTAAACCTATATTACTGTTTTTTTATATCTGAAAGGATGATAGTATGAGAAAAGTTTTTTCGATTTTGCTGGTTTTTTGCCTTGTTCTTTGCGCTGTCGGATGCGGTAGCGAAGAAAACGCAAAAACCGATAGCAAAAAAAGAGCCAAAGCTGAAATCACCGATGATTATAAAGGTGAATTTCGTTCCGGCTTTGCAAGAGTGGAAATAATGCCTGAGGAAAATACTCCTTTGGCAGGCTACGGTAACACTGATAAGCGAATTTCAAATGGCTATTTAAGTCTTCTTGAAATGAGTTGTATTGCAGTTTCCGATGAAGAAAATAATACAATTCTTTTATTCTCTGTTGATAACATCGGTTTGTCCACCGGTGAAGTTAATCAGCTTAAAAATTCTGTAATGCAGGCAACAGGAATTTCAGTTGATAATCTGGAGTTCAACTGCTCTCACTCACATTCAGCGCCTGATACTTCACAGACCGGTATGGGTTCGATCGCTCTGTATCTTCAGAAACTTGCAGACCGTTCTGCTGAGGTTGCTGTTAAAGCGCTTAATGACCGTAAACCTTGTTCTATGTTCTATGGTGAAACAGAAACAACCGGTCTTAACTTCGTTCGTCACTATTTCAAAACAAACGGTGTTGCAATCGGTGATAACCACGGTGTACTTGATGATTTCCCCATCAAAGATCACACTTCTGTTGCCGATCCTACACTTTATGTTCTTAAGTTTGACCGTAAGGATGATAAGGATATAATCTTTACTTCTTTCCGAGCTCACATGACCATGACCGGAGGTATGAACAAAACCGATATTTCAGCTGACTGGTGCGGTGAAATGCGTCAGCATGTTGAAAGAGAACTCGGTGATTGCTACTGCGCATATTTCCAAGGTGGTTGCGGAAACATCAACCCGACTTCTCGTTTGGATTCCGATAACGCCTTCACTTCTGATCAGTGGCGTCAGCACGGTCAAACAGTTGGCAATTATATAATGGAAGTCCTTAAGAATATGACCGAGGTCAAAAATCATAAGATTCAGACTTCTTATTATGATTTAACTGCTAAAATTGACCACAGTGAAGACTATTTGGTTCCGCAGGCTACTATCATCAGACAGATGTGGGCTTCATCCAACGACCGTGATGCTGTTAACAGAGAAGCCAGAAAATACGGTATTGCTTCTGTTTACCATGCCGGCGGTATTGTTACTAAGTCACAAGCTCCTGCAACTGAAGTATTCAGAGTTTATACTGCTTCAATAGGCGATGTTGCAATGGGATTTGTTCCTTTTGAGCAGTTTGATACAAACTCATGCTACTTCATGGAAAATTCTCCCTTCAAATATACAATTGCCATGGGTTATTCCAATGGTAAATATTCTTATATTCCTTCTGCTTTCGGTTTTGATTACGGTTGTTACGAGCGTGACATCTGCCGTTATCAAAAGGGAACAGGTGAAGAGGTTGCCGATGCTGAAATTAACATGGTTAATAAACTCTTCGGTAATCTTAAATAAATGAAAGGAGATTTATACTGTGAATAAAGTTTTAAAAGTATTAAAAAACAAGTGGACTTTAATCATTGCCGGTATTTTGGTTGTTGCTGTCGCCGGTGTTGTCACAGCGGTTAACTGGAACAATTGGTTTAGTTCTGAAAAAGTTGAAGCCGGAACTGAGCTTTATTGGAATACCGAGCGTGACGAATATGCTTTTAAGTCTGAAACTTTCACCTCATCTCGTACTCCCGATAAGGAAGACGGTTACTATCATGTTCTGTTTTCCAATATCGGTCAGGCAGGCCGTGGCGTAACTCGCCGTGTTGCAAGTAAGAAAATCGTTGACCTTATCGATCAGTATTACTGCATGGGTCTTCAGTTTGACGAAAAGGGTATTGTTGTTGGTGTTATCCCGCTTGACGAGATGGGCTATGAACTCTCCGCAAAGCAGGTTTATTATGTTGGAACTGATGATAAGGGTGTTTCAACCTTCGATACTTCCGAAGGTCTTGAAGGTATGCGCCTTGAATATAAGATCACTCCCAGCGTTATTAAGTATGACGTTACAGGTACATCCGGTTCTATCGGTAATATGATAGAATTCAAGGAAAACGACTGTTTCTACCTCGTTTCCAAAAAAGGCGGCGAATTAAAATATGCGTTCTTGACTGAACGTTCCGCCCCCGGTATCCTTTATTGGAATATCGATCGTAAATATGATTCAACAACCGGTCTTTCAACCCGTGAGGTTGAAGCTGACGGTTATTATCACTTTAACCTTGCCGTTGAAGGCGAACAGAGAGATATCCGTGTTAAGGATCCCGCTGTTGTTAAGGAAATGGATGCTGTTTCCGCAAAGTGCTTCGGTCTTGAACTTAATGAAGACGGAATTGCAACAAAGTATTTATCTGCAAAAGATGTTTGCGGCGGTTATTCATTCGCTTCATGGTGCTTTGCAACACAGCTTGACGGTAAGCTTCTTAAATGTTTTGCAGGTTCTTCATGTATGAATGTTCAAAATGAAATAACAAACGGTTGCTTTATTTATGATGTTTCCGGCACTCCAGGTATCCCGATTGGTTCTCCCTCAAATGTTGAGCCCGGCGATCAGGTTCACTGCCAGAAGAATGCTCGTGGCAAGGTTTGCTACATATTCATAATTCATAAAGCTTCTGTTCTTAATAAAACCGCATTCTGCTCTCACTGTAATAAAACAGTTGATTGGTATGAATTTGCTCCCGGTTCCTTTGCTTCTGATGGCTATCACTATGTTGTTTCACAGGACTTCTATTCAAATGCTATTCAGTCTCAGATCGGTTATCTTGGCAGCAAGGTTGATAATCAGCTCCCCGTTGATGTTGTTATAGACCTTAACGGTCATACAGTAAGCAACACGGGAAGAACTATTCTTGTTAACCCCTACGCTTCATTAACTGTTATGGATTCTTCGGGCGGTAAAGGTCTTTTGACTTCCGAACTCAAGAAGAATTCCAACGGTGATATTCCTTCCCTTACCGGTGCTGCTATTTATGCTTCCGAAGGATGCACACTCAATCTTAACAGCGGTGTTGTTATCGATATGAAAGGCGTTGAAGATAACGCTATCGGTGCGGCAGTAGGTATTGGTAAAAACGGTAAAATCAATATTAACGGTGCAACAATTAAAAACGGTCACTCTGTTGGTGGTGCTTATGTTCCCACAACAGGTGATAACGCAGGCAAGGTTACTGCTCGCGGTGGCCAAGGCGGTAATATGTATGCCGGTGAAGGCGCAGTTATCACTATGAACTCCGGTACTGTTTCCGGCGGTATTGCAGAGGGTAGAAACGTAACCCTTAACGGAACAACCGTTAAGTCCAACGCGCAGGGCGGTAATATTTGGCTCAGTAACGGTGCTAAGTTCATTATGAACGGTGGTACAGTTGAGGGCGGTGTTACTAAACATAACGATCCCACTCGTGTTGCTAACGGCGGTAACATTTTCAGTTACACTTCAAAGGATAAGCCGATGGGTGAAATCATTATCGGCAAGAACGCCGTTGTTAAAAACGGTACTGCTAACGGCGGCGGTAACATTTATTCCGGTCAGTATGTTGTATGTAACATAACCGGTGGTACGATTTCCGGCGGTAAAACCGTTATCTATAAAAATGATAAGGGAACTGTTCTCGGTGGCCAAGGCGGTAACATTGGTGCAGCAGGTCAGCTTAATATAACCGGCGGTGAAATTTCCGGTGGTAATGCCCGTCAGGGTGGTAACGTTCACGGTAACGGAACTTCTACTATCAATATGACCGGCGGCGTTGTTAAAAACGGTTCTGCTACAAAACTTGATAACAATGTTGCTCAGGGTGGTAACTTCTGGCTTCAGAATACAGGTAAGTTCTCCGGCGGTACTGTTACCGGCGGTACATCAGAAGTATCCGGTGGTAACATCTTCTGCTATGGTCCTAAGCTTGATATCTTAGGTTCAGTAATCATTGAAAACGGTGTTGCAAATTCCGGTGGTAATATTGATGTCTATAAGGGTAAAGACGTAACAGTTGACGGTGTTAAGTCTTATCAGACAACAGTTGTTAATGTTGCAGGCGGGATAATAAGAAACGGTAAAGCAATAAAGGGTAATGCAGGTAACATCAATGTTCAGCCTGATGCAACTCTTAATATAACCGGCGGTGAAATCTCCGGCGGTACAGCTGATAATCCGACCGGTACTGCTTGCGGTGGTAACATTTACGGTCAGGGCAAAGCCGCAACATCTAATAGCGGTGCATTTATCAATGTTTCCGGCGGTGTTATTAAAGACGGTAAAATTATCGGTTCAAAATATACTGATAAAGACGGTAAAACCGCTTATGGTAATGCGCAGGGCGGTAATATCTATACAAACGGTCCTCTCAATGTAACCGGCGGTCAAATTCTCAACGGTTATCTTGAAGGTAAGAGCGCTGTTCAAGGCGGTAATATTTGGGTAGGTAATGTAACAAACCTTTCCGGCGGTACTATTTCCGGCGGTGTAGCGGGAACAGGCGGTAACATCTTCTGCTTTGGTCCTGAAACTAACATCAAGGGTAATGTTGTAATTGATGGTGGTACTGCTTCATCCGGCGGTAATATTGAAGTTTATCGCGAAAAAGTTCTCAATATTTCCGGCGGTGTAATTAAAAACGGTGTTGCAACTAAGTCCGGCAGCGCTGGCGGTAATATTATTATGAATGCCGCTACCACGCTTAATATGTCCGGCGGCCTTGTTGATAACGGTAAAGCTGAAAACGGCAACGGCGGTAACATAATGCTTTGTGCAAAAACAACAGTTAGCGGAACTGATTATCCCGCAGCTGAATCACATTTTACCGGCGGTACTGTCAATGGCGGTCTTGCTAAGAATGCAGGTGGCATTTGGGTTGAAGGTGTTTGCGAACTTAACGGCGTAACCGTTCAAAACGGTGTTGCAACTGCAGTTGGCGGTAACTTCTTCGTTAATACTGATAAAACTGTAACTCTTAAAGGTAATACAGTTATCAAGGGCGGTAAAGTCGGCACAACCGATTCTAACCTCCACATTGGTTCAGGTAAACAGATAGTTGTTGACGCTATGGGCGCTAATGCTGATGTTCATGTTAAACATGGCGATGGTAGCAAGAAGTTCTCTGAAACCGGTAAAGCTTATGTTGATAAGTTCACAGCAGATGAAAACGGCAAGTTAGTAGCCGTTAAAGAAGACGGTCTTGAAATCAAGGCTGCTCCCATTATGAGATACTGTGCTATCTGCGATGCAGATGTTGAATTCATTAAACTTGAACCCACTGTTAACACAATCACTCAAAGCGGTCACTATTTCTATGATGCTGACCGTATAACAGATTCTCAATTTAGTGTTGGCGCAACTTCCAATACAACTGCAATCGATGTTACAATCGATCTTAACGGTCATACAGTAATGAATAAATTCGTTTCAACCGATAGCAGTAAAATTGGTTACGGCAGAACAATAGTTGTTCAAAAGGGTTGCACACTTAACATTTGTGATACAGACGGTCAGGGCAATGTAACCGGTAACGGTTTGATAACTGCCGGTGCGGTTGATGAAACCGATCCCGATAAGGCTCGTGTCCTCGGCACACAGGGTAGAGGTATTTGGGCAAGAACCGATTCAACAGTTAACCTCTATAGCGGTTCTATTGATCTTACAGGTACAATTGCTTATGCTTACGGCGTATCCGTAAACCTTGAAGGAAAAGCTACATTCAATATGTATGGCGGTTCAATCAAGGGCGGTACATCCGAAGGTAATGTTTATATGAATGCTGCCGGAACAGCTCAGGTTGTTAACGGCGGTAAGGGTGGTAACCTTTACGTAAATACAGACGCTGTATTTAATCTTTATGATGGTACTATTGAAGGCGGTAAGGCAATCGGTGGTTCCTACTTGAATCTTGAAGATGAAGAAAAGATTATCAATGCAACAGGCGGTAACGTATTTGTTGCGGCAGGCGGTAAGTTTACAACATACGGCGGTGAAATCAAGGGCGGTTTGCTTGAAGCTCGTGACAATGATCCTAATGTAGTATTTGCCGGTTCTGAAATTTATGCAGATGCTGCTCTTAACCTTAACGGTGGTACAATTACTGCTTCTGACATAACCTATGTTGGTGCTAAGGGTATTATCGGCGGCGCAATTTATGCAGGCGGAAAAACAACTGTAAGTGCTGACATAACAGCGGGTAAGATTGATTATACATTCACCGGAACTTATGATGTTAACAAACAGAATGTTCAGGGTGGTGCGCTCTTCACAAAGGATTCACTTGTAATGAACGGCGGCACAATCACCGGCGGTGATATAACAATTACCGGTAAAGCAAATGTTCAGGGCGGCGTTGTTAATACAAACGGTTACAGCGTAAACCTCAGTAACGATGCAAAGATCATCGGTGCTACTGTTACTAATAATGGCGGCGGCGCAGTTTGGGGCGGTGCTACT
>JAZUJA010000083.1:0-2319 GCA_045642495.1 Acutalibacteraceae bacterium
TTTGCTTTGTTAATTGCACTGTCAAAGCGGTTTCTGGCAAATCTATCAAGTTGATATACAAGCACACCGTCAAAGGTGTGTTTTTCACTATCAAGTAACATTCGCTGAAAACTTGGTCGATTGTCACTTGTACCGCTTTGTGCTCGGTCAATATATTCTGAAATTACATTCATTTCGTTTGCTTCGGCATAGTCGTAGCAAACCTTTAATTGACCTTCAATGGATTGCTCTGTTTGATTATGGCTTGAAAATCGCGCATATATTACTACATTCATTTTTCTTTTCCTTTCAAAATAGTTTAATCTTATTATACTTATGGTTTTTCGTTGCGCAAATGTGCGTTTATCCCTGCCGCCTATTTGACGGCAGGGTAGAATATTATTCTTGTGGATTATCCTTTAACCATTTTTCATGATACTGCTTACCTTCTTCGCTTTGATAAAACTGTTTGATTTCAGATGATAAAAAGAACGCAAAAGAGGTTAATAATTTTTTGTCAAACTCAAGTTGAGTCTTAGAAGTTTTACAATTATTATCCATCAATTGCCCCCCCTTATCTCGCATCACGGTTGTGTTGGCGGTCGTAATTCTGCTTGAACAGCTTTATAGCAAGTTCAGTGATCTTCTGAGGCGTATAGTCTTTTGGAACATATTTCCTAATATCGTCCATTGGAATTTTCACTTTTTCAACTTGATTAGGTTTCAGCTCGTCCATAATTTCGGAGACAGTATCATAGTCAAGTTTGCCTTCTTCAAATAATGCACGCATTTTTCTCGCTTGTGCGTGTGACGGAAATACATCAGTTTCATCAATTCTATCAACTATATCTCGTTGCCCTTCTTCACCGATAAATGAGATTTCAACGGCAGGCGAAACCTTCATTTTATATTCGTCAACAAACTGTTGAAGTTCGGGAATTAGATAAGTCAAACGAATAAATCTCTTGACCTGCGAAGCACTATCCTTGTCGGAAATTTGCTCAACAGTTAGCTTCGGACCAACTTGGTCCGAAGTTGCTTTTCCTTGATGTGACAAAGCATCAAATTTCATCCTATACGCTTTTGCTTTTTCCATAGGTGATAATTCATACCGTTGATAATTGGAATCTACCATCAAAATGGTTGCTCCATTTCGATCTACAAAATAAACCACCGCCGGTACTTCTTTAATGTTTAGAAGTTCGGCGGCGTGTACTCGTCTATGCCCTGAAATTATCTCATATTCATCGGTTGTGTTTTCAAGCGGTCTTACAATAATTCTGTTTAGTAATCCGTTTTCGGCGATGCTTTCAATTAGTTCTTTCATGCTGTCGTCATCAAGCACCTTATACGGATGGTTTTCAAATGGATGAAGTTTTTCCAACTTAATATTGGCAAGCTTCGGTTTTTGTGTTTTGTTTTCTACCTTTTCGGCAGACATTTCTTTTACATTTTTCATATTTTAATTTCTCCTTAATTTTTAATAATTTCTTGTCTGCCGTTTCTGTTACATACAGATACATAAATCAAAGTTGTTGAAACGGCAGTTTTGTTTGTGTTTATCATAGTTACTGCCTTTCATCTTGTTTAATAAAACATAGCTTTTCTTAAAATTTTCCAGTTATATTCGGATATCTTTTTGGCGCATAAACTGTACTTGCTTTTTATCCGTTCCGAAAGATTTCTTTCGCATATACCGACATTGACTTGGGTGTGAATAAATAAATTGCATAGTTTGAAAAATATTTCCGGTGGTTTTTCAGACACCGGCATATCGTTTACAAGCCAATAAAGAAGTGTTCTTTCGGGAATTCCACATGCTTTGCTGATATTCAAAAAATATTCCTTTTCATCTTTCGTCAGTCGCACCGAAACATAATGCTTTCCGTTTCTCATTCAATACCTCCTTTCGCTTTTTGAATTTCGATTTCAAGTTTTTCGGACAGTTCTTCATATAACTGCATTTGTAACTCTATAAATTTTCGGCAAGCCGTATCCGCTTTTTTCTCATTGAAAACACCTGTAACATTAAATGCTTTAATATATTTGTTGAATTCGTCACCTAGAGTTTTGAAGTGTGAATAATATCTTTCGTAATCAATATCCGGTGTGTGAATGAGAACAGCGTTTTTGATGAGATTCCGAATATATTCGGAACGGTTCAAATTGAGTTTTTTAGCATTTCCGTCAATTTGATTTAACTCCTTGTCCGAAAGCCAAAATTTAATTCTTTCTGTTTTCTTTTCTATAATAATTTCTCCTTTCTTTTGGGGTTTTAGGGTGCTCCCTAACAAGTGTATTTGGGTCGTGTGCACCCAAATGCGATGCTTGCTAAACCAA
>JAZUJA010000084.1:0-20426 GCA_045642495.1 Acutalibacteraceae bacterium
ATAAATGAAACACAATCTTCAACTGCCGCCTCAAACGAAGCATATTTGCCATTGGAAACAGCGGCAATCATTGCAGCGCCGAGGCATGCCGCTTCACGCTCTGCAGGAATTCTGACCGGAAGACCGGTATAGTCTGCCTGAAGCTGACACCATATAGCACTTTTAGAACCGCCCCCTGTTGCAATAATAGAGGTTGTTTCTACACCGTTATTTTTAATATGATCACAGTTCTTGCGAAGAACACAGGAAACGCCTTCCATAACAGCAAGAGCCATATCATATCCGTCATGTTCCTGACGAAGTCCCCAGAACACACCGTTGGCATTTGCATCAAACTCAGGTGCATTTGTGCCGACTATATAAGGAAGGAAGATAAGACCGTTTCCGCGGCGATCCTTTGCAACCGCGTCAACATCCCTATGAGCAACATCCTTAAAGCAGATACGGTGGAACCATTCAAGGCTTACTCCCCCGCTTTCTGCAACAGGAAGAAGAATATATGTATCGGGCAAGAAACCGTAATGAAGAGCCATACCCTTATTTTTCGGAACTTCTTTTCCGCACATAGTGGCAAGAGCCATTACGGTACCGGTTGAAAGGGTTATTCCGCCGGGTTTGATGTTACCCGTTCCGATCATGCCGGTAAAATGATCAAGAGTGCCGACATTGATTGCGGTTTCACCCGAAACACCGATTGCCGAAGAAATTTCGGGAAGAAGATTTCCGGCAACTGTGCAAGGCTCACAAAGCGCAGGCAGTTTTTCTTCGGTTATACCGATAGCATCAAGCATTTCTTTCCAATAGCACTTATTATATATATCGAAATAGAAAGAAAATGTTGCAATAGACATATCGGCAAGTTTCTTACCTGTAAGGCAATAAACAACATAATCTTTAAGAAGCATATAGCAATCTGCCGCTTCAAATATTTCGGGCTTATTGTTTTTAAGCCAAAGAATCTTAGTAGCGGGCCATGTAGGAAGAACTGCCATCTGACCGGTAACCGCTTCACACAGTTCATGAGAGAACTGCTTTGAAAGTGTTTCACACTCATTTACAGAGCGTTCGTCCATCCATGAAATGGCATTCATAAGCGGAGCACCGTTTTTATCAAGGACTACGAGCGACTCTGCCTGACCTGTGAAAGCAATTTCTTTGATTTCGCTGACACCGTTTTCTTTAACCATTTTTGCAAGAAGATTTTTAAGACCGCAAAAATATTCCACCGCGTTAAATTCAACAACACCGTTATCAGTTAAATATGTAACGGGAGTGCTTTGGCGATCAACAAGTTTCATTGCGTTATCATAAAAGGCAATTTTAATATTAGTACTGCCTAAATCAACACCTACAAACATAATATCCTCCGATTACATTACAAGTTCAATATCCATCATTTTGCAGAAGTCACGAATTGCTTCAACATGATCGCCGTAAGCAACGATAACATGCTGGCAGGAAACCTGCTGAGCAAATTCTTCAACTGTGCAGGATGTGGGGAATACTTCGAGAGAAGGAAGCTGCGGAGCCGGATCGTCCCAACCGAACTCATTCCAAGCCATCGGAGCTTTTGCTTCTGCTGTGTAAACATGCATCTTGTACTTTCCGCCGATATAAACCAAACGAACGCAGGTTACAAAACCGGTTTTAACCTTGGAAACATTAAGAAGAGATGCATTGAGAAGACCGAATGCTGCGGGAAGAACGGTTATATCACCATCGGTTGCTGATTCGGGAACAAAGTCTGGAACACCGATAAGCATACTCTTTTCGAAGAATTCATAATATTCAAGATAAGGTACGTTCTGACCGGTGATATATTTCATAACAAGCTGAGTTACAGCGCCCATAACATCGTTTTCAGGAATTGTGAGAACATGGCAATAATGATCAAGAAGCATAAATACCATTGCAGGCGGGAAGCCCATAAGTTTCTTCATACCGTCAACATCAATAAGAGTTATAGCTTCCATTCCGCGCTCTTTAATCTTGATTGCGATTGCAAGAGCATACTTAACGCCGTTTTCGATAACGCTGTCATCACATTCTTTCTTGAAGGTCCAGTTTTCCTTAACATACTTAATGCCTTCTGCTATATCGGCAGGATCAAGCTTGTCAATATTCTGAACCATTTCAAGCATTTCAAAGGGTTCAACCTCAACACCAATCTGACCGCGCATAGAGTTGCCTTCAAACTGAGTACCGTAAAGAAGCATATCACGATAACCCATAGAACCTACGCGAGCTGTGCGAAGGTTTTTCTTTGCGTGAGCCGCACGAACGAATGCTTCGACCTTTTCAACCGGAAGGGGTTTATTAACGATTGAATATACAAACTTAAAGTTATAACCGAGTGCTTCAAACGCAGGACGGATAGCGGTTGTGCCTGCCTGATCAGCGGTTGTGATAAGACGGCCGTTTTCATACCAGCCGCAAAGTCCCCAAAGAAGCATGGGAGTATGACGGTAAACATCGGTTACATAAGTTACTGCATGAGTGGGAACCCAACCGGCTACACATACGATAAGGCAATCCATATCATAACCGTTAAGTTTATCAAGAGCCGCCTTAGCTGTTTTATATTCAGCATCATCGATAACAACACCTGCATCGCAGATATCATCAAATTTTTCGGAAATTGCTTTCAATGCTTCATCATGTTTAAGATTAAGTCTTTCAATAGGAGTGTTTATTTCTCCGAAGCAGACAAAACCAACTTTTACCTTGTTTTCCATTTTTTTCTCCTTATATGTAAAATTATAATGATTTGTGATTAAGACGTTCGCCAACTGCACCGCCCGGATGGATAAGAGCGAACTGCTCTGCCTGATAATCGGTTTCTTCAACCATTGCAGCTTGAAGAGCATGGAAGATCATGCAAAGAGCGGTTGTACTGGTTGTGCCCTGCATATTATATTTATCGGTTTCGCGATTTACATACTGTTTAAGAACAACATCAGCAGCTTCTGCAAGCGGTGATTCAAGATTTTCGGTTACGGTTATAATCTTAACACCCTTAGTTTTGCATATATCCTTAATCGGGAAAAGTTCCTTTGTGCTGCCGCCACGAGAAGCAAAAATCATTACGTCGCCTTCCTGAAGATAACCGGTTGCACCGTGAACTGCTTCAGCAGGAGAGATAAATCTTGCGGGTCTTTCAATGCAGCACATAAGATGTGCCATGTGCTGACAGATGATGCCTGAATGGCCGCATCCGCATGTTCCGATGCGCTGAGCGTTACAAAGAAGCTCAACCGCTTTTGAAAACTGTTCCTCATCAAAATAGTCTTTCATGTTTTTAATGCACTCTGCTTCAATATCGTAAGCATTACGAGCCGCATCAAGTGATTTAGAATTGATCATAAATACATCCTCCGTTAATAATTTTGAACAAAGCGTGTCCATACAGATGTAATTATATATTCAAATGAGCATTTTTGCAACCATAAAGTTTTTGTTTTTTATATTTTTTTGCGTTAAAAATTGCTAAAAATCGAAAAATGCGATTGACTAACGGAATAATCACTGATATAATAAAGAAGCAATAAAAAAGAAAGGTTGATAAATATGAATAAACATGTTATCAAGCCGCCTTTTTTCGAGATCGGACCTAAATCCTATCTTTACGGTGACGATATCCTTGATCTCGCCATCGCAGCAGATAAGGCATCCGAAAAATATAAGGTGGACATTATTTTCACCTGCCCTGTTGTTGAAATACGCAGAGTTAGTGAAAACACAAAAAACATTCATGTATTTGCTCCTCACATGGATCCCATTAAACCGGGCAGAGGTCTTGCAGATACACTCCCCGAGTCTCTTGTTGCAGCAGGTGCAGAAGGCGTTATGCTTAACCACTGCGAAAAGCCGCTTGAATTTGATGTTCTTAAAGAGACTATCGACCGCGCAAATGAGCTTGGTCTTACAACAATAGTTTGCGGCGATTCTATGGCTGATGCCGCTAAAATCGCTACTCTTCATCCGGATATAATCGTTGCAGAACCTTCCGAGCTTATCGGTACCGGCGTTAGCGTTGGCCCTGAATATGTTGAAGCTGCAATGAATGCCGTTAAGGATGTTGATAAAAACATTCTCGTTCTCACTGCCGCAGGCATAGCAAACGGCGAAGATGTTTACAACACCATTATTGCCGGCGCTGATGCTACCGGTTCTTCATCAGGCGTTGTTAAGGGCGGTCTTCCGATGGTTGACGAAATGATCTCTGCTGTTAGAAAAGCATGGGACGAACGCCACTGATTTATTAAAAATTATTTTTTTGGAGGAATATAAAAATGGAATTCAAAGTATTTCAAAAGGAACTCGAACTTCAGTCACGCGGCTGGATTCCGACCTTCCACGATGTGTCAAAGGAAATCATGGAGATTGTTGAAGCATCCGGCATCAAAAACGGTACCGTTTGCATCGCTTCTCACCACACAACCTGCTCTGTAATGGTTCAGGAATGCTCACACGATATTGATTCTTTCGATCTTGAATTCTTACAGCATGACCTTCTTGACATTATGCGCAAGATGATCCCCGATTTTGCTGAAGAACATCAGTATCGTCATCCCGGCCCGATCCACGCTCAGTTCGGCCGTTACGTTGGTGAGCCCGGCGACTTCACTTCTATGAACACTGACGGTCACCTTCGTTCAGTATTCTTTGGCAGAAGCGAAACTATGACTGTTAAGGACGGTAAGCTTGACGGCGGTGAATTCGCTCATGTTTACTTCATTGACTGGGATCACGTTCGCGCTCGTCATCGTCAGCTCAACGTTACCGTTATGGGTACAACTGAAGAATTGGCTGAAGACAGAAAGTGGAACAACGGCGAAGTAATCAATACACTTCATAAGTTCCTTCCCGAAGAAATGGCAGAGGATGTTCACTACACCCTTCAGCAGAAGAGATAATCTTTCTGAAATTAAAAACAGTCTGCTTTACGGCAGACTGTTTTTTTATTGCTTTCTTGACAACTTTCGACAAAATAATTATAATATAAAGGTCGAAAGAAAAATTCTTTCGACCTTTGGAGCTGAGAATGGGACTTGAACCCACGACCTGCTGATTACGAATCAGCTGCTCTACCAACTGAGCCATCTCAGCGAACATTAGTGATTATACCAATTTTAATCATTCAAGTCAAGAACTTTTATTTATTAACTTTGAAAAGGAGGTATTTTGATGAACGAATCCGGTTTGGTTAACCAAAGAATTAAAAAATATCGTGTTCTTGCCGGATACACGCAAGAAAAGGCAGCTGCTGAGCTTGGAATGAAAAAAAGCAGTTACGCAAGGATGGAACGATACGGAAATCCCAACGTAAACGCCCTTGTTAAGCTTGCCACACTTTTTCATGTTCCTCTTGAAACTTTGGTTTACGGTTTAGATCCGCAAAGATTTAATACAACTGTTGACAATGGAGCGCCGAGCTTTTTTGAACAACCGAATTCCGCCAATTTCAAATCGGAACCGCCTTTTATTTTAACAACAAATGAAAAAAACTGCATAAAGCTTTTCAGAAATCTTTCTAATGAAAAACGTGATGAGTTAATGAAATACATCAATGATTTCTGCAAAAAGAACACTGAGATTCCAAATAAAAAAGGTCTTTTGATTGACGAAGATATTGATGAAGAATTATAAAAAGCAGCAGACACAAAAAAGTGTCTGCCGCTTTTTTATATATTCGTATAACATCCGAGTGCAAAAGAATAAATGATTTTTTCTTTTACTTTTTTACCCATTATTTTTTCGCATGCAGCAGAATATATTTCAAGTTGTTTTGCATATCTTTCCGCCAATTCCGAAACGGATTTTACCCTATCGGTTTTGAAGTCAAGAACCACTATTCCGTCACCTTCATCAAAGCAAAGATCAACAGCACCTTGAATAATAGTTTTTGCTTTTTCATTTTCGGGAATATCATCACCGTAAATTTCCCTTGCGGATACTTCGGTTAAAAAGCGCATTTCCCTTCTAACATCACTCGATGCGGTTATTCGCTTATAAATATCACTGCCGAAAAACTTTTCAATGGCATTTATATCAGCGCTTTTTGCCTGTGCCTCCGAGATATATTGCCATTCTTCAAGGCGCTCTATCTCCTGCTTTATATCCTTCGCATCAAAGGATATATATTGCATAATATGGTGCATTGCCGTTCCCCTGCCTGCGGCGGAAATACCGTCCTGCTCCATAAATGCGGGCTTTGATTTGAAAGCAAAAAAATCGGACTCATCTTTATTTGCAAGTCTTGAAACAGATGATTTTGCACCCACATATTTAAGATAATCAAACGGATATTCATAAGAGAAAACATCATTAAACGAATCGCGCAGATTATTGCTGTTTTTCAAACTGATTTCATCGGTTTCACCACTTTGCGAAATGCTGAGATCACTTGCATCAATAATATTAAGGTTCACCTTGCTTTTTGTGCAAAAAGTCTTAATATCATGATCACACTCATCACGAAGTTCTTTACAGTCGGGATGCTTGAGAAGACAAGCAATAATCCAATTTTGAAAGCTTTTTTTACTATACAAAAACTGCGGTGAAACAAGCCCGTTTTCCGAATAAACATCCAAATCATAATTAACCTTATCGGATATGTTTTTATTGATGCTTGAAACAAGGCACAATCTGTCCTGAGCGCGGGTTAAGGCAACATAAAGAAGTCTTAAACTCTCATCAACCCGATTGTTTCTTATTTTCTCAAGCGACAAATCATATTCAGGATTATGCCCTTTAAGATTTTTATCGGCATACTTAAACGAAAGTCCGTATTTCTGCGACATAAGAGAAATGATTTTAGACTCTTCATCATTGAATGCTTTTGAAAGGTTGGCAAGAATACACACCGGATATTGAAGACCCTTTGACTTATGCATAGTTGTTATGTTAACACAGTCAGGACCCGATTTTGAAACAGACTCCATCTTTTCTGCCTGCAATTCAACAACTTTTAGAAACGCAGGAATTGTTGCGGTTTTCTCAGATGAAAAGCTTATCGCCATATCAAGCAATGAAAACAAATTTGCCCTTTTGGACTCGCCGTCCTCCATTGCGCTTAAACGGTTTAATAAATCAGTTTGCTCAAAAACATCCGCAAGCAAAACATCAAGTGAAACAAGTGCGGCTTTTTTTCTGAATGAGCTTAAAACGGAAATAAATTTTTGCGCTTTTTCATTGCCGTTTTCAGCAGAAATGAGCAAACTGGAATAAAGCGAAGATTTTCTTTTATTAGCTTTGATAAGCGCCAATTCGTCCGGCGTAAAGCCGAAAACAGGAGACATCATAGCAGTAAGCAGAGCAATATCGCTTTGCGGATTATTGATAATTCTGAGGATGGAAAGCGTAATCTTGATTTCCGGATTATCAATAAAACTTTTCGTGGGATAAGAAACAGGTATTCCGCGCTTTTCAAGCACCTCACCTATCACTTCGGCTTTATCCTTTGTAGCACTGAGCAGTATGGTTATATCGCCGTATTTTACCCGCCTTGCAGTTTCGTTATCGACCTTAACGACATTTTCCTGCTTCATAATATCATCGATATAGTCGGCAATAGCGTACGCTTCGAGTTGAAGAGCAGAAAATGTTTCCTTTCTGCCCGAGCAATTTTTAACTAATATACAATCGACATCCGCCACGCAATTTGAATCGGGAAATTTCGCTTCAGGATTTAACCTGTCTTCTTCCGAATACGAAAGCGATCCCGTTTGACCTTGCATTAAAAAACCGAAAACATAGTTTACAAATTCGCATATTCCATCGCGGCTTCGGTAATTATCGGAGAGATTTATATAAGCAGGATTCTCGGCAATACCGCTAACATACTTAACACTTTGCTTTTTTTTGCGGGCAAAGTTTTCGGGATTTGAGCCGCGAAAACCGTATATACTTTGCTTAATATCGCCAACGACAAAAAGATTTTTACCCCTTTTTGAAAGAATATAAAAAAGTTTATCCTGCAAATCATTTACATCTTGATATTCATCAACAAGCACTTCATCATATTTTTCCGCAAGAGCTTTTGCCGGTTCGGTTTCACAAATTTCGCCGTTTTTAAGCTCAAATAAAAGCTTTCTTGCTAACTGCTCAACCTCGGCAAAAGAAAAGATATTTTTTTCCTTTGAAAGTTCAAACACCTTTTCGCCGTATTCACGAACAAATGATATAAGATATTTTGCAACGGCACTGCTTTTTTTGCGGTTTTCACAAAGCTCGGCATAAGAATATTTGGTCATTCCCTGAATTTCGGTAAAAGCATCCTTGAAAGCATTAAAATAGAATTTGAATTCATTATGAAAGGGATCGGAGCCGCTTATAAGCCTTTTTAACTCGAACACACAAAAAAGCTCATAAAGCTTATCATAAGAAATTGAAAAAGCCGTATCACAGTTATCGGCGAATGATTTAAGTTCGTTTGCAAACTCAATATGTTTATCGGCTTTATCACAGTTTGGCGCGACCTCAAGCATATTTTGAGAGCTTTCTTTAAGCGTTTTAATATCGCTTTTTATTTTGCAAATAAATTCATCAAAAACAATATTTCCTTTTTCAAAAGGCGAGTTATACGATTCAAGCAGTTTATCAAAATACCTATCGGGAAACGGCTGATTCATAGAAACGGAATAAATTGTTCCGATAAGTTTTGTTATATTTTTTTCATCATAATATCCGCCGAAAATATTAAAAAGCATTTTGAGTTCTTCTTTGCCGTTTGCAAAATCACGAATGATCATATCAACTAAAACTGCATTTCTTTCGGCAAAAAGTTTAGTTTCTTCGCAAACATCAAAATCAGGCTCAATTCCGCAAAGTTCAAAATTATTACGCACAAGATTTATGCAAAAAGAATCTATTGTGCAAATATCAGCAAAAGAAAGCAGATGCTTTTGCCGCAAAAGATGCGTATTTTCGGGGTTTTCGCGAATAACATCATCAAGTCTTTTTTCAAGGCGTGAACGCATTTCAGCCGCGGCGGCATTTGTAAAGGTTACAACAAGCAGCCGGTCAGCCGAAACGGGAGAATCGGGATCGGTTAATTTTCTGATAATATGCTCAACCAAAACGGCGGTTTTGCCGCTTCCCGCGGCGGCAGAAACAAGAATGTTGCCCTTAGAATCAATGGCAAGGTTTTGATTATCGGTAAATTTAATCTTCATCCGATTCCATCTCCTTTCTCATTTGTGAAACAGTATCTGCGTTTGAAAGTGATGAAACACTTTCAATATCCTTTTCTTCTATTCGGCAAACGCCCGAAAGATCGCAGTAAGCGCATGGGTCGGAATTGCTTTTTTCGCCTTTAACCGGAGTTACATCAATAAAACCATCATAAATATTTGCAGCGGTTTTTTTAATTTTTTCTTCAATATATTTGAAAACCGTTTCAAAATCCGATTGATTTATACAGTTGCCCTTAACCTTGAAAATATCGCCTTTAACATCCTTGCACATTGCATTTATAACATCGGTTTCATCCGATATTATTCCGTTATAAAGTTCCTTTTCATCCTCTTTATTTTTAGCGTGCATATATAAAACACCGGCAGGATTTTTAGCCGTGTTTTCATCACGGCACAGAACAAGCAGATAAAGTATCATCTGCATATTTTGCCCTATCATAGCATCAGAAAGAGAGAAGGTTTTAGACCCTGTTTTATAATCTATTACACGAACATAACCTTTATAAGAATCGACCCTGTCCACCTTGCCGTTTATACACAGTTTTTTCCCGTTTTCAAGATCAAAATCAATAGAATCAAGGCTACCTTCTTTACCGAAGCCGAAACAAACCTCACATGCTTCGGGTTCAAAATCGGTCTGCTTAAAATCTTTAACCATTTGATTCACGGTGAAATAGATACTGTTTCTGATATCATTTACCAAAAGTTTCAAATAGTTATCCTCTGCCTGAGCATAACCCGAAATACCTTCAAGATATTCCGCCATAAATTTATCAACTTCGCTTTTTATTCTTTCATCATCAAAGTCTTTAATTGATTTTTTATAGGTTTCAACCAATCTTTGAAGCACATAGTGAACGGCGGTTCCCCTGCTTGCGGAATTAAAGTTTGCGCGGTTAATGCTTTTAACATTAAGACCGTTATAGCAGAAAAATTTGAACGGACATTTACCGTAGTTTTCAAGCGAAGATGCTGAAAGATAAAGTCTGTTTCCGTAAAGTTTATCGGCTATATCGGGAGATAACACAAAAGAAGGTCTCTTAAATGATTTCAATATCGTTTCAGTTCGGTTTTTATATTCTTCTTTTTCATTCAAAGCCGAGAAAATTTCCGCACTGTTTTCGCGGTCTACTGACAGTCTTCTGCAAAACTCGGAAAAAGCCGCTTCGGTTGTTTCGGGAATATTATTTTGAGTTATTTTTGCAGGCTCTTCAACAAAATCAGCATTCAAATTTTCCATTAAACCCGAAACAAAGGTCGATGGTTCGGCATTATTGTTATATAGTATAAACACTTTATCGGCCGCACAACAAACATTGCTGTAAACCAACAATTCTTCCTCAACGGAATTTTCAATTCCCCTCTCGTGAAGCTCTATGCCCGCTTCTATCATACGGTTTCTGTCAGCATTTCCGAATATTCCGGTTATGCTGTTTACTCTTGGAAAAACGCCTTGATTGGCGCCTAAAATAAAGGCATATTTCGGTCGGGAAGGTCTTATTCTGTCCGCCGCACCGAAGGTGACTTCGTCAACTCCCTGCGGAATAGTGCCGACTGTTGAAAACGAAATTGCGCTTTCAAGAGAATCATAAAACTCTCTTGCGGTAACGGATAAATCACCAAAGCAGCGAACCAAACTATCCAAAACCGAAATAACACTATCAAAGGATTGCTTAACCGTTTCGGCTTGATCAAGCTCACCTTTATCTGTTAATTCCTTATACATCGCAGAAAACGCGTCCTGTGCCATAACATCATCAAACAAACCCATAACGGCAGAAATTATGCTTTTAACTGAATTGCCGCATTTTTCTCTGAAACGGTTTACGGGCGTTATTATCTTTTTTCTAAGCGCGTTTAGTTTTTCAAGTTTTTCTTCGTCAACCTTATTGCCGTCCTCTTTACTTGAAAGACCTTCGGGATCCATTAACCATTCCTGCTGCCACATATCCCCTTTTATATCCCAAATAAAGACATAGTTTTCAAGCTCAAACAGTTCATTTTCATCAACAAAGTTTATGCCGCATTTGCAAAATCTTAAAAGTTTTTCCGTTGTTATTCCAACGGCTAAATCCGCGGCGCAAAGCACTGCCGCCGCAGCGGGAGTTGATAAAAGCGGAGTTCTTAAATCGATATAGCAATTAACGCCGTTTCTTTTGCAGGCAGCTTTAAGCGACTGCTCATAAGTGGCGGTATCTCTTGCGATAACAACAAAATCCTTAAATGAGGCATTTTCAGTTCGAACTAACCTTCTTATATTCCTTGCCGTGAATTCCGTTTCATCAAAAACGGTATTGGCGCGGCAAACGGTAACCGCAGAAGATGAATCACCCTTTGAAATCTCGCCGAACATATATTTTTCAAGTGTTATAAGTTCATCGGAATTACTGTGATTTTCTTTAAGTTCTATATCGGGAAGACACTCAACACCGCGCTTTCTTGCTATTGCCTTAATGGCTTTTACGGTATTTTTTATATTATGGAGAATATCAAACGGGCGGTTGAAAGAGTTGTCCCCCGTAAAAGTGATGGTCAATTTATCGGCGCAAACAAGTATTTTTTCAATAATGTGCATTTGTTGCGCCGTGAAGCCGGTAAATGAATCAATATAAACGGTTTTCCCCTCAAAATAATTGCATTTTTGAAGGTTTTCAAACAAAATATCAAGCCTATCGGAAGGATCGATAAACCTATCCGAAAGCATAAGATAATAAGCCGAATAAACGGTGGCAACATCATTTAATTTCAGTTGAAGGATATCACCTGAGAACTTTTCGCCTATTTCTTTTATGCTGTTGCTTGAAATAGAATTCTGCTTGAATTCATCAAGAGTTTCAAGCATTTTAAGAGCAAAGCCTGATGATGCGGCATACTTACCCCATATTTTAAGATCCTGCCTTACGCTTTTCAGTGTTTTTTTCATAAGAATAAATCTATCGGAATCACTTAAAACCTGCCTGCAAACACCGCCGACAATGCCGCTTATTTCATCACATAAGCGACTGAAGCTTAAAACCTTAACATTTGCGGCACAACCGTCACCCAAAGACAAAAGCAACTGCCTTTCAAACTCAAAAGAGAACTGCTCAGGCACTATAACAATAGGTTTTTTACCCGCCAAAACATCCTGCTTTGCGCTTGAAATAACCTGATAAGTTTTTCCGCTCATCGCCCTGCCGAATATAAACTGAAGCATAACGCACCTCCCGTTTTTTAACAATTATACAACACCGTGTGTGTCAAAATAAGTACATCGAAAAGAAGCCGCAATTTTTTTGCGGCTTCAAAAATAATTACATTGTTTTAAGCGCTTCGATAAGCGTTTCGGCTATTTTTTCGCCTGTTCCTTTTGAGAATTTTGTGCAGTCGGCCTCATAGCAGCCGTAATCAAATGCTTCTTTTGAAGGAATATAGCCCTTGGCTTCATTTGTATAACCCATAACGATTGTTTCTTCAAGAGGAGAATTTTCCTTAATATAAGTGCTTAAAGAATCAAAAAGCTCGCCCGGTGCATAAACAAGACCGATATCACCCAATTTGATTGCGTGAAGCTCAGTTTCATCGGTTTTGCCGAGCTTTGAACGGCCGACAATGGCATTAGCATGGAAAGGACTGAAAATACCATATTGAAGCGAATACTTTCTAACTTCTTTTGAATCGTTTGTTTCCTGCCAAATCCTTTGACATTCTCTTGCGTTTTCTATTTTATCTTCAAGGGCATGATTGATATCATAAGTAAAAGGAATTGCCTTATTAACGATTTTTTCCGCATTTACGGGTTTAAGGGTCGGGAGTGCATTTATGCAATAATCACCAAGCTTTGCTGAAAACTCCGCAACATCAACCGGTGCATCTTCCTCAGGAATTCTGCTTTTGCTGTTAACATTGCCTGCCGCACCCTGATAATATCCGCAAAGGCAGCCGGTTTTCTTTTCAACATAATTTCTGAAATAAAGCGGAAAGTCAGCTGAAACAAGTTTAGAAATAACTTTATCTTCTTTACCGGTTTTTGTTGCATGAGCACGCCAGTTTACATAAAGAACATCAGGTTTTTCCTCTCTTGCAAAGCGGATTATGTGCATAGTGGGGTCAATAACACTTGCGTGGCCCACAATTTCGTGACCCTGCTTTAAGCCATGATTATCGCCGATACATCTGCCGTCATCAAGAACATAATGGCGGATAAAGTTTAAGTTTTCGGTTTTTGTTCTGCCGACATAAACCTCTGCGGGAGCGCGATCAGCAAGCGCCTCCTTAGCGGCGGAAACCTCTGCTTTGAGAAGACTTTCTCTATATTTTCGGCAGCTATCGATTTCGCGGTTTATATCGGGGGCTGAATGAGTGTGGGTGCAGGTGATAACAATATTATCCTTTGAAATTCCGGTTTCTTTCTCGATTGCTTCGCGGATAGTGTGGCTGAAATCACCCTGATTGTTACTTAAATCCCTTGTTATCAAAAGAACAGTGTTATTATCGTCATCAGTGACGGCAATGCAGGTTGAAAAAAGACCGTCACGCACGCCTTCGCTCATACGCTTCATGGTGTTACCGTAACCCATAAGCGGGAGTGAATCGGTTATTGTACTTTCTTTTCTTGCAAATCCAACGGATAACTGTTTACTCATTTTTATTTCCTCACTTTAATTCATTTAACATTTCAAGAAGATTTTCCGCAACACGCTCTGCCGTTCCTTCGCCGGCTCTTGTTGTGTCGGCTTCATAACAGCCATAATTATACGCTTGCTTTGAAGGAAGATATCCCAAAGACTCATTTGTATAACCCATAACAATGGTTTTCTCAAACGGAGAATTTTCTTTTATTTGCGTGCTTAATGTATCGAAAAGTTCACCCGGAGCATAGGCAAAGCCGAGTTCACCGATACGAACCGCATTAACTTCGATAGTGCCGGTTTTAGGCATTTTTGAACGAGTGATAACAGCACCTGCATGATAAGGACTTGCAAAGCCGTGTTCCCTTGCATATACTGCTGATTTTTTGCGATCGTCTGACTCGGTAAAGAAGGCATAAACATCCTTTGCAACATCAATCTTATCCTCTAAAACATGGTTGATATTAAATTCAATCATTTTAGATTTTGATGAAACAGAGTCGGTTTTAACCTCTTTAAGTTCAGGCAGAGCGGCGATAAGTGTATCGCCGAGTATTTTGCCGTATTCCTCCGGTTCAACAGTTGGTGTTTCTTCTTCAAAACGGCTTTTCGGATTTATATTGCCCGCCGCGCCCTGATAGTATCCTGCAAAACAGTCAAGCTGCTTTTCAACATATCTTGTGAAATAATAAGGATAATCGGCTGAAATATGTTTTTGAAGGATTTTTCGCGTTACTTTATCCATTGCGGTTATGGTTGCGTGAGCGCGCCAGTTGATATATAAAACATCTTTCTTTCCTTCTCTTTCAAAGCGGATTATTTGCATAGAAGGATCGGCTTTTGTAACATGATCAACAAGTTCTTTGCCCTTTTGAACGCCGTGGTTATCGCCGATATACGAGCCGTCATTACAAATATAATGACGAACAAAGTTCATTTTTTCGGTTTTGGTAACGCCGTAAAACGCTTTGGCGTTTACCCTATCCTCAAGCGATTCTTTTACGCAGGAAAGCATAACCTGTTTTACATACTCTCTGTAACGGTCCATACATTCAAGACTGCTTGCCATATCGGGTCCTGAATGAGTATGAGTGCAGGTGACAAATATATGATTTGCCGGAATGCCGAGCTTATTTTCTATTTCATTTCTAACGGTATGGGTGAAGTTATCGCCGCCGAAACCGTAGTTATTTATAAGGTCGTTGCTGATAAGAAGAACGGTGTAATCGCTATCATCAGTAACCGATATGCAGGTGGTGAAAGTTCCGTCAAGCACGGAGGTGCTGAGTCTTTTCGCCGTGTTACCGAATCCTGCAAGCGGAAGCGGTTCTTTTCCTGTCATTTCTTTTCTTGCAAATCCAACCTTGATAGACATAACAATCTCTCCTTAAAAATTAACAATAATTGATGATAAAACCTTTGCGCAATGAGCCAAAGAATCAAGCACAACAAATTCGTTTATCGTATGTCCGCCGCCACCGGAAGCGCCGATTGAATCGATAACCGGAATGCCATACGCGGTTATATCAGCCGCATCGGAGCCGCCGATACCCACACCGTATTCAAACTTATCAAAACCGACCTTTTCCATAATGCTATTGATTTTATTGAAAAGCGCAACATTTCTTTCACAGTGAGGCATACAAAGGCGCAGGCTTGCTCTTTCATATTCACAGCTTGTGCCCTCAACAAATGTTTTAGAGCATATTTCTTTAACGATATTTTCAATTCTTTCGGGGCCGTCTTCATGTCTGAATCTGAAATCAAGAGAAAACTTGCATTCGCAAGGAACTGTGTTAACGGCAGTTCCGCCGGAGATAAGACCGCAGTTGCAGGTTATATCCTCAATATCCTTATATTTTTCAAATTCAATGATCATATTTGCAGCCTGGGCAACCGCACTTGCGCCCACATTGCATCTTGAAGCGTGAATTGCTTTGCCCTTAACGGTTATCTCATATTTGCAGATACCCTTTCTTTCAACGGTTGCTTTTCCCTTTGCATAGGGTTCAAGGTTTAAGAACGCCTCGGCGTCCTTTGCCTCTTCGCAAATACGGCGCATTGTTGCTTTTTTACTGCCTCTGCTGCTTGTTTCTTCATCGGTTTGAAGGATAAGCTTTACAGGTCTTTCGGTATATCCGATTTCCTTCAAAGCATCTAATGTGTAAAATCCGCTGACAACGCCGCCCTTGCAGTCTTCAGCGCCGGGACCCATAAGCTTGCCGTCCTCAATTCTAACGCACGGCTCACCGAAAAATCCTAAAGGATGAACGGTATCGATATGACCGGAAAGGCATATCGGTTTGCCCTTTGCATCGGGATTTAATGTTACGGATACAATATCTCCCGAAACTTCTATCGGGAAAATTTCAACCTTAAAGCCCTTTTCCTCGGCTTTTTTCGCAATGTATTTTCCAACTGCATCAACGCCCGGTTTATACTCGGTCGGGCTTTCAATTTCAACAACATCTCGGAAAAAATCAATATATTCCTGCTTTTTTGAATCGATGATTTCAAATAACTTATTCTGGTCCATAAAACATCCTCCGAAAAACTTATATTAAGTTAAATATATCACCATTAAACTAATAATTCAAGTATTATAAATAATTATATATAGCATTTGTGCAATATCATATAAACTGCCATTAACAAACTTAAAAGCCGACCTGATTTAAGGTCGGCTTTTTATATAATCAGTTATCATATTTCGCGAAAAATTCAAGAACATTTTTTTCGTAACCCGATTTATCGATAAGATAACTTGCGCCATGGTCTGCGCCGGGAACAACAAACAAATATTTTTCCGAATTGCAGGCGAGATAATTTTCATAAGTCATTGAAACGGGCACAAAACTATCATCTGTTCCGTGGATAAAAAGAACCGGTTTTTTGTTCTTTTTCAGCGCTTCGACGGTTGAATTTTCACCGTCTTCAACATTAGTTTTTTCGCGGCAAAGAGTATCAAGATCGGGGTGCATAAACTTATAAGAAATATGGAGAATGTTTTTTGCAACATGCTGCAAAATCGCCTTGCCTGAGGTAAATCCGCAATCGGCGATTATACCGTGAACACGGTCCGGCAAATCAAAGCCAGATGCCATAAGAACGGTGGTGGCGCCCATTGAAAGACCGACAAGATAAACGGGCAGATCCTCTGTGTTTTCCATAACCCATTTTATCCAATTAAGGCAATCATATTTTTCGGACACACCAAGCGTCATATACTCGCCGCCGCTATTTCCCTGCGCCCTTTGCTCGGCAAAAAGAACACTGCATCCGCTTTGATGCCAAAAATCAGCCGCCGCACCGAAATCGCGATTCCAGGAAGAGCGCCAACCGTGCATAGCGATGATTATTCTTTTCGGGTTTTCCGCCTTATACCAATGACCGACAAGGGGTACGCCGTCATCCGCGGTGATTTTTATTTCCGGCATAGGTGTTTTTTTAAGTTTTTCCCTTGCTTCAAGGGTGGAACTATATGGTTCTTTGGTTGAAAATTCATCAACAAACTTTTCGATAACGCTTTTTAAGGGTTTAGGCCCTTCGCGGTCAATGGCAGTACCTACAAAGGTTTCGGTTATCTTTCTTGTTGTAATGGCCGCCAATGTGCCGGTCAAAACGGCAGCTCCCGCGCCGATAAGATACTTAAATGCTTTTTTCATACAGATGCCTCCCTTTTTATCATATACTTTAATATTAACACAATTATACTGATTTAACAAACACAAATATCGTATATATCATCAAAACCGATTTTTTCATCATCTATTTTTATAAACTTGAATGTATAGTTAACATCGGTGACGAGTCCTGTTTTAACCACATCGTGAAAACGAAAATAGCAATAAATTTTAACAGTATCGTGTTTTTTAAGACTTAAAAGAACGGCGGAATTTTTTTCGATTTGCGCATCGGAAACAGAATGTTTTTCAACGCGAAAATGTTTTTCTTCCCTTTTGGCTATTTCTTCTTTAAGTCCCTTCATCGCATCAAACGCCATAAATTGTTTAGCGCGTTCTCCTCTTGTCATCATAACCGGCACGGTGCCCCCCTATCATACCGTTTCTTTCTCTTGCGGTTGCGCAGGAAACGAGGTTTGTTCCGCGCAAAACCGCATTTTTGCCGAATTTTTCATAAAGGCTTATAACCGCATTTTCTCTTGTTTTTTCTTTTTCAACGGCATCAAAATCAGTGAAGAAATCATACCCTTCGCATCCCTCATCGCAAACACCGCTAAAGCTTATTCCTATTCTTCTGATAGGTGTGTTTTTATCGGTTATTTTTTCAAAAAGATTTTCGGCATAAGGCATTATAATCGAATAGACGGCGGTTGTTTCCCGCATTTTAATACTTCCCTTTGACATTTCGCGAATATTTCCCGCATAGCCGACACCTATCCATAATTTATTGGCTATAACATGCCTTTTCATAAGCTCGTGACTTGCGTTAAGTATCATTTCGGACAATATCACCTTTGTTTCGCCAAATGAATAACTGCGAGGAAGTATTTGCGAAAAGGAAACCGATTTTTCAGATGAACGGTAATTTTTTATATCGGAAATAAGGCAGGGTTCTCTACCGAAAGCGTGGTCAATCAGAAGCTCTGCGTCCTTGCCGAGCAGTTTATAAAGAACCTTTTCATCAGCCATGGCGATATCACGCATGGTGAATATTCCTCGGCTTGCGAGCCTTGCCGATATTCCCGAAGCGATATGCCAAAAATCTGTTATCGGTTTATGATCCCACAAAGTTTTTTTATATAATTCTTCATCGAGATAACCTATATGATCGGCAGAATGCTTTGCCGTTATATCAAGCGCAATTTTTGCAAGATAAAGATTGGTGCCAACCCCTGCAGTTGAAGGAATGTGAAGCGTGTTTGCGATATCGTTCATAAGAACTTTTGCAAGCCCTACCGCATCGGTTTTATGCATCAAAAGATAATTAGTAACATCGATAAACGATTCATCGATTGAATAAATATGAATATCCTGCGGCGAAAAATATTTGAGATAAATTTCATAAATATCCGCGGCATACTCTATATAAAATCGCATTCTCGGCGGCGCCGCGATATATTCCATATCCTTTGGTATATCCGAAAGACGGCATCTGTTTTTAACGCCGAGCGACTTCATTTTAGGGGTTATTGCAAGGCAAAGCGCATTGTATCCGCGGCTTGTATCGGCAACAACAAGATTTGTTTCAAAAGGATTCAAATTCCTTTGGGCGCACTCCACCGAAGCGTAAAAAGATTTCATATCAATACAAAGATAATACCTGTTTTCCGCCATTTTTTCGCCCCTTTTTCACAGAACATTTGTTCTTTAAGATTATAGCAAATTTCCGAATATCTGTCAAGAATGAAAAAAATTCCATTTTTTCGATAAAATAAAGATGATAAAATAGCTATATTCACTTGATTTATATGATGGTTTATGTTATAATCCTGCAGGAAAATGAATATTTATTCATTTCAATTTATGCGCGGAGTTAAAAAATGAGCAATAAAAAAATATTTTTAAGGGCCTTTAAGAATACTATTCCCGTTTTAACGGGATATCTTATGTTGGGCTTTGGTTTCGGAATGATTTTGAAGGCCAAAGGGCTTTCTCTTATATGGGCTTTGGTTATGAGTCTTACTATGTACTCAGGCTCTATGCAGTATGCAGGGGTTGGCCTTATTGCAGGCGGTGCATCCTATTTCACGATTGCGATTACAACGCTTATGGTTAATGCAAGGCATCTTTTTTACGGAATTTCACTTATAGATAAATATAAAAATACAGGACTTAAAAAGCTGTATCTTATGTTTGCGCTTACGGATGAAACATATTCCCTTATCGTAAGCGAAAACGAAGATATGCCTGAAAATAAGAAACCGCTTTACTATTTTTTTGTAACCTTATTGGATCATATTTATTGGATCTCGGGCGGACTTTTGGGCGCATTAACAGGCACTGTGGTGAAATTCAACACAAAGGGGTTGGACTTTGTGCTTACCGCGCTTTTTGTTACGATATTTACAGAGCAATGGATGAACAACAAGAAGCATTTTCCAGCGCTTTCGGGAATGGCGATATCCCTTATTTTCCTCATTATTTTCGGCGCGGATAAGTTTTTAATCCCCGCAATGGCGGCAATTCTTGCGGTTTTGATGATTGCAAAGCACAAGGTGGTAAAAAATGATGAGTGATAAATACATAATAATTTCCATCGCCATAATGGCGGGAATAACCCTAGCGTTGCGGGTAACGCCTTTTCTTATTTTTTCAAACGGAAAGGAAACGCCCAAAACCGTTACGTATCTTGGCAATGTTTTACCCTATGCGATAATCGGTATGCTTGTTGTTTATTGCCTTAAAGATGTCAGCATTTTTTCCGGCTCTCACGGAATACCGGAGCTTTTGGCGGTTGCGCTTGTTTGCGGACTTCATATTTGGAAAAAAAATACACTTTTAAGCGTTGGCGCGGGAACTGTGTTTTATATGCTGCTCGTTCAGTTTGTGTTTGTTTAATAAAACGGGCGCGCAATGCACGCCCGTTTTATATCGTGCCGAAGGCACACCGAAATTATTCATTATTCATTATTCGTTATTCATTAAAAAAACCGCCC
>JAZUJA010000085.1:0-5261 GCA_045642495.1 Acutalibacteraceae bacterium
TTGTTGTTCAGAGAGACGGAATAATCATGATCGGTGATCACGACCTGTGTCGTGCCGGATATCGGAAGCATACCGTCTTTTGTCACTTTGAAAGTCTGTGTATGCGTGCCGGTTGCCGAAACACCTGTTCCATAGGTTACAACTGCTCCGTCCGATACGGTAACTTTTCCGTTGTGCGGCTGTCCGTCATTGCAAAAGCTTGCATTTTGCGTCTTTACGTATGGCGCACGCTTGTAGTAAAGATAGACGTATGCGGTCTTGCTGCCTGCATCGGCGTTCAAATCGGTATCGTCTCCGCCAACAATGGTGTATCCGTAATTGGAATACTGATTGTTAAAACTTGTGTTGTAGTATTCCTGCATTTCCGTTTCGATGTTTGTTACATATTCAAAGTAGTCGTCTTCACTTTGCCACACACCCACACTTGCGATCGGTGCGCCGGCATTTTTATCCTTTGTATAATATATGTAACAGGCTCTGCCTTCTGAGTTAACATTAACGGATGCTCTTGTTACCGCATAGCCGTCCACCGCTGTAAGACTGCCGCTGCGCTTTATCCAGATTCCCGTAATCGCCTCATCCGCATTACTCGTAAAGTCGGCATACAGCCAATAATCAGCTGCTTTACTTGACTTACGGTTCAAATTACCGCGCAGATTGTCAACCGACAGTCTTGTGGTACCGCCTGACGTGCTGATAGCCGAAATGTATTGCATTTTTTCTCCGGATACAACGGAGCTTGATACAGCAGCATTTGCCTCCATTGTCATTGCGGGAATGAATGTGAGAATTATTGCAAACACCAAAAAGGCACTCAAAAGTTTCTTTTTCATTTTCAGTATTCTCCTTTTATATAATCCATTTATTGTTTATCCGATGAAAATCAAAAAGCGGTTAGACTTTTTGAAAAATAAGGAAGTGATTGATATTTATTTCGTGCGGAATCGGTTTGTTCGGGAATCCTCGTATTTCCGCACATATTCATATAATAATATCACAAATTATTCAAAAAATCAACGAGTTTGTATGAACACAAACGGTCTGATACCAGTGAATAAAAGGAAAGACGAATCTTGATTTGTACAAGGGTTTGCGATAAGAATGTATCCGGTTACAAAACGCCCACCAAATCCGAAGTGTTTTATTACTTACAAAAAGAGGAACCGTGGTGTCTAATAACCACGGTTCGAAAGTCGTTCCTTTTACAATTATCACTTTTCGTTTTGAGGATTTTGCAAAAATCATGTCCAATAGAGCAAATTGCGAAAATCCTTTATTTATGTGCAAAAAAGAGTGTTCAACTTGTAAATGTCTAATAAGACTGTCTACAAAGTTGAACTCAATTCAGCAGGGCGTCTTTCATGGATTTTACGTATTCGCCGACATATTGAGGAGAGTTTTTGCCGTATTTTTCGATGATTTTTACTATTGCCGAGCCGACTATGGCACCATCAGAAACGCTTGCCATTTTCTTTGCCTGCTCGGGCGTTGAAATACCGAATCCTATTGCGCAGGGGATATCCGTATTTTCTCTGACAACGTTTACGATTGAGGCAACGTCGGTTTCGATTTTTGTACGTGTACCCGTTACACCGAGGCTCGACACGATATAGATAAAGCCTTCCGCTTCTTTTGTAATCATGGCGATTCTGTTTTCCGAGGTGGGTGCGATGAGTGAAATAAGGTCCACGCCGTATTTATTGCATATAGGCAGAAATTCCTCTCTTTCCTCAAAAGGCAAATCGGGAAGAATCAATCCGTCAATGCCGATGTCGGAACAGGTGGAAATAAACTTTTCGGCTCCGTAGGAAAACACCACATTTGCATAGGTCATAAACACCATGGGAACGGAAACCGAAAGACGAACATCTTTTACAAAATCGAAAATTTTATCCGTAGTAACTCCGCCGTTCAGTGCGCGTATATTTGCACCCTGGATAACAGGACCTTCCGCCGTAGGATCTGAAAACGGGATACCAAGTTCAATAAGGTCCGCTCCGTTCTTTTCGGCTTCAATCACCACGTTTTTTGTGGTCTCAAGATCGGGGTCACCACAGGTTACGAAAGCTATAAACGCTTTACCGTTTTCAAAAGCTTTTTTAATATTACTCATGGATATCCTCCCCTCTGTAACGGGCAATTGCGGCGCAGTCTTTATCTCCGCGTCCCGAGATTGTAATTACTATAATTTTATCTGGTGTCATCGTAGGCGCAAGCTTCATGGCATAGGCTACGGCGTGCGCTGATTCTATTGCGGGAATAATACCCTCCGTTTTTGCAAGATACTCAAAAGCGTTTACCGCTTCATCATCCGTTACGGGAACATATTTTGCTCTGCCTGTATCGTGAAGATTTGCGTGTTCCGGTCCGACTCCGGGATAGTCCAGACCTGCGGAGATGGAATAAACAGGGGCGATCTGTCCGTATTTATCCTGGCAGAAATATGATTTCATACCGTGGAAAATACCTATTGAGCCCGTATTTATTGTTGCCGCAGTTTCAAAGGTATCAATTCCCCGTCCTGCCGCCTCACAGCCGATAAGTGCTACCTCTTTATCTTCTATGAAATGATAAAAGCTGCCGATGGCATTCGAGCCACCGCCGACGCAAGCTATAACTGCGTCAGGAAGTCTGCCTTCTTTTTCAAGGATCTGTGCCTTTGTTTCTTTTGAAATAACCGCCTGAAAATCCCTGACAATCGTCGGGAACGGATGCGGTCCCATAACTGAGCCGAGGCAGTAATGTGTATCGTTAATTCGTGATGTCCATTCGCGCATTGCTTCGGATACAGCATCCTTAAGCGTTGCCGTGCCGCTCTTAACGGGGATAACCTCTGCTCCGAGCAGGCGCATACGGTAAACATTAAGTGCCTGACGGACTGTGTCTTCCTCGCCCATAAATACAACGCATTCCATACCCATAAGTGCTGCCGCAGTTGCCGTGGCAACTCCATGCTGACCTGCACCCGTTTCGGCTATCAATCGGGTTTTGCCCATCTTTTTTGCAAGCAGAGCCTGTCCCAAAACATTATTTATTTTATGAGCACCCGTATGATTAAGATCCTCTCTTTTGAGATAAATCTTTGCACCGCCCAGGTCTTTCGTCATTTTTTCGGCGTAATACAGACGCGAGGGCCTGCCTGCATATTCGTTGAAGAGTTCTTCAAGCGCACGGTTAAACTCGGGATCGTTTTTATAGTGATTATACGCTTCTTCAAGCTCGATGACAGCATTCATCAGTGTTTCCGGAATGTACTGTCCGCCGTGTATTCCAAAACGTCCGTTTGGATTTGTCATATTTAGTCTTCCTTTCCTCTGACTGCGTGTACAAATGCACGCATCTTATTTTCGTCCTTATATCCGTCTGTTTCAATTCCTGAGCTGACATCAAGGGCATAAGGATGAATCGTTTTTATCGCGTTTTTTACATTATCCGATGAAAGCCCTCCTGCCAAAAAGAAGGGCCTTTTTATATTTTGCAGCAAATTCCAGTCAAATACATTTCCCGTGCCCATTCCCGAATCAAGCAGAATGTAATCCGCACTTGATTTTTCTGCTTTGATTATATCATCCTCGCTTTCAATCCGAAAAGCTTTAATTATGGGTTTCTGGTTCAGCATTCGCAAAGAACTGATATATTCTTCATCCTCCGAGCCGTGAAGCTGTGCTATATCAATAACACCGGATGATAACAGACTTGCAACATTATCGGGAGTTTCGTTTACGAAAACTCCGACGGCAAGTATATCGGAAGAAAGAGCACGGCGCAATTCAAGAGCGGTATCGGGAGTCACATATCGTTTGCTTTTCTCCCAGAAAACAAAACCGATGTAGTCGGGAGAAAGCTCGTTTGCTATCTGAATATCAGACTCGCGGCTGAGTCCGCATAATTTTATCTTCATTTTACATATCCCCTAAGTTCCGAAAGCTTTGCCTTTTTATCGGGTGATCTCATAAGCGTCTCTCCGACGAGTATCGCATCGGCTCCTATTTTTCGAAGTGCCGCAACGTCCTCTGCGGTTTTTACACCGCTTTCGGAAACGAAGAGAATATTTGACGGTATTCTGTCACGCAGTTTTCTCGAGTTTTCCGTATCCACCGTGAAATCTTTAAGATTTCTGTTATTAACTCCGATAATACGGGCGCCGGCACCGAGAGCAACATCAACTTCATTTGCGTCGTGTGCCTCAACGAGAGCGGAAATGCCGAGTGTATCGCAGATTTTTATATATTCATTTATCTGTGCCTCCGACAAAATCGAGCAAATCAGCAAAACGGCGGAAGCACCGAGAAGTTTTGCTTCGTAAATCATATATTCGTGAACGGTAAAATCCTTACGAAGGCAGGGGATTTTTACTGCATCGGTGATTTCTTCAAGATACTTGTCATCACCAAAAAACCATTTCGGCTCTGTAAGAACTGAGATACAATCCGCACCTGCCGTTTCATAATCTTTTGCGATTGAAAGATAGGGGAAATCGGGCGCGATCAGTCCCTTGGACGGAGAAGCTTTTTTGCATTCACAGATAAACGCTATATCTTCTTTTTTGAGAGCCTTTTCAAATTCAAAATTGCCTTTCGGAACGGAAATTGCCGCATCGCGGATTTTGTCGAGGTCGATACGACTCATAGCTGCATTAACACGCTCTGCCGCATATTCGGCAAGCTGATTAAGTATCGTCATTAAGCCCCCTCCGGTCTGTTACTGATCTCGATAAACTTTTCAAGTGTACGCATAGCTTCACCCGAGTCGATTATCTTTGCGGCAAGCACAACACCCTCTGCAAAGGTTTCAGCCTTTCCGCCGATATAGAGGGATGCACCTGCATTGAGAAGAACCGCATCGCGCTTAGGGCCTTTTTCACCGTTTAATATCGCACGGGTGATCTCCGCATTTTCTTCGGGTGTGCCTCCTTCGAGATCCGCCTTGGTGCAGCGAGTCATACCGAAATCCTCCGGCTTTATTGTATAAGACTTGAACCAGCCGTCCTTAAATTCGCATACGGTTGTAGGTGCACTCATGGAAATTTCGTCAAGCTTATCCTGGCCGTAAACGACCATTCCGCGGCGAACACCGAGGTTTATGAGAACCTGTGCAAGAGGTTCTGCAAGGTATTCGTCGTAAACGCCGAGAAGCTGCATTTTGGGAGAACCCGGATTGGTAAGCGGTCCGAGAACGTTAAACACCGTTCTGAAGCCGAGCTCCTTACGGATAGCACCTACGTACTTCATTGAGCTGTGATATTTCTGTGCGAAGAAGAA
>JAZUJA010000086.1:0-3897 GCA_045642495.1 Acutalibacteraceae bacterium
AAAACCTTAAGATTATCCTCAATCGGAACAACACCGCTGAAAACACCTGCAAATTTAATAGGATCAACGGTTGCAACATCGTTTAGATGAACCGATTTGATTTCATCAAAGCAATTTTCTAAAAACTCTGTTCCGCGACCAATTAAATAAGCATTGGCGACATCATAATTCATACCAACGCCGCTGCCTTTAAGCGCATCAAACATCATATCAACACGCTCAGGGTTATAATTAAAATCAGGATGTTCCCAAGCACCGGGTTTAGAATGATTTTCCCAAGTGAGAGCAACGCCGAATTTATCGGCAATTTTTTTTGCCTCTTTTATTCCATTCATAGATTGCAGGAACTGAGCTTTAACATCATACTCCGGATGAAACTGTCCGGCAGTTATGCGAACGATATTAACGCCCATATCAACGGCACAAGCAATATCACTTTGCGCCCTTATCATTTCTTTTTCAAAGGCGTTAGGTGCCATATCAGTAAGATCGGAATAAATACTCATACTCATGCACGGAAGGCCGCTTGAAGCAATTTGTTCACGCATAGCTTTAAGCCCTGCCGGAGTACGGTCACGAAGAAAAGAAATGGTTATATCAAAGGCATCAAGTCCCATTTCTTTTGCAGCCATCGACCAATCAGCAACGGTCATTTTACCGCTGCAAATATCGCCAAAGATGGAAACGGGTAAACAACTGAGCATTATTTATTCCACTCCATACGAAATGTTTTGGGTGCTTCGCCGATTTCATATCCGCCGGTTGCCAAAAGAGTTGTACCGGTAACAAAACCTGCCATCTGATTACTTGCGAGGAACAAAGCAACTGTGCCGATTTCACGCGGCTCGCCGCCTCTGCCCCACCACTGTACCTTTTTCTGATATTCTTCATATTCCTGCGGATTTGGTTCGCGAAGAAGATTTGAATGGTACATTTCGGTTAAAATATTTCCGGGACGAAGTGAGTTTACGCGAACGCCGTTTTTGGCTTCATCAATAGAAAGCGACTTAGTGAATGTATCAATAGCGCCCTTGGTTGCAGTATAAGCAAAAGCGGATTCCATACCGGTTATTGATTCAACACTGCTTACGTTTACGATAGAACCCTTAACCTTTCTTATATGCGGAAGAGCATATTTACAACCGAAAAATACGCCGTAAAAATTCGTTTTGAAAATGGCATCAACATCTGCCTCAGTTACTTCATCGATCGGTTTTTCAGGCGGATAGTAACCCGCATTATTGATAATAGTATCAAGTCTTCCGTACTTATTAACAGTAAATTCAACGAGTTCTTTAATTTGCTGTTCTTTACTTACATCACAATGATGATAAACGCATTCGCCATATCCTCTGGCGGTTATTTCTTTAGCAGCTTTTTCTCCGTTTTCAACATTTCTGCCACAAATGACAACATTTGCACCAACCTCTGTAAAAACTTCTGCGCATCCTTTGCCAATACCGATTGAGCCACCGGTAACAATTACAACTTTACCGGTCCATTCTTCTTGTAAATTAAGCATTTCGTCACCTCTTATATATTAAATCTATCAACTGGTTTTCCCTTTTTGCCGACATTTAACTTGAATATCTTTCCTGCATCGGGATATTTATCCTCCGGGGATTCAATTGCGGATGTTGTAACAACAAATTCATCAAGATTTTCTCCGCCGAAAGCACAGCATGTTACATGAAGAACAGGCAGTTTAATAAGATCAATGATCTCACCCTTAACGGTATCAATAACCGCAACTGCACCGCCACCCCATAATGCCGCAAAAATAGTATCATCATCAGAAATGGTCATACCGTCCGGCGAGCCGAGTTCTTCGGGAATTTTAACAACATCACGCAGAAATTCTATTTTCCCTGTTTTCTCATCATAAGCATAAGCCTTGATAGTTTGAGAAAAAGTATCTGTGTGGAACATTGTTTTATTATCTTTTGAAAAAGCAAGACCGTTAGGAACCTTTTTACCGCTCATTAAGCGAATTGGTGTTTCATCCTTTGTGATGCTGAAAAGTCCGCCGGTATCGGAATTAGGCGCAAAATCGTCTTCATTAAGCGCATTATTCATTGTTCCGGCAATAATTCTGCCATCGGGAGTTGCTTTACCGTCATTAAATCTGTTATCGGAAAATTCTTCATCAACCGAAAACTTTTTAACAATTTCGTTTGTTTCGGGATCAAAAAGCAAAAGATCTTTTCCGCAGCCCACCATAAACTTTCCGTTTGTGGTGGGAACGGTAAATCCAACAAAATCATCAAAAGTGTGAAGAAGGGTATCTTCACCGTCTTTTAAGCGATGAAATTCCTTTCTCATAATGTCAACAAAGTAATATGCCTTTGTTGCATCATCCCAATAAATTCCTTCGCCCAAATGTGTCCTTTGGTTATATATAATTTCGTAAGCCATTAGGGCACCTCCAAATTAAATTAAGCAAACAATTAACGCTTGCCGGAAACGATTTCGCCGAGAACCTGATCTGCTATATCAAGTGTCTTTTCAATATCTTCATTTGTGTGAGCAGTTGAAAGATAAATACGGCCTCTCTTACTTGTCATACGAACACCGTATTCTTCCATACCCTGAACGAACTTCTGATAGAAATCAACATCAGCATGAGCAATCCAATCACGAAGATCGTCAACATCCTCGGTAAATCCGAAATAAAGTACAAAAACAGCACCAACGTGACGGGTAAAAACTTTAAGATCATATTTCTTGCCAAGTTTCTGGAAGCCTTCGCAAAGCATTTCGCCAACTTCATCAAAGCGCTCATAAACGCCGGGCTTTCTGAGTTCTTTGATAGTTGCGAGTGCAGCAACAGTACCGATGGGCCAGCAGCTGAATGTTCCTGCCGGATGGCAAGCATGCATAACATCAGAACGGCCTGCAATAGCGGCAAAAGCATAACCGGCAGTTATAGCCTTACCGAAAGTAGCCAAATCAGGAACAACACCGTATTTTTCCTGGGCACCGCCAAGTGCTACATGGAAACCGGTAATAACCTCATCAAACATAAGAAGAACATTATGCTTCTTAGTTATTTCACGAAGACCTTCAAGATAACCCTTTTTGGGGAGAATCGGGCCGGAATCGAACATAACGGGTTCCATACAAACAACGGCAATATCATCATGTGTACTTAAAAGGTTTTCAATATAATCAAGATCGTTCCAAGGAGCAAGATACATATCGTCTGCAGAAGTCGGACGCTGACCCTTTGTATGAATAATCTTGTTGGGGTTTGCGCGATCACCGAGTTCTTCAAGTGTATCAGCTTCAATACTGATTTTTGCTTCATCGGTCCAACCGTGATAATGACCCTCGATTTTAACAATCTTGTTCTTTCCGGTGAAAGCACGAGCAAGACGCCAAGCATACATAACAGCTTCTGAACCGGAGCTCTGGAAAGAAACTGCTTCTGCGCAGGGAATGATCTCGCAAAGAGTTTTACCGAGTTCAACTACATCTTCGTTAGGTGCAGAGAAAAGACTTCCTCTTGTAAGCTGGTCAGCAACAGCAGCATTAACAGCTTCCGGGCTGTGACCGAGAATAAGCGGACCAAAGCCTAAAATATAATCGATATAATCATTACCATCCACATCATAGCAATGAGCGCCTTTACCGTGAGTTATGCAAACAGGATAATCTGCATAATGCGGAATTTGAAAGGCAGTTCCAACGCCGTCAACAAGATATTTACTACATTCGGCGTGAAGGGCTTTTGATTTGCTGGTATCATACTTTTTATACATAAAAAAACCTCCTAAGGTCTAATTTTGTATATATTTTATACTATACATATTATAATGTCAAGTTTTATCCGCATAATATATTTTAATTTTTTGAATTTTGATTTCATTATTTGAAATTACATTTCAAAATTTTGCA
>JAZUJA010000087.1:0-62394 GCA_045642495.1 Acutalibacteraceae bacterium
TTCACTCCGATTTATACTATCTAAAATTTCTATGACAGTTTTGTTTTAAGAACGCCTTGATTTCTCCGTTGTCTTTGTTCTCGTAATAACCGATTAAAAGCTTCTTGAATTCGGACACGTGGTTTTCGGGAATAACTAAAAGACCGCCCGCCTTTGAAATTAAATAGTGATTTGCAAAAATCACAGATGCACGCTTATTTCCGTCATTGAAAATCTGTGTTTTCATACAGTAAAGGCATAGTTCTATGGCAATATTTATCGGCTCATCGTCTTTACCGATAATATCTAAAATGTTTTCTATAACAACGGTTTCTATTGGCAAAGGCGGAATATAAGAAGTGCCGCCAATGGTTACAGGCACACCGCGAATTCTACCGCCGCTTGCAAAAAAACCTTCGTTCACAAGCTTTGCAATATGGCAAAGGATAGAATAATCACTTTTTACCTGCAAAACATCCTTGTCTAAAATAAATTCCCATGCATGTTTAAGATTTAATATTTTTTGGACATCGCTGGCGGTTACACCGTTGACCTTTCCGTTTTCAATAATATCCTCGGTTTGTGGGAAAGAGGTTGCAACCCCCTCTAAAACAGCCTGCTCGTAAATGGAGAGTTTCATATTCATTCGAGCAAAATCAAGGTTTAAAAGAACGTCCAGAGATAATTCGTTTTCCGTAAATCCTTTTTTGGCAAGCGCTTTTTCAACTTTGCGAATTTGCTTTCTTAAGTCTTTTGCTTCAGCATTATTGCGAAGCAATAATTGATAAAGGGTATCGGAATACACACCAACATAGGTTGATGTTACACGGCTACCAACACGCTTGCGGACATATAGATATTTACCGCTTTTGTTTTCCTTTATTTCGGGTGTGCCGTCATAAGCCAATAATTTGAGTCGGGCATTCAAATCGGCACGTTGCTCTAATAATTCTTGTATTTCGGGATAATTGTTCATAATAAAACTCCTTTTAGGGAACATTTTATAAATTTATTGTAATAGTTATTCCCTAAAATGTCAAGAATTATTCATTGACACCTTTCGACAAGTTTTGTATAGCGATACATAGTGTGGTGGAGAGATATAAATAGATATTGCAATAATTTGCTATTTGTTGTATAATACAATCATATATCCATTATGATTGGGGAAAACAAAATGAAAAAGGCCTTAGCAATAATTTTATCGATTTGTTTTGTATTGTGCTTAACTGCTTGTAGCAAAAATAAAACCTCAAATGATGTAGATAGTAGCACTCAAACGGAGGAAAAGATTTCTTTTTCAACTAATTCTATTGATTTAACGGTTGGTTCTACTGCTCCGTTAAAAATCGAAACAAACATCGATGTTAATAAAGTTGTTTTTTCTTCCTCTGATGAAGATATTGCAAAATATTTTGACGGAGAGGTGTTAGGAAAAAACAAAGGCGAATGCACGATTATAGCAACCACTCCAAATGGTACAAAAGCGGAGTGTGTTGTTAAAGTAAACGCTAAAGTTATATATGAGGGAAAATGTGGAGAAAATATTATATGGAAGTATCTTGAAGATGCTACCCTTGTCTTTAGTGGCACAGGGGAAATGCAGGAATATTATGACGATATTTGGTACCAACCTGCTAATGTTTTAATTCCTTGGCATACCTATTCGCCTTGGGTAAAGGAAATTGTTATAGAAGAGGGCATTACTAGTATTGCTGCATTTGCATTTATTGATTGTAAAGCGTGTAAAAAAATCACAATTCCTAATAGTGTTTCAAAAATCGGATATTGTGCTTTTGAACATTGGACAAATTATGAAGGCTTTGTCCTTGGAAAAAATATTACCGAATTAGGAGCGATGGTTTTTCATTCTTGCAACTTTAATGTTTACTATGCGGGAACAAAAGAAGACTTTGATGCAATTAAAAAAATTCCTCCTAAAGATTCTTATGATGTGATTAGATACGATTGGTCTTCCGAATTTAAAGGTAAACTTTTGTATTATAGCGAAGTGCAGCAAAGTGATTGTTGGCGTTATGTAAACGGCGTTCCAACAGCATGGTAAATTATAATTAAATAAAAGTATAAATCTCCTCGTTTTACAGATACTAACAGTACAAAATTGTAAAGTAAGGAGATTTTTATATATGAGAGCAACGGGAATAGTTCGAAGAATAGATGATTTGGGGCGGGTTGTGATACCAAAGGAGATACGCCGCACAATGCGCATCCGCGAGGGCGACCCGCTTGAAATTTACACCGATGGCGGCGGGGAGGTCATTTTCAAAAAATATTCGCCGATAGGCGAGAGGATTGAAGCGGCGGAGGAATGCGTTAAGGCGCTTGCAAGCCACACGGCGCTTTATGTTGCGATTTGCGACCGAGAACGGTGCATCACCTGCTCGGGAAAACTTAAAAACGACATAAAGGATGCGCAGATAACAAAAGAATTGCAAAATATTATGGAGGAGCGCCGAACATTTTCTAATCCGCAAAGTCAGGCGATGGCGTTCAAGGGCTCGGAGCTTAGCATCGCGGCGGCTTCACCCATTGTAACGCAGGGGGATGTTGCGGGGTGTGTTTTGCTTATTAAAAACGAAAAGCAGAGCACTGCCGGGGAGACCGACATAAAGCTCTGCTCGCTCATTTCAAAAATATTGGAAGAAAAAACCGAATAAAAAAATCCGCTGTGAAAACCGCAAAGTCATCACAGCGGATATGTTTTTGCTTTGATTAAACACCTAAATCGGCAACATCAGAAACCGTAGTTGCAGATTGAGTGTCAGCAGTCTGGGAAGAACTGCCGTTATCATCAAGATCATGAGAAGTTGTTTCTTCGGAAGGACTTGAAGATTCAGTCGAAGAATCACCGACTTCGGAAACATCGTTTCCGCCGCCGCCTTCTTCAATAACCTCAAATTCCTCGCTGGCGGAAGAAACGATTTCTGATGAGGTGTCTTTATTATCAGAACCTTTGCACGCAGCGAGCGCAAAGATAAGAGAAAGCACTAAAACAAAAGTAAATATTTTTTTCATAAAACATACCGTCACTTTCTAGTATTTTACACATACAATACTAACATAAAAGCGATTTTTTGTCAATAGTTACATTATTTTACCGTTTTAAGAGTTACGCATAAAACCGAAATATCATCTTTTTTTCTGCCCGACCGTCTGGAAGCAGACATGGCGATATGCTCGCTTACCTCGTTTGAACTTTCAAATGTTTTGCATTCGAGATCCTTTCGTATCCACTCCGTTCCGTCACAAACGGCGCCGTCACTTAACATCAGCAGGCGATCGTTTTCTTTAAGCTTTATGGCGGCCTTATCAAAGCGGACTTCATCAAGAATGCCTATCGGCAGGGACGAACATTCCGCCTTGCCCGTTCTGCCGTTTTTTATGACTACCGTTGGCGCGGCACCTGCCTTGTAAACATCGCAAAAACCGGTGAATAAATCAAGCACCAAAACATCAAGCGTTGCGGTTGTTTCGTCACTTGATTTGCAGGAAAAAGCGGTGTTGATTATTTTCAGCGCCGTCGGCGGCTCAAAACCGCTTTCCATCAGCCTTAACATACAGCTTGCGGCAAACGCTGAGTCAACCGCCGCCCGTCCGCCCGTGCCCATTCCGTCGGATAAAACGCATATAAGCCGCCCCGGCGTTACAAGCGCATAACGGAAGGTATCGCCGCAGGGATCGTTTTCCTTTGCAGGCAGAGAGCATATTCCGATTTCCGCCTTATAAAGCGGCAGTTCGCAAATGCTTATATTAACGGCGCTTTCGCCCTTTGTTATCTGCGGCACATCCATTCGTCGCTCACAAGCGGCGGAAACTGCCCTTAAAACCTGCATTTTATTTATAACGGCGCCGCCGGTCGGCACAGCGTCCATCGAAAGTTTTATTCTGCCGAAACGGTCGGTTCGGCAAACGGCGGAAAGCGGTTTTATACCAAGACTTTTAAGTGCCGAAGCGGCTTTAAGGGCGGTTTTTCGGTCATATTTTTCAAATCGGTCTATATCGCCGGCGGCACTTTTAAGAATTTCCGCGGTGCAACGATATTGCCCGCCTATCACCTGCTGCATAGCGGCGGCACGGCGCTCAGCCGCGCAAAGCTCCTTAAAATTCGCAAATTCCGTGCGAACGGCATTTCCGAAGCTCACGCTGTGCAAACATCTTGCGGAAAATTCGGCGGGAAACGCCTCTGCCCTTTCGGGCGGAAGGTCAATATGATTTATGTAATGCTTAACGGCGGCTTTGGTATCCTCTCTTTTGCTTTCCCAACAATGCACCCTAAGCGAACATTCACCGCACACCTTTGCCTCGATTTTTGAAAGCATAACTCGATAATCCGGGCGGTTGAGCGTGTTTAGTCGGGCGCTTACCCTTTCTGCGGTTTTTGAAACATCAAGCAAAGCAAGTGAAGCATTGTTTATCCGCATTTTTATTTCCTTTGCTGCGTCTTTGCCGACATCGCTTTCGGGAATAAGCGACAGCTGGGACCCGATAAAGCGCAAAAACCCTTTCGGCGCGATAAGAAAAATTATTGTTCCGGAGATACATTCGGCAAAAAGCGGAGCGATACTGTTCGGCGCAATCAAAACAAAAGAAAGCAGGGTGCAAAAAAGTGTTCCGAGGGCGGTTATGATTCGGTGCTTGTCCGAAAGAACACCGGCGATCACTCCCAAAAACGCATAAACGCCGTACACTCGCGCGTTTCCCCCAAGCATTGTTGAAAGCGAAAATGCCGCGCCGAAAACCGTTGCCGGAAGAAGTCCGCCGTATTCCGAGGCGATAAGAATTACGGCGGCGGCAACGATTCCCGCAGGGCGAACACCGCCGATCGCCGTCGGCAAAAGACCCATTGTCGCGATGGCGCATGTTATGGCAATGCTTGCAAGCTCAAAAGGCAAAAGGCCGCCCTTTTCGCCGGGGTTTGTATGCGCCGCAACCGAAAAAACATATCCGCCGAGTGCGCTTGTCAATCCCTCGCAGATGAGAAGCGGCACGCTGTGATCTGCGGGGGCAACGGTTATGGTGCACATAAGCGTTAAAAATGCCAGAATGGCAGAAAACAGAGGGTTATCGTTTAATCTTTTATAAACCGAAACAAGCATTTTAATAGCCGCTGCCGCGATAAGCGATGCGATGTACCGAAAAGCGCCGGAGCCGGTTGCCGGGAAGAAATATCCGATAACTCCGCCAACCGCCGCGGCAGGCACATAATCGGGCGAAACGGCGCAAACAAATGCCGTTCCAAACGGCAGAGAATTGCCGAAAACAATTGTTTTTGCCGTTAAAAATCCCAAAATTCCGTATAGGGTATGAGCCATAACGGCATGTCCGATTTCCCTGTTTTTTTCGTTTTCAAAGATCGCGCTTTTAAGCACTTTTTCCTTCATAAAAAACACCGCCTTTTTCGTTTCAATATGGATTATAAAACGGTGCGCGCGAATATAATGTCGCAATATAAACGCGCAATTTGTAATCTTTTGCAAAATTGCCGAAGGCATACCGAACATAAAAAATCGGGGCGATCATTGACCGTCCCGATAAATTATTGCTTTTGTTTACTGGAATGTTGCGTGGGTGGTGGATTCGTTAACAAGATATACCCAAGAAGTGCCGGTGTTGATTTTAAGCGGGTTGCCGGCTTCATCTGTGAATTTAATTTCGTTGGTGGAAGCACCCTTGCTCCAGCGGATAGGCGTATATGTGCCGTTAACGGCATAGTATCCTGTTCCTCCGTCAAGATAAACCTGGCGGTGATAACCGTCCGGATAATTCACGATAGATGTGTTAAGTACAAAAATGTTCTTGAACTGCAGGGTTTCGCCGGTAACATAGTCGGTGCGGGTTGAACCGCCGGTGCGTCTTACATACATTTTAGTGTTCGCGTCATAATCAAACCCTGCGGAATAATTGAAAGGAACGGTTATTGTATTTGCGATTTGAGTCTCGCCTGCAAAAACAACCTCTTCATCCTCGGCTGCAAAGGTCTGCCAGGTTTTGGTTTTATCGGTTGTTGTTCTTGAAAACTTTTCGTTGCAGCCGTTATAAAGCGTTTCGCCGAATGAATAAAGGGTATGCTCTTTCGCAAGACCGTTTGAAATTCGCTTTGCGTAAACGTTTGTTTCAACCGAAATATCATCAATATCTTTAAGGTGAGGCGCGCAGTAGGTCGGGTCTTGACCGCAATGGATATACATAGCATCGTGACCGAGCGCCAAGTCAACATAAGGATAACGTGCGGAACGGATCGGACCTATCTGACCGACCTTATTTATGTCCTTGAAAACAGCCATAAGTCTTGTTATTCCGCCTTCAACCTCGGTTTCATAAACAATGTCCGCCTTGCCGACACCGGTTTGAACCTGCTGAGCAATGCTCATATTATTTACCATAACCGCAACGGGACGGCGGCTTAAAAGAGAGGGGTCAAGATCTTGAATTCCGGTAAAGGGATTTACTGCGTTTTTATTCACGGGCTCTGCCGGAGCAGAAACCGGTTCACTGCTTTCTGTAAGGGGGTCAAGCTTTGATTTGCATCCGCAAAGAGCGATGAAAACAAGGCATAACAAAGCTGCCGCCAATCTTTTTTTCATAAAATTACCTCCGATAAAAAATACTGTGATGTGTAATATACACTATGTTGTATTATACCATTCAAGAGCCACTATTTCAAGGGGGCAAACAAATAAATCTTAATAGTTGTTTTTGGGGTTGTTTTAATAGTTAATATGTGTTATTATATACAATGTATAATTATTTTTATTAGGAAGTGCGCATTTGGAAGACTTTGTGTATCTTGATAACAGTTCAACCACCGCGCCATGCAAAACGGCGATTAAATACATAAATGAAGCATTAACAACCGATTGGGGAAACCCTTCAAGCCTGCACTCGTTTGGCTTTAATGCCGAGCGCAGAATAACCGCGGCGCGTAAGGCGGCGGCAAAAATGATAGGCGCCCGTGAGGATGAGATTTATTTCACATCCTGCGGCACCGAGGGTGATAACCTTGCCATAATTTCGGCGGCAAGGGCAAACAAGCGAAAAGGCAATAAAATCGTTACATCCTCGGTTGAGCATCCGGCGGTGCTTAATACGGTTAAAAGACTCTGCGAAGAAGGCTTTGAAGCGGTTTATCTTAAACCCGATAAATCGGGAAAGATTACAAAAGAGCAGTTAACGGAAGCGATTGACGGCAAAACTATCCTTGTAAGCCTTATGCTTGTTAACAACGAAACCGGCGCTATAATGCCGGTAAGTGAAATCAAGGCGGTGGCAAAGCTTAATAATTCCCCCTGCCTTATCCACACCGATTGCGTTCAGGCGTTTGGCAAAATGCCCATTGATGTTAACCGTCTCGGCGTTGATTTGCTGACGGTCAGCGGTCATAAAATTCACGGTCCTAAGGGCATCGGTTTTCAGTATATCAAAAAAGGGGTTAACATAAAACCGATAATTACGGGCGGCGGTCAGGAAAAAGGTATGCGCTCGGGAACAGAAAGCGTTCCGCTTATTTCGGGACTTTTCGGCGCTATTGAGGAACTGCCCGATATAAAAACTCAACTTGAAAAAATGCGCGAGCTTCGCGATTATACGCAAAAAAGGCTTGCTGAGGAATTGCCGATAGCGGTCAACTCCCCCGAGGACGCTTTGCCGTATATTCTCAATATTTCTCTGCCCGGTTACCGTTCGGAAACGCTGCTTCATTTTCTTGAAGCGCAGGGCGTTTATGTTTCCTCGGGCTCTGCCTGTGCAAAGGGCAAGGGAAGCTTTGTTCTTAACGAAATGGGACTTTGCAGAGAGCGAATAGATTCGGCTTTGCGAATAAGTTTTTCAAGATATAACACAAAAGACGATGCAGAAAAATTGGTTTCGGCACTGAAAAGTGCCGCGGATAAATTAAGGAAGGCAAACTGATGAAAGAAGTTATTCTTATTAAAGACGGCGAGTTAGCGCTTAAAGGTCTTAACCGCAATGTTTTTGAAGATAAAATGATAAAGGCGATTAAACGCCGCTTAAAGCCGCTTGGCGAAATTAAAATCACAAGGGCGCAAAGCACGGTTTATGTTGTGCCGCAGAATGATGATTTTGATTTTGAAAAGGCGCTTGACCGAATGAAATATATTTTCGGTATTGCCGCGTTCAGCCGCGCAGGCGTTTGCGAAAAAAATATTGATGAAATTCTTAAAACCGCTCCTTGCTACCTTAAAGAAACGATGGAAAACATCAAAACCTTTAAGGTTGAGGCGAAAAGATCGGATAAAAAATTTCCGCTTAAATCCCCCGAGATCTGCGCCGAGGTCGGTGCGGCTTTGCTTTCAGCGTATCCGCATCTTCGCGTTGATGTTCATAATCCGCAGGAGACCGTTACGGTTGAAATAAGGGATGATTTCGCCTATATCCGCGCAGGGCAGATAAAGGGCGCAGGCGGTTTGCCAACGGGCACCGCGGGTCGTGCCGCCGTTCTTATTTCAGGTGGTATTGACAGTCCGGTTGCCGCATATAATATGGCAAAAAGAGGACTTACGCTGAACGCCATTCATTTTGCTTCCCCGCCATACACAAGCATTCGTGCCGAGCAAAAGGTCAAGGATCTGCTTTCCTGTGTCGCAAAATACAGCGGACCTATTAAGCTTGCCATTGTTCCGTTTACAAAAATTCAGGAAGAAATCGGCAAATGCTGCCCCGAAGACTTTTTCACGCTTATTATGCGCCGAATGATGATGCGCATATCCGAGATAATTGCAAGAAAAGATAATGCCGAGGCACTTATAACGGGCGAAAGCTTAGGTCAGGTTGCAAGTCAGACCTTGCCTGCCATCGCCGCAACCGACGGCGTTTGCAATATGCCGGTTTTAAGGCCGCTTATCGGAATGGATAAAGAAGAAATCGTTGCTATTTCCAAAAAGATAGAGGCGTTTGATATTTCCATTCTGCCTTATGAGGATTGCTGTACCGTATTTACGCCAAAGCATCCGCACACAAAGCCGAAGCCCGGTCAGTGTGAAAAGGCGGAGGAAAAGCTTCAAATTGAGCCGCTTATTGAAGAGGCAGTTAACGGAACTGAGTATACATTTATTGAATTTTAAGATAAAGGGAGAATAAAAATGCAGAATTTAAGGGTTGATATAATTTATTACAATATGCCTTCGGATTTTGAGATGGAGTTTAATCTTGACGGGGCATGCCGTATGCGCAAGCTCACCGATATGGTAACCGATCGCAAGAGCTATGTTCTTTCTCTTTCTCGCGCCGTAACGCGCAGCAGAATTATAATCGCGTCAGGCCCGCTTTTCGGCGATAAGGGATTGATTTATGTTACGGCAAAGGCAGTCGGCAGAGGCTTTTCCCGCGTTAATAACGCAGAATACGGCATAACCGAAGAGGATGATATTGATATTATCGAGGGCTCAATGCCGCTTGTAACATCGGGCGGAATTTTCGGCGGTCTTATTATGGAAAGCGGACCGCAAACCATTATTTTGCTTTCCGAAAACAAATCAATTCGCAAAAATATAACGATTAATCTTATTCACCCTTATTTAGAGCAGATAAGTATGATGCCCGTAACAGACGGCGAGGAAACCGATGCCGATGAGTTAGATGCGCAGGCAGAGGAACTTATGACCGGCGAAGAACAACCTGCCGAAACTGAGGAAACCGAAGAGGTTGAGGAAACAGCTTCTGAGCAGGAGGATATAGATTTAATTGATGAAAGCGCCGATTTTGAAGAGAAATCGGAGGAAACGGAAGAAACAGAAACCGCAGAAGAGGACGAAACTGTTGAGGACGAAATAGTTGAGGATGAAATAGTTGAGGACGAAAACGATGCATTTGTTTTTGAGCCGCAAAATGTTAAGGCGAATAAACGCATAAATCCATATGAGATCGATTATACATCGAGTGAAGAAGATAATCAGTATTTAACCGATGATTCCGGAAAATCCTCAAAGAATAAGCTCGGTTTCCCCATAATTTTCTTTTCTGTTTTGTTGCTTTTGTGCATTGCGTTAATATTTGTTTTCACGGTTGTTTTGCCGTATAAAAACGGACTTTCAACCGCTGAATACATCAAAACTATTTTAGGACTTAAAGCATTTTTACCGAAACTTTAATCGGGGGTATAGGTATTGGTTTTTTGGAACACATTTGCGGGAAAGTTGATTACAACTTTTTTTATCTCGATGATTCCGGTTGCCGAGTTGCGAGCCGCAATTCCGTTTGGCGTTGCAAGCGGACTTCCTTTGTGGGTGGCAATCGCCGTTTCGGTTATCGGCAATTTGTTTCCCGTGCCGTTTATAATTGTTTTTATAAGAAAAATTTTCTATCTTATAAGAAAACACGCTCCGCGGTTTGATGGCTTTATATCAAAGCTTGAAGCGCGCGCAAAGGATAAGGCACAGGTCGTTAGTAAATATGAATTTTGGGGACTTTTCCTGCTTGTTGCAATTCCGCTTCCCGGAACGGGAGCATGGACGGGTGCCCTTGTTGCCGCAATGATCGATATGCGACTTAAAAGGGCGCTGCCTTCGATAACGCTGGGCGTTATCGCCGCGGGAATTATCGTAACATTCGTAACAAAAGGTGCAGGTGCGCTGTTTTTCTGATAAATTACATATTAAGGATGTTTAACAGGGGTGATAAAGATGAAAAAATTTATTAAAATCGCAAAACTGATTTTTTGCGTAGCGCTCATTGCGCTTATTCTTTCATCATCCCTTATAGTTTCCGTTCACCATGCGCATGAATGTGTGAAAAACGATTGTCCTATTTGCCAAATTATAGGTGTTGTAAAGCAGATTTTTGATCTTGCTTTTGTTTTGCTTAGTCTGGCTTGCGGTCTTTTTTTTGCCGCTTCGGCAAGCTTGCACGCCGGCACGGATTATATAATAAAAATCTTCAATAATCCCATAAGGTTAAAGGTTAAACTTCTGAACTGATATAATTCGCCAAGGGGTATTTGCGCCCCTTTTTGCATTTTTATATTTGTTTGGAGGTTTTTTTATATGAAAAAAATCATTTCGTTGTTATTATGCTTATGCTTTTTGGTGGCTATGTTGGGCGGATGCGGAAATTCGGCGGAAACTGCCGAAAAATTCACCGTTGTAACAACAATTTTTCCCGTTTACGATTGGGTTAAAAACATAGTCGGCGATAATGCCGATGTCCGGGTTGTTCAGCTGCTTGATGACGGCACCGATCTTCATAACTTCAAACCTTCTGCGGGCGATCTCAAAACTCTTTCATCCTGCGATGTGTTTATATATGTTGGCGGCGAATCGGATGAATGGGTCAGCGATGCGCTCGCTTCGGCGGAAAATAAAAATCTTGAAGAAGTAAATCTTTTGGAGCTTTTGGGTTCTCGCGCTAAAATCGAGGAGGCTCTCCCCGGTATGCAGAAAGAAGAGGGCGAAGAAGAAGCGGCAGATGAGCATATCTGGTTATCCCTTAAAAATGCCGCGTTTTTAAGCGAAAAAATCGCCGATATTTTATCTCAAAAATTAAATCTTGATTTCAAGCAGAACGCACAGGCTTATGCCCAAAAATTGACCGAAATGGATGAGGAATTCGAGAAAGCGATAGGCGAAAATCCCGAAAAACCGATCATAATTGCCGATCGTTTCCCGTTCAGGTATTTCGCCGATGATTATAACTTAAAATGCTTTGCCGCATTTTCCGGTTGTTCTGCGGAAACAGAGGTAAGCTTCAAAACGGTTTCCTTCCTTTCAGAGCAGTTTAAGAACAGTTGCTCAAAATATATCCTTGTTCTTGAAGGCTCGGATAAAAAAATAGCAAAAACCGTTTTAGAAGATGCGGGAAGTCCCGATGCTCAAATTCTGTCGCTAAATTCCATGCAGGCGATAACGGCGGCTGATGTAAAAGCCGGGGCAGAGTATATTAAAATTATGGAAGAAAATATAAGCACTTTCAAAAAGGTAATCTCAGGGGAATAAAAAATGGCTCAGTTAGAATGTAAAAACTTAAATGTCGGTTATATGAAGCGAATCGTTGCAAGCGATATAAACTTTTCGGTTAGTAAGGGTGATTATCTTTGCATCGTCGGTGAAAACGGATCGGGCAAATCAACCCTTATGAAAACGATATTGGGGCTTATTCCCGCCGTTTCGGGCAAGATAATTTATTCCGACGGTCTTATTCGCCGCCAGATAGGCTATCTGCCGCAGCAAACCGATATTCAAAGGGATTTTCCGGCATCGGTTTTTGAAATCGTTTTATCGGGTTGTCAGGCAAACGGCAAATTTAAGCCGTTTTACACCAAGGCGGACAAGCAGCTTGCAACCGAAAATATGGAAAAACTCGGTATTCTTCCCCTTAAAAACCGTTGTTACAGTCGCCTTTCGGGCGGTCAGCAGCAAAGGGTTTTATTGGCGCGCGCTTTATGCGCCACAAGCGGACTGTTGCTCCTTGATGAGCCGGTTTCGGGGCTTGATCCGAAGGTTACCGAAGAGATGTATGAAACGGTGAATGAGCTTAACCGCAAAAACAATATAACGGTTATTATGATTTCTCATGATATCAAGGCGGCGCTTTGCTATGCAACCCATATTCTGCATGTGGGTCACACAGCCTTTTTCGGCACCGTTGAGGAATATAAAGAATCTCATATCGGTTTTGAAAGTTCAAAGGGAGGCGAAAACCAATGAGCGATATTATCTCTTCTCTTACATTCTATCTTTCAAAGTTTTATGTTCAGTATGCGCTGATAGCAGGCGTTCTTATTGCGCTTTGTTCTTCGCTTTTCGGCGTAACGCTTGTTCTTAAAAGATTTTCGTTTATCGGTGACGGACTTTCCCATGTTGCTTTCGGCGCTATGGCGATCGCATCTGTGCTTAAAATAACCGAGGATATGCCGATAATATTGCTTATAACCATTTTGTGCGCCGTTCTTATTCTGCGCCCCGGTAAAAACGCGAGAATAAAAGGCGATGCCGCCGTTGCCATGATTTCGGTTGGCGCGCTGGCGATAGGTTATCTTATAATAAACATTGCCGCAAAGTTCGGCGGCGGTCATTCGTCCGGCAATATTGCCGCGGATGTTTGCTCAACCCTTTTCGGTTCTTCTTCAATACTAACTCTTTCAAAAAGTGATGTTATTTTAAGTGCGGTATTATCAATCGGTACAATCATACTGTTTGTTTTATTTTATAATAAAATTTTTGCCGTAACATTTGATGAAAATTTTGCCCGTGCCGCAGGAACTAACGCAGGTGCTTATAATCTGCTTATTTCGGTTGTGGTTGCGGTTATTATAGTTCTTGCAATGAACCTTGTGGGTTCATTGCTTATATCTGCGCTTGTTATCTTTCCCGCCCTTTCGGCAATGCGAGTTTTCAAATCGTTTAAGAGCGTGACTATTTGCGCGGCTGTTTTCTCGGTCGTTTGCACGGCGCTTGGCATTATTGTTGCTATTTTGTGTGAAACTCCGGTGGGTTCAACCATTGTCGGCGTGGATATTTTGGGCTTTTTGATTTTCCATTTGTGCGGCCTTAGTGGAGGCAAAAAATAATGAAAAAGTTAATATGTGCAGTGCTTGCGTTGGTTCTTTTGTTTTCTTTTGCGGGTTGCGGTGAAAAGGCGACAGAGCAAAAGAAGGTAAATGAGAATGCTATTGATGTTGACCTTACGGTTATGAACTCAACCATGGTTTATAATGAGGTTTACAATATGCTTCAAAATCCGCAGAATTATATCGGCAAAACGGTTAAAATGGGCGGAATTTTCGGTGCCAACACGCAAAATCCGCAAAGAAATTATTATTTTTGCGTTATCCCCGATGCAACGGCTTGCTGCAGTCAGGGTTTGGAATTTTTGCTTCGCGGTAAGCATGAATACCCTGCCGATTATCCGCAGGAAGGTACAAATATAACCGTTGTGGGAACATTCGGCACTTATAAAGAGGGCGATCAGACCTATTGTCAGCTCGAAAATTCAACCCTCGCGCAAAACTGAATATAATATAACAAAAAAGGCAGACGGATATTATCATCCGTCTGTTTTTTTGCATATAATAAACGGGTGATATTATATGGATAAAGATTATATAAGAGAGTTGTTTGAATATCAAAAACGCGCTGTAAGCGCCGATGCGCGCGTGGCACAGGAGGGCGAAAACATAGGGTATCTCACCTTTTTTGTAACAACCCTTAAAGGCATTTTGCCGATCGAGGCGGCAAGGGTGACCGTTTTTGATGAATTGGGGAAAGAGATAGCGTTTGCCGTTACCGATTCAAGCGGCAAAACCGAAAGCTTTGCTCTTGCGGCAAAACCGCGCGCACAGTCGCTTGAAAGCTCTGATGATAAGTCGCCTTATTCGCTTTATTCCGCCAAAATTCATGCCGACGGTTACACAGAGCAGATAATAAATAATATTCCGGTTTTTTCGGGCGTTACATCGCTTAAAAGGGTGAACCTTGTTTCTCTTTCTTCAAGCGGTAAGGATAAGGGCCCCGGCGTTACAAACGATATGCCCGATTATCATCTTTAAGGGGGAAACGGCATTATGGATCAAGCAGTTTTACCGGTTATTCCGTCAAATATAACGGTGCATTTGGGTGCGCCGGATCAAAACGCGGAGAATGTAACGCTTCCGTTTGCGGAGTACATAAAAAATGTCGCTTCGGGTGAAATATACCCAACCTGGCCCGAAAACGCCCTGAGGGCGAATATTTATGCCATAATTTCCTTTGCGCTTAATCGCGTCTATTCCGAGCATTATCCGTCGCGCGGGTATGATTTTGATATAACATCAACAACCGTTTATGATCAATCATTTGCGAAAAACCGTGATATTTTTGAAAACATCAGCCGTATTGTTGATGAAATTTTCAATAACTATATTGTTAAGGGCGAGTCGGTTTCGCCTTATTTCACGCAGTTTTGCAACGGCACAACCTCAAAATGCGAGGGGCTTTCGCAGTGGGGCACTGTGGACCTTGCAAACAGGGGGTTTACGCCCTTGCAGATACTTAAATATTATTACGGCGATGATATAAGAATAGTCGCAAACGCGCCGGTGCAGGATATTGCGGAGTCCTATCCCGGCACTCCGCTTGTTATAGGTGATTCGGGCAATGCGGTAAAAATCATTCAAACTCAGCTTAACCGCATTGCGAAAAACTATCCCGCCATTCCCGTTATCGAGATGCCGGACGGCATTTTCGGCATTCAAACATTAGAGGCGGTAAAGGCATTTCAGCAGATTTTTTCTCTCGCCGCCACGGGGCAGGTGGATAAATCGACCTGGTATAAAATAAAAAGATATTATGCGGGGGTCAAGGCGCTTTCGGAGCTTGTAAGCGAGGGTATAACCGTTGAAGAAGTTCAGCTGCCTTATAAAAATGTTTTAAGTTTCGGTGATACGGGTATCGGGGTGCAAACGGTGCAATATTATTTAGCCGTTATTTCGTATCTTAATCCGGCGGTTCAAACCCCTTCGGTAAACGGAAATTTTGATGAAAAAACATTGCAGTCGGTTAAATCTTTTCAGGCATTTTACGGGCTTTCGCAAACGGGTCGGGTTGAAAAAAACACATATAATACGATGAAAAAGATTTACACCGATACCCTTGTTTCTCTGCCGCCCAATTATAACGGCGATAACGCGAAGTTTTATCCCGGCTATCTGTTAAGCTTTGGTATGCAGGGGGAAGCGGTCAGCGATATTCAAAAATATTTATCGGTTATCGGCAGATACTATGCCGACCTGCCCGAAATCCCCGTTACGGGATATTTCGGCGAGCAAACCCAAAACGCCGTAAACGAATTTCAGCGCCTTTTCGGTATTCCCGTTTCGGGTGCGGTCGGTGCGGTAACATGGGGCGATATTGCAAAGCAGTATGATTTTTTGGTTGAAACCGAGGGTGCGCGGTATTAAAAAAGATAATCGGCACATAATAAAATCGGTGATGATTATTTATTCCTTAAACGATTATAAAAATGCCGTTTTGTCGGGTGAACTAAACGCGGATACTGCATATATTAAAAATGTTTTTTCGGGTGACAGCGTTCTCAGAACCAGAAAATTAAAATTCGGCAAAAGCGATGATCTTATTTGCATTTTGTTTTTTGATGGGCTTGCGGGCAGCATGGCGATAAATGATTCGATCGTGCGTCCGATTGTCACTTATAAATCAGAAAAGAGAATTCGGCTTGATGCCGATTATCTTTATAACCGAGTTCTCTTTTCGGGTGAACTTAAAAAAACGACCTGCGTTGCCGATATGATAAAGGGAATTTTGCAGGGCGATACACTTATCCTTGTAAACGGCGATAAAACCGCGCTTGTTGCCAACACCAAGGGGTTTCATACACGCGGTATCGCAGAGCCAAAAGACGAAAAGGTCAGCATCGGTCCGCGCGAGGGGTTTGAGGAAACGGCGATGTATAGTCTTGCGATGTTAAGACGCAAGCTTCAAACCCCTGATTTTTGCGCCGAGTATATAACCGTTGGCAGAAGAACTGACACCGCGGTTTATATTTGCTATCTTCGTTCGCTAAGCGATAAGCGGCTTTTGAATGAACTTAAAGAAAAAATATCGAGAATGGATATTGACGGAATACTTGACAGCAACTATATCGCCGAGCAACTCAGAAAACGCGGTGGCAACCGTTGCGGCAAAACCGAACGCCCCGATGTTGTTGCGGCAAGATTGCTTGAAGGCAGAATTGCCGTTATTGTTGACGGAACACCGGTTGTTTTAACAATGCCCTATTTGTTTTCCGAAAATTTCCAAAGCAGCGAGGATTATTATATAAACGCGTTTTTCGCCGGCGGTATGCGACTGATAAGATTTTTGGGCTTTATCATTTCGGTTTGTGCTCCGGGCGGGTATATCGTTCTTCTCAACTTCCATCCCGAACTGTTGCCAACCGATTTTATCGTATCGGTGCTTAAAGCGCGGCAGGGCGTGCCCTTCGGCAATATTGCCGAGTGTTTGTTTTTGTGTTTCAGCTTCGAGCTGCTTCGTGAAGCGGGCGCCCGCAACACCGAAACAGGCGGACAAGCGCTTTCAATAGTCGGCGGTCTTGTTGTGGGACAAGCGGTGGTTGAAGCGCGGCTTATAAGTGCGCCTGCCCTTGTTATCGTTTCACTTTCAAGCATTTGCGCAATTTTGGTTCCCCGCCTTAAAACAACCGTTTTTTATTTGCGGCTTATCCTTATTGTCGCCTCTGCCGCCTGCGGTGCGGTGGGATTTTTTGCGGTTATGTTTGTTTATCTTTCAATGATCGTTTCGGAAAAATCGTTTTATGTCAGCTCCGCAATTTCGCTTGACCGTTTTAACTTTTCCTCGCTTAAAGATTCGCTTATAAGGGCGGATTTTAAGCTGATGAAAACAAGGCCGCCCATAACAAAAAACAAGGTGAGAAGAAAATGAAAAAAGCATTATCTTTTGCAATCGTTTTAAGTTGCGCTTTATCGCTTTGCTCCTGCGGTTACCGTGAAATTGACGCGCAGTATGTTGCGGCTTCCCTTTTTGTATGGGGCGATGAAACAGTTAATGTATGCGTTGAAATGATCGGCACCGACGGGCAGGAAAAATCGGAATTTATAAGTTTTAGCGCCGCGGATTATAAGGCGGCGTTCGGCGGGCTTTGCTCTTCCTTGCCATACAGAATATCGCTGTCGCACCTGGCGGCAATAATCGTTGATGAAAACTGCGTTTTATCAACACTTGGCGATATAAAGCAAACAAGGGATATAAACCCTGCCGCCCGTGTTGCCGTTTCGGCTGAAACAGAGTCACTTATTAAGGCGAGTTACAGCGGCACGGCGATCGGCTTTGATATTTTATCGCTTATAAAAAAAGATAAATCGCGCGATTTTAAGCTGGCGCTTTCAAACAGCGGTTCGGATTTTGCAAAGCTTAAATTATATAACGGCAGGGTGGTTTTAGCTTGAGGGAGTTTTCGTTTCATAAAATATGTCTTATCGCTCTTTGCCTTTCGGCAACAAGCGCAGTTAAGGGCTTTTCCGAAAATGTTTTTTCATTTTTGATTTCCATAATAATTTCCGCCGTTTTGATCGCGGCGATGATAATTGCCGCAAGGCTCAATAAAAGCGGATTTTGTTTAAGGGTTTTCGCCTTTTTGGGACTTGCCTTTTCACTTTTTTATTTTCTGATTTTCGCTCAAAATTATATGGAAAAGGGGAACGGCTGCTTTCTTATAACCCTTTGCTTTTTTGTTCCCGTTTTGTATCTTGCCAAAAAAGAAAAAAGCGCCGTTTACAGAATATCTCTGATTCTTTTTATTCTCGTGGCGTTTTCAGCCGTTATTTTGGTTGGTATAACATCCGGCGGAAATGAAAACGCAAATTTCGGCAAAGATATTTGGGGCAACATTTTTTTGAATGTTTCGGGAATTGTTTCGGGCGCGGCGGCAATCTGCTTTTGCGATGCCGATAAAAAGCAGGCCGCTTTCGGTATGATATGCGGTTTTATTTTATGCGGCGCATATTTTCTTATCTCGCTTTCGGGTGCAAATATGCAATTTCCGCCTGCCTCGGCGGTTTCGGTTTACAGCGTTGGCAGGCATTTTATCCGCCTTGACGGTCTTATCTTCGGCTCTGTTTATGTGGCCTCTGTTTTGAAATTTACGGTCTGCTTAAAAGTTTTGTTGCATAAAAAAAGAGTGCCCTTATCGTAAGAGCACTCTTAAAAATAGACTTTTTATCAATAATTTTCTTCTCTGAGTTCAAAATATGCCTGCGGATGAGCGCAAACGGGGCAAACCTCGGGTGCTTTTGTGCCAACGATGATGTGGCCGCAATTTCTGCATTCCCAAACCTTAACCTCGCTCTTTTTGAACACTTCCTGCGCTTCAACATTTTGAAGAAGTGCGCGGTATCTTTCCTCATGATGCTTTTCAATTTCAGCAACCATACGGAATTTTGCCGCAAGCTCCGTAAAGCCTTCTTTTTCTGCGGTTTCGGCAAAACCGGCGTACATATCGGTCCATTCAAAGTTTTCGCCGTCTGCGGCGGATTTAAGATTTTCGGCGGTTGAGCCTAAACCCTCAAGCTCCTTAAACCACATTTTTGCGTGTTCCTTTTCATTATCTGCGGTTTTAAGGAAAAGAGCCGAAATCTGCTCAAATCCCTCTTTTTTTGCCTTTGATGCAAAATAGGTGTATTTATTTCTTGCCTGGCTTTCACCGGCAAATGCTGTCATAAGGTTTTTCTCGGTTTGTGTTCCTGAGTACTTTGACATTAAAAACAACTCCTCGAATATATTATATCCCTTTTAGTTCAAAAAATTATGCGCCCTAAGCAGTTGCGTTTGCCTGAACATTTTCGGGATAAGTTATTTTCTTTGTTGTGATATGGTCAACTACGGAAGCAATGATTTCGATTTTAAGAGCGGAGAGAGTTTTATCAATATCACTTTTAAGTTCATCATTTGCGAGCATTTTTCTAAGTGTATCATTGTATATGCTTATATAATACGGATCTTCGCTAATGTCTCTTTTATAGATGAGAACAAGCTTCTGGCCACCGTTCTTTTCGATCAGCTTTACTTCGCCTGCTTCCATAGCTTTTACATCTTCAAAATAGGGTGAAGAAAGGGAAGAAATGGAAGAATAATAGGTTGAGTCTTCGTCAATATCCTCAGCGCAGATTATCTGTGCAAGGTTGTCCATAGGTGTTGTTTCGTCAGGGCTTTCGTTAAGCTTTGCATAACCCTCGTCAGCTGCGGAAAGACCGTTATATTCGTTATAAGCATCAAGGAAAGACTTTCCGTTTTTAACTTCATCTAAAGTTGTGTTGATCTTTTCCTTTGTTGCTTTCTGTTCGGTATCTTCAAGGGTTGAAAGATCCTCTTCAATTATATCAACAAGGAAGAAATTATCGGTAAGAACCTTTTTAACGGCTTCATCATCAGCCTTTTTGGTGCCATCTTCCTTACCGTAGGTATGCTCAAAATATTCGCTTGCATAGTTAAGATCAAGAGAATATTCAACAAATGTTTCCTTTGAAACACCATTCGGTTCAAGGAACTCGCTGTAACCGTAACCGCTCCAATAGCTTTCGGCGCTGGACTTTGTTGAAACATTTAATGTTTCTTCAATGGTGATATCGTTTGCCTTGCAAAGCTCTTTATAAGCCACAACTTCTTTAATGGCCTTTATAGCTTTATCCTTAACATATTCGCCGTATGCTTTGCCGTCGATCTTCTGCTTTTCATAATCAATATCGGTTACATTTTCGCCTTTCTCGTTAAGGTCGCTTTCAACCTTTGAGCGAGCTTCACTGTCAGCAAAGAAAAGGGCGCAGGCATAATAGCCGGAAGAGAAGGTGTAATCGCCGATTTTGATAGCTGTTTCATTCTTCTTATGGCAAGAAGCAAAACAGGTAACAAGAAGAGCAACACAGAGCATAAGCGCTGCTATTTTACTGATTATTTTCATATAAATTTCCTCCAAAAGACAAAATAACATGATAATTATATACCATATCTTATAAAAATGCAAATATTTATTGCAACGATTAGGTTTTAAGGGGTAAAATTTTTGAAAGTTTTGAAACAATATCGGTTTGATTTTCGCCGCTTTTAAGTTTTATGGTGTAAAGCGGTGTTGATGCGGCGGATATAACAAACCTATCGCCGAAGCCTGCCGCCAGAGCCGCTGCTGTTTCGCCGTTTATTTCGTTTGTGTGCAAAACAACCGCTTTTTCGCTGCCGGTTATTTCGCTTATTCCGTTATCCTGCGCTCTGGCACGCAAAAGCGCTATATCCATAAGTCCCAAAACAACCTTGGGCGGATCGCCGAAACGGTCGCAAAGTTCATCCTGAACATCGGCGGCATCCTCGGGCGTTCTTATATCGGCAATTCGCTTGTATATTCCGAGGCGTGCCGGAAGTGACTCAATATAACTTTCGGGAATATGCGCCGAAATGTTAAGGTCAACGGTGCATTCGTTTTGCGGCTTGACCTCCTCGCCCGATTCTTCCCCAACCGCTTCGGAAAGCAGTTTTAAGTACATATCGTAGCCAACGGCTTCCATATTTCCGTGTTGTTCGCCGCCCAAAATACTGCCGGCTCCCCTTATTTCAAGGTCGCGAAGTGCGATTTTGAAGCCGGAGCCGAACTCGGTGAATTGTCTTATCGCCTCAAGGCGCTTTGATGATATTTCGGATAATCCTTTTCCGGAATTATAGCAGAAATAGGCATACGCTCTGCGAGGGGAACGACCCACACGACCTCTTAACTGATGAAGCTGAGATAGTCCCATTCGGTCAGCATCCTCGATTATCAGCGTGTTGCAGTTAGGCACATCAACGCCGGTTTCTATAATGGTTGTGCAAACAAGAACATCAATTTCGTGTTCAAGAAGTCGCGACCAAACCTCGTTAAGCTCATCCTCGCTCATTTTTCCGTGGGCAATTCCAATGCGCGCGCCGGGAAGTCGTTCTTTAAGCTTTGCGGCACAGCGCACGATTGAATCAACGCGGTTATGCAGATAATAAACCTGACCGCCGCGGCGCATTTCTTTTAATATCGCATCGGTCAAAACACCGTTGTTTTGCTCTAAAACATAGGTTTGAACGGGGTGACGGTCACCGGGTGCTTCGTCAATGGAGGACATATCTCTAAGTCCGCTCATCGCCATATTGAGTGTTCGCGGAATAGGTGTTGCGGAAAGGGTTAAAATATCAACAAACGGATAAAGCTCTTTAAGCCGTTCCTTTTGCGCAACGCCGAAGCGCTGTTCCTCGTCAATGATAACAAGTCCGGGATTTTTGAAGGTTATATCCTTTGAAATTATGCGGTGAGTACCGATAACCATATCGACTCTGCCGCTTTTAAGTCCCGCTATCGTCTTAGTCTGTTCTTTTTTGGGAACAAATCGGGATAGCAGCTTAACCTCTATCGGCAGTTCGCCGAAGCGGCGCTTTACTGTTTGAAAATGCTGGGCGGCAAGAATGGTTGTCGGGCATAAAAGAACACATTGTTTTCCCTCGCTTACGCACTTAAAAGCGGCACGAAGCGCAACCTCGGTTTTGCCGAACCCAACATCGCCGCAAAGCAGACGGTCCATCGGAACAGCCCTTTCCATATCGCCCTTTATCTCGTTTATGCAGCGAAGCTGATCCTCTGTTTCCTCATATTCAAAGCGACGCTCAAAATCATTTTGCAGGTCGGTGTCGGGTGAAAAAGCATATCCCTTTGCCGCCATTCGCTTGGCATAAAGCGCCGTTAATTCCTTTGCCATATTTTTAACGGCGGCACGAACGCGCGAGCGGGTTTTCTGCCATTCGGAAGACCCTAATTTATTAAGGCGCAGATTTTCTTTTTCGGCGGCGCCGATATATTTTGAAACAAGATCAAGCTGGGTTACGGGGACATATAAAACATCGCTTCCGGTATAGGTTATCTTGATATAATCCTTTGTGATTTTGCCGTTTTTAATGCGGTTTATTCCCGCAAAAATGCCGATACCGTGTGACGCGTGAACAACATAATCGCCTGCCTGCAATTCATCAAGCGAGCCGATTTCCTTTGCGTTTTTAATTTTTCTGCGTTTTATTTTTCCCTCGCCCGAAACAAAGCGGTGGGTTATAAGGGAAAAGTTAAGAGAGGGAATTTCAAATCCGCTTGAAAGTCCGCCTGTTGCAACAAAAACGCCTTTCCCCTCGGGAATGTTTTCAAGATCATCAATAATCGCGGCATTTATTTTTTTATCGTTTAATTCGCCGCATAAAACCTTTGCCGCTTTTTCTTCACCGGCTAAAATAACCGCCGTTCCGCCGAGCGCCAATGTGTGCGAAAGGTCCTCGCAAAGCACGGTCATATCGCCGCTCCAGGGGGAGTTGCGCTTAAAGTCAAACGAAATAAGCTCTTTAAGCGGAACGGAATAAGAAGCACGGGGGAAATTCTCTAAATAAACGGGATCGCCGCAAAGTTTTTGAAACTCGCCTTTTGAAAGGCGCAGCTTTGCCGTTTTTTCGGATAATTCGCCGCTTTCAAGTTTTATTTTAACATCCTCGGCTTCAAGCAAAAGGATATTTTTTATGCGGTCTTTTATGTTTGCCGATTCCAAAAGGAAAACGGTTGCCCCGTTCATATAGTCAAAAACGGTTGCCGGGCGGTCGTATAAAAACGGAATATAAAGATCAGCAGGCACAAAAAGCCCGTTATTCATATCCTCTATATCGCGCTCGATATACTTTCGCTGATCATCGGTGAACTTATGCTTTGAAGAAAGATAACGTGAAAGTTTTTCGCAAAGCGCCTTATTGTCGTGCATAAGCTCTTCTGCCGGGAAAATATCAATTTGGTCAAGCGGATCTTCTCGCCGCTGTGTTTCAATATCAAAGGGCGAAAGATTATCAATTTCATCTCCCCAAAGCTCAATGCGGTAGGGCGATTTTTCGGAGGGCGAAAAAACATCGATAATATCGCCGCGAACGGCAAACTGACCAACGCCCTCAACGGTTTCGCACCGAACATATCCGCACTCGGTAAGTTTTTCGCAAAAATCGGAAATGTTAAGCGAATCGCCCGGTTTCAGCCGCAGGGCATATTCCTCTAAAAGCTCGGGCGGCAGGGTGTATTGCATAGCCGCATCGATCGATGCGATAAGAACGCACGATTCCCCGCCAAGTAATCTTGACAGGGTGTTTATTCTTTTATGTTCATATTCTTTTGAATAGCCGGTTATATGGGCAAGATTATAGTCCCTTGAAGGGAGCAAAAGCGCTTTTACAGAAAGTGAACGCAGATCCTCGTAAAGCGCGTTGGCTGATGCTTCGCTGTCGGTTATAACAAGTTTTTTTGCCGTTTTGATGTTGGCGATAAAAAGCGCCTTATGAACGGCGGCAAGTCCGCTGCACGCAACGGGCAGATCGCCTGCCGTTATCGCCTTTTGAAGGCGAATGAAATCCTGCTCTTTTGATAAAATACTGTTAAATACTGCCATCACCTGCTGTATTTGTTCATAGCGCGATCAATACCGTCGGTTAAAATCGCCAAAGCGGCATCCGCAGCATTTTCAAGCGCTTTTTTATAATCCTCTCGTTCTTCTTCGGGCAGTTTGCCGAGCACCCAGTTTTTAAGATCGCTTGAACGGTCGGGACGTTCACCGACGCCGATTTTTATCCTCGGTATTTCTTCCGTTCCGCTAAGCTCGATTATATCTTTAATGCCGTTGTGTCCGCCGGCACTGCCTTTTCTTCTTATGCGAATTTTTCCAACGCCCTGCGTTATATCATCGAATATAACAACGGTGTTTTCGGGCGGGATTTTATAAAAGCCCGTGATTTGCGTATATGCCGTGCCGGAAGAATTCATATAGGTTTGCGGTTTTGCTATCATAACCCTAACACCCTCAAAATCCGCCTCGGCAATAACAGATTCAAATTTATGCGATTTGAATTCGCAGGATAATTTTTTCGCCAAAATATCGGCGGCACAAAATCCGGCGTTATGTCGTGTGTTTTCATAAATAAGGCCCGGATTGCCAAGCCCCATTATCAAAAATCGCTTTTTGTTTTGCTTTAAAAAAAACATTTTTAATCACCGCTATGTAATATAACACATATTTCATATTTATTCAAGATATATTACCTTTAATCTTGACTTTAAGGCGGTATGGTGATAATATGTAAGTCAATGATATAAGGGGGTAAAGCGTAATGCAAAACCGAAAAGAAGAATATTCTGAAAAAGTCATATCCTTTTCAGTTAAGGATTTTTTATATTTGATGGTTCAGAAAAAAATATATGTTTCTTTAATTGTTTTGATTTCCGTTGTTTGTTCTGTGATTTATGCAAAGTTTTATTATAAGCCGCAATATGTTTCATGCGCTAAAATCGTTGTTATAAGCACTTCCGATACCGGAAACATAAGCCAAAATGAAATCAGTATTTCATCTTCTCTTGTTAAGGATTACAGTGAGCTTATTGTTGACCGCACGGTGCTTGAAGAGGTTGCGAGGGAGCTTAATTATCCCGTTTCTTATGAAGCGCTTAAAAGTATGGTAAGTGTTAACAACCCTGAACTTTCAAGAATACTTGAGGTTTATGTTACATCCCCCGATCCGCATTTATCAAAAAGCATTGCTGATAAGATCTGCGAGGTAGGCAGGGTTAAGATACTTGATATTTTGGGCGTTGATAAGGTCAACAAATTTTCCGATGCATATCTTCCTGCGGGCGGAACGAATATTTCTTTCTTAAAATCAATCGTTTTGGGATTGTTTGCCGGCGTTATCCTTTCTATGATTTTTGTTTTTGTTTGCCTTTACTTCAATGATAAAATCAGCGGCGAAAAGGATATTGAAAAATACCTCGGCATTTGCACGCTTGGCACTATTCCTTATAACCGGTTAAAACAGAAAAACGGTTCCCATTCTGATAAAAAGGCGGTGAAGGGATAATGGAAAATTATAAAGATATGCTTTCTTCTGCCGGTGAAAGCAAAGCAAAAAAGGTTTTTTTCAACACAACTTCTTCCGAAAATTACCTTACAAACGAGGCATATAAAACCCTTCGTACAAATATTCTTTTTTGCGGAAGCGATATCAAAACGATAGTTATAACTTCCTGCAATGAAAATGAGGGTAAAAGTACAATTTCAACCGAGCTTTCGAAAAGTCTTGCCGAAAGCGGAAAAAGAACCCTTCTTATCGATGCGGATATGCGCAAATCGGTTATGCTTAAAAACCGCAAGCAAAAGGAAATTACCGGTCTTTCCGAGGTGCTTTCGGGTCAAACTTCGGCATCAGAGGTTATTTTCTCAACGCAGGACAGTCGTTTTGATGTTATGTTTACCGGTCATTTTCCCCCGAATCCCGTTGAGCTTTTGGGCGGAACAAAGCTTAAAGAAATGCTTTCGGAGCTTTCAAAGGTTTATGATTATATCATTATTGATTCTCCCCCGCTTGAGCCGGTTATCGATGCGGCAGTTATCGCCGCTGTTTGCGATGGCGCGATAATGGTTATCGCAAGGCATAAGGTCAGCCGAAAGGTTGCGATGAATGTTAAAGAGCAGCTCCAAAAAAGCGGAACACGCATTTTGGGCGCCGTTGTTAACGAGATTTGCCGTCCTTCTTATGCCAGCGGATATTACTATAAAAAGAAAAAATCATCATATTATACAAGCGATTAAAAGCAAAAAAGCCGTCCGAATTTTCGGGCGGCTTGATTTTTATGCGGCTTCGGGAATACCCGCAACCGAGGTCAGCAGGGATAAAACACCTGCTGTTATGGCGGTTAAAACCACCGTCTTTAAGTCAACGCGGCTTATTAACGCCGATGTGCCTATGCCTGCGGCGGCAGACTGCGCAACGGTTTTAAGCGCCCTTATCATCGCGGCCTTAAACCATTTTTTAGTTAAAACATTCATATAAAAACCTCCTTATTTAAGCAGAGCGTTTACAATACTTTGAATTTGTGTGTAATTATATCCGGCGGCGATAAGTCTGTTTTTGCGGTCTTGTCCGTTGCCCCAAGCGCCGTTTATCACCTCGCGCGCTACCGTTTCATTGGATTTCGGTTTATTCATCGGTGTACCCAAAGCGGCATTTACAAGAGCTTGAATTTCATCATAATCATATCCGGCGGCAGTAAGCCTTTCACGGCGAACATTTCCGTTGCCCCAAACTCCCGCAATAACTTCATTCGCGATCTCCTGCGCCGATTTGGCACGGGAGGTTTTGTTTTCGGTTACAGTCGGCGCGGCGGTTGGCTCAGTTACGCTGAGTCCCGCCTTTGATACGATAACATTAAAAAAGCTTTGTGCCGCCTTTTCGGCAAAATCATCGGTTAGGATAACGGGGGTGTCGGTCGTGCTGTCCATAAAGCCGCATTCCATTAAAACGGCGGGCATTTTAGTTTCCCTGCATTCGCCGAAATCCGCACTTTTTATGCCGTTTGAACGGTTGCCTTTAAGCCCCGTTTGCTTGATTATTTCATTGTAAAAAGCATTTTGCCAGGCTTTGGTTTGCTCGTTAACCTTAAGATAAACATAGGCTTCAATTCCGCCGCCCGAACCGCCGTTTATTCCGGCGTTATGATGTACGGCAAGATAAAGATCGGCATTTGAGTTGTTGGCGGCTTTTGCGCGGGCGCTTATCGAAATATCCTTACCGCCGTCTATTCGCAAAACGGAAATTCCGCCTACCGTGCTTAATTTATTCTGCAATTTATCGCAGATGCGCTTATTTAATACATATTCGCGTGTTTCATTAGGATCAATGGATTTAAGACATCTTTTGCCGGGTGTTTCAAATCCGTGACCTGCGTTGAGCGCTAATAAAAACATAATATAATCTCCCTTTTCCGGGCGCATATAAAAGACCCTCCGAAGAAAATCGGAGGGTCCGTTCCCTTTGCACAAGGGGATTATATTATTGTTTTATCTGCCAAAGTATGCCAAAATATCAGTTTGAAAGATAATATTTAACAAGAGACTGCAAAAGTGTGTCGCGGTCAATGCGCCTTATCATATTGCGGGCATTGTTATGTGTGGTGATATAAGTCGGATCTTCAGAAAGAATATAACCTACGATTTGGTTTATCGGATTATATCCCTTTTCTTTAAGCGCATCATATACGCAAATAAGAACCTTTCGTATTTCCTGTTCCGTTTGATCGCCGATAGAAAAAGTCATAGTCTTATCGTTCATAAAAAACACCTCACAAAAATATCTTTTTAATTATTTTAATGCCTAAACAATAAAATTTCAACTGTTATTTTTTAATAAAAGCACCAAATTCTGCAAGTTTGCGCTTAATTTTCTTTATATTCTTCGCCGCAAAGGATAACTTTTTTAACATCCATCTTATGATCAACGATGATAAGGTCGGCTCTTTTACCGATGGCAATTTCGCCTCTGTCATCAAATCCAACTGCCTTTGCCGGGTTATAAGAACCGTAATTAAACGCGTCAACTATCGAACAGCCCGTATGCAAAATAAAGTTGCGGCAGGCAACATTAAGCGTCAGCGCAGAGCCGCCGATCTCGCCCGAACGGGTGAACCAAATATCGGTTGCATCTTCATATCCCTTCGGAACGGGTCCGTCGTGATAGGTCTGGTCGGTTATAAGAATAATGCGCTCTTTTCCCTTGATTTCTCTTATAAGTCTTTGCATATAGGGGTGAACGTGAATTCCCAAACGGTCGCTTATTATCTCGGCATAAATATCCTTATGATAATTGACCGTTTCGTCAACGCAAACCCCTCTTGTTTCGGAATAACGCGGACGGTCGCCCGTAGCATTCGTGTGATGTGTGCCGATGCAAAGTCCGTAAGGGATAAGCGACTCGATTTCCTCAGGGGACGCTTCGCTGTGCGCAACGGCAAGCTTAACATCGGGGCATTCGCCTTTAAGGTATTTAACGAAATCAAGAATACCCTCGCGTTCGGGAGCAAGCGCCCAAACCTTAACAAGATCTTTTACGGCAGAAACAAGCGGCTCATAGTCCTTTTTATCAACCGAGTTTGCCCAGGCAAGCGCAAAGTCGCCGTCAAACTTATGGTTAGTGTAAGGGCCCTCCATATAAATTCCGCCGATCGCTTTTCCCTCCGGCGTTTCGTTTTTAACCCTTCTTATTTCCGCCGAAGCCGACAAATATGTTTCAAGCGGAAACCAGAACGAAAGCGTGGGGAGAATGGTGGTTGTGCCCTTTTGGACGTGAGCCTTCACAGGCTCTAAGCAGGACTGACGAAATCTTATCTTATTGCCGGCGTGAACATGAATATCAATAAGTCCCGGGCCGACATAAAGCCCGCCGGCATCGATTATCTCGGTGCCTTCGGGAATTTTTATGTTTTTCATCTCGCCGAAATCGGTTATAACGCCGTTATCAAAAAGAACGGCACCGTTTTCAACAAAGTGGTCGTGCAAAACAAGTTCTGCGTTTATTATGGCTTTCATATAAACTTTTCCTTTTAATTATTTGCGTAACTCAACGCCGATTTTTGCAAGATTACCGATAATTTTTGAGTTTGCCTGCTCTATCTGTTCATCAGTGAGCGTGGCATCTGCCGAACGGAGCCATACGCTGAAAGCAACGCTCTTTTTGCCGTTTGGTATCTGAGAACCCTCATAAACGTCGAAAAGCTCAACCTTTTCAAGCAATCTTCCGCCGCCCGAAACGATAGCCGCCTGCAAATCACCGATCGGGATGTCACGGTCGCAAAGCATAGCATAGTCGCGCTCAACAGCAGGGAATTTGGGAAGCGGCTTGTAAACGGTTTTGCGCTTCTTTATGTTAAACAAAACATCAAGCTTGATTTCGGCAACATAAACCTTCTGTTCAATATCAAAGTTTGCGGCAACCTTCGGGTGAACTTCGCCGAGCACCGCCGCCGGAACATTGTTTGCTTTAACGAATGCCTGTCTGCCGGGATGTAAAAACGGCTCAGCCGAGCGGCCGTAAACGGTGTGAGCGCCGAAAAGTTTCATAATTTCTTCAACAATGCCTTTAAGGGTGAAGAAATCCTCATCCTTGCCGTAGATACCGATGCAAAGGGTCGGTATTTCATCCGGCTGTTCGGTAAGCGGTAATGATTTTGCAACAAAGCGCTTGCTCTGCTCAAAAAATCTTGCCTTTTCATTTTTGCGGTTGATATTGGTTGAAATAACCGTGAGCATACTTGAAACAAGCTGTGTGCGCAGGCTTGAATATTCATCGCCGAGCGGATTTATAAGCTTTATAACATTTCTTCTTTCGTCATCTTCCGCAAGGCACAAAGCATCGAGCATAGAGGGTGAAATGAAGGAATAGGTTGTTATCTCATCGCATCCCATTCCGCAAAGAAGAGCTTTCATCTTGTCACTCTTAATGCGTTCGGGAAGCTTTGTTCCTCTGATAACAGAACCCTTCATCGGAGTGCCTATTATGTGATCATAGCCGTAAATTCGCATAACCTCTTCGGCCAGATCAGCTCTGCCCTCAACGTCATCACGGATAGAGGGAACATTAACGGTGAACACGCCGTTGTTATTGGCGGTTTTAAGGCCTAAGCTGTTAAGAATTCTAACCATTTCCTCGGTTGGGATCTCAACGCCCAAAAGTGCGGTGACATCTTCCGCTTTAACGGTCAACACCTTTTCTTCGGGCAATTCTTCATAGCGGTCAAGCGCACCGTCGATAATATCGCCCGCGTCAAGTGTTGAAATAAGATTCAAAGCGCGTTCCATCGCAAAGCCGGTATTGATAATGTCAACACCCTTTTCAAAGCGGCCGCTTGCCTCGGTTCTTATGCCGAGCGCTCTGCCGGTATGGCGGATGTTATCTCTTTTGAATTTTGCGGATTCAAGGAAAAGATCCTTTGTATCGTCCTCAATTTCGCTTTCAATGCCGCCCATAATACCTGCAAGGCAGGAAGGCTTTTGACCGTCTGCAATAACAAGCATATCTTCATTAAGGTCGTAATCTTTGCCGTCAAGCGTGGTGATTTTCTCGCCGGCTGCGGCATTTCTGACGATGATTTTCTTATCTGAAAGTTCATTATAATTGAAAGCGTGCATCGGCTGGCCTGTTTCAAGCATAACAAAGTTAGTTATGTCAACAATATTATTTATGGGGCGCATACCCGATGCAATAAGAGCTTTCTGCATCCAGGAGGGACTTTCCTTTATGCGCAGATTTTTAACAATTCTGCCGATATAACGGGGGCAAAGCTCATAATTTTTAACCTCAACATCAATGAAATCGGCAATGTTGCCGCCCGATGTTTTGTAATCGGTTGCAGGCTCGCGAAACTCTGTTCCCAAAACAACCGAAACTTCCTTTGCAACACCCATAAAGCAGTTGCAATCGGGGCGGTTTGCGGTGATCTTAAAGTCGATAATGCAATCGTCAAGACCTAAATGCTCACGCATATCGGTGCCGGGCTTCGGCTCATCCTTAAGGATCATAATGCCGTAAACGGAAGCGCCCTCATAATCGGCTTCGGTAAGGCAAAGCTCTTCGCCGGAGCAAAGCATACCGAAAGAGTCAACACCGCGGAGTTTTCCCGCAACGATGTGTGCGCCGTTCGGCAGATAGCTGTTGTCAAGTGCGGCGGGAACATAATCGCCGAGCTTTATGTTCTGCGCGCCGGTAACGATTTGAACGGGAGCCTCTTTGCCAACATCTATCTGACAAATCTGCAAGTGGTCGCTGTTTTCGTGGGGCTTGATATCAACAATTTTGCCGACAACAACATTTTTAATGTTTTCGCCCTCATATTCAACGCTTTCAACCTCAAATCCGGCAAGAATCATGCGCTCGCAAAGCTCTTCAACCGGAACATTTATATCAACATAATATTTAAGTGTGTTAAGTGAAATTTTCATTGAATTTTCCCTCCCTTAATTAAACTGATCAAGGAAACGCTTATCGTTTTCGAAAAGAAGACGAATATCGCTGATCTTATGGCGAGTTGTTGTAAGGCGGTCAAGACCGATACCGAAAGCAAAACCGCTGTAAACCTCGGGGTCAATTCCGCAGCTTCTGAGCACGTTCGGATGAACCATACCTGCACCCAAAATCTCTATCCAGCCGCTGCCCTTGCATACGCGGCAACCTTTTCCGCCGCATTCACTGCAGCTAACATCAACCTCAACCGAGGGCTCGGTAAACGGGAAGAAGGAGGGGCGGAATTTAACCTTTGTGTCCTCACCGTAAATCTCACGGGCAAACTGTTCAAGAACACCTTTAAGGTCGCACATGGTAACGCCCTTATCAACAACAAGGCCTTCTATCTGATGGAAAACGGGAGAATGTGTTGCGTCAACCTCGTCTGCGCGGAAAACTCGTCCGGGGCAGATTATGCGGATAGGCGGCTTTCTGTTTTCCATTGTTCTGATTTGCGCGGCAGAAGTTTGGGTGCGCAAAAGCAGGTTTTCGCCCAAATAGAATGTATCCTGCATATCTCTTGCCGGATGATCGGCAGGAACATTAAGGCATTCAAAGTTATAGTGATCGGTTTCAACCTCGGGACCGTCAAGCACATCAAATCCCATAGACTGAAAAATATCTATCATATCGTTAAGAACCTGATTAAGCGGATGCAAACTGCCGTGCTCCTGCTTTTTGGCGGGCATGGTTATATCAATGGTTTCCGCTTTAAGTTTAAGTTCGGTGAGTTTTTCTTTCATTTCCGCCGATTTCTCGGAAATAAGAGAATCAAGCTTCTGCTTTGCCTCGTTCACAAGCTGACCCATTTTCGGGCGATCCTCCGGGGCAAGCGAGCCCATTTGTTTAAGAAGCGCCGTAAGCTCACCCTTTTTGCCGAGGTATTTAACGCGAATTTCTTCAATATCGCTCTGCTCGGCGGCATTTTCAAGCGCTTTAACAGCGGCTTGCTTTAACTGTTCGATTTTTTCTTTCATTGTTTATACCTCTTTCTTTTCGGGCGAAAAAAATAAACCTCGCCCTGATTTACAGGACGAAGTTTATAAAATAATCAAACTCCGCGGTACCACCCGTTATTTTCGCTCAAAGAGCAAACACTCTGCGAAGCCTTTAACGGAGCTTGCCCGGCAACGCTTACTTAAAAACCTGTTCGGCATTGCTGCTCGGAAGGGAATTTCGGGAAGGACTTTAACAGTCGGCTTTCAGCATCCGCGCGACCTCTCTTGGAAAAAGTGCGTTTCCTTACTTATCTTCGTTATCGCATTTAACAAAATTTATTCTAACACCAATTAAAAAATTTTTCAAGTAGTAATTTACATATTGAATAAAATGTGTTATTATAATTATAACTTTTTATTTTCGAGGTATTTTTTGTATGTCTTTAAAGGAAAAAGTTAATATTCCGAATATTATAACTCTTGTAAGAATAATCGGCTCGGCTGTTATTCTGTTCGTTCCCGTTTTTTCGGTGCCTTTTTATGTTCTTTATTCCGTTTGCGGCGTGTCAGATGTGCTTGACGGATTTGTCGCAAGGTCAACCGGAAAAACAACTGCCTTCGGCTCAAAGCTTGATTCCGCCGCCGATTTGATATTTTATTCGATTATGGGAATTAAGGTTTTCAGAACGCTTATGAAGGTTTTGCCGATATTATTATGGATCGGCGTTGGCATAACATTTTCGATTAGAGTTGCCATTTATCTTTATGCCGCGTTTAAGCAAAACAGATTTGTTGCCACCCATTCTTATCTTAACAAGGCAACGGGCGCCGGTGTTTTCGGCATACCGTATCTTATCAGAAGCAGTGTTTTCACGATTTACGGCTCGGTTGTTTGCACAATCGCCGTTATCGCCGCAATAAATGATCTTCATATTCTTGTTAAAAAACACAGTGGAAAGGAAAAAACAGTATGAGCAAAGCTCTTGTATGTTATTTCTCGGCTTCGGGCGTTACAAAAAATTTGGCGGAAAAAATTGCCGCCGCGGCAGAAGCGCCCGTTTTTGAAATTGTTCCCGAAACACTTTACACAAAGCATGATCTTAACTGGCTCAACCCACTTTCGCGCTCCTCAAAGGAAATGAGGGATAAGGACTCTCGCCCCGCGATAAAACAGGGCGCTCCCGATTTAAGCGAATACGATACCGTTTTTGTCGGCTTCCCGATTTGGTGGTATATCGCCCCAACGATCGTTAACACTTTCCTTGAAAGCGGCGATTTTGCCGGCAAAAAAATCGTTCCGTTTGCAACCTCCGGCGGCAGCGGAATGGGAAAAACAAATAAGCATTTGAAAGATAGTGTAAAAGGCGCTGTGCTGGTTGAAGGCAAAGTTCTCAACAACGCAACGGATGAGCAAATAAAAGAATTTGTTCTTAAAAATATGTAAGCAGAAAAAACCACCCTTTTTGGGTGGTTTTTTTATCAGTTAAACGAAACGGGTTTTGATGTGATGTGGGAAAGATCAACATTCTGCGGTGAGGGTTCGCTCATATTAAAATACATTTTTGCCGCTTTAGTCGTTCCGAAATCGTGGTTTGATCCGCTATCCTGAATTTTGTTGAACGCTTCGCGGAACATCGCGTTGTGCGCCTCTTCGCGGTTAAGCAAAAAGTCTATCGTTTCCTTAACCTTTTTATCGTCAATTTGGCGGTAAAGGTATTCATAAACAACCTTTGCCCTCTGCTCCGATGCAATGTTTGAAAGAATATCGGCGCAAAGGTCACCCGTAACGGTAACATAATCGGCACTCCACGAATAGCCCGAAGCATTGATAAGTCCCGGATTAAGTCCCAAAATAACGTGGGTTTGAATTTCGCCCGCGTCAACTGCGGTGGCTTCAACGTCGTGTCCGTTAAGCAAATTTATGGTCTGCGCCACCATTTCCATGTGTCCAAGCTCCTCCGCCGCGATGTCAAGAAAAAGGTCCTTGATTTCCTTGTCCTTTATCCTGAAACTTTGGCTCATATATTGCATTGCGGCCTTAAGCTCGCCGTTGCCGCCGCCCAACTGCTCTTGTAAAAGTACCGCATACTGCGGATTAGGGCGTGTTACGGCAACCGGATGAAACAGTTTCTTTTCGTGTTTAAACATAAAATTATCTCCTTTCAAAGCTATTTTTTGAAAAAGGGGAGTTTTTATGCTCTGCAAGAAATGGAAAAGAAAAAGCCACCGTTTTTTCCACGGCGGCCTTTTTTATTACATTTTTTCCAAATAATAGGTAACGGTTGAAAAATCTTCAATAGGATATGTCGGGCGAAGGCCTCTGTTCATAAGATATCTGCCGGTATAAACCTTTCCGGTTGCGGTATCTTTATATGAAGCGTTTTCGTCAAGACCTTTTAGCTTTATAAACGGCTCACGGTAACGGTTTTTGCCGATAAGCATTACCGCGCGGCCCGCCATAACATAAACGGCATTATCGTTTGCTATTTCCCAAACGCATTCGTTTGTTTCAAAAGGACTTCTCAGGCGGTAAAAATCGCCGTTAAGAATAAGCGGCTGCATCTTTTTGGCAAATGCGATCTGCTTTTTGAATTCTTCTCTTTCCTCTTCGGTGGTTTTGGTAATATCAAGCTCATATCCGAAAACGCCCGAAAATGCAACATCCGCACGAGTTTTAAGCGGTGTTACGCGCATGGTCTGCTTGTTGGGAACTGCGGTGATGTGCGCCGAAATGGAGCTTAGCGGATAGCAAACCGAGGTTGAATACTGAATTTTCATTCTTGAATACGCGTCGGTGTTGTCCGAAGTCCAGATTTGCGGCATAAAGGATAAAACGCCTGCATCAAATCTGCCGCCGCCCGAAGCGCAGCCCTCGAAAAGAATTTCGGGGAAACGGGAGGTGAGCGCATCCATAATCTTATAAAGGCCTAAAGCGTAACGGTGGTGGAAGCCCTCAAACGGAACATCAAGAATTTCGCGGTTCATATCCCATTTAACATAGGATATTTTTCCGCATTCAAGTATTTTTGAAACCGCATCTATAACATAATCGCATATTTCATCTCTTGTAAGGTCAAGAACATACTGTTCGCGGGATAAAACCGGCTCTATCTGCGGCACACGAACCGCCCAATCGGGATGCGCGCGGTAAAGATCAGAATCGGGATTTATCATCTCAGGCTCAAACCAAAGGCCGAATTTAAGGCCCATATCAATAATGCTCTGGGCAAGTCCTTCAATGCCGAGCGGTAGTTTTTTGGGGTTAACCGTCCAGTCGCCGAGGCCTGCCGCGGTGCTGTTGCGCTCGCCGAACCAACCGTCATCAAGCACAAACATTTCAATTCCTGCCGATTTTGCGATTTTTGCCATGGCAAGAATTTGATCCTGCGTGAAATCAAAGCGGGTTGCTTCCCAGTTGTTGATAAGCACGGGACGCGGTTTGTTGACGAAGTTTTTGTTTATTAAATGCTCTCTGTAAGTCTTGTGATATTGGCGCGAAAGCTCGCCGATACCGTTTGCCGAAAAGCCTAAAACCGCTTGCGGTGTGTAAAATTCTTCATTGGGGTGCAATGTATATTTGAAGCCCTTGGGGCTGATTCCCTGCGTTATTCTTACGCGGCCGGTCGTGTCACCCTCAACAATGGTGGTGTGGTTGCAACTGTAAATAAGGTTAAAACCGTAAACCGTGCCGATTTCTTCGTCCGCTCTTTTCTGAGCCACCATAACAAAGGGGTTTACCTGCCTGCCGCCGCGGCCGGAGGTATCGGAAATATCCATTCGGGCGCTTTTGTGAATGGGGCAACGCTCAAGCATACGCTCTCTGCCCCAGTCGCCCTGGAACCATATCGCGTCAAAATCATCTTCGGGCAGATCAAGGTTAAAGGAAAACGCGCGGTGTATATCAATATCGGTGTTGCCGCGGTTTACGATAACGGCACTTCTGCCGATCGTGTCAAGATCATCAAAAACAACATAATAAAGTTTAACTTCAATTTTCGAAGCGGCATCAAAAAGAACGATTTCAAGGGTATCGGCATTGCCGTAAAGTGAGGGCATTCCGCAAACCTTGAACGCTTCGCCCTTTATTATGCGGCTGCTTTTAACCTTCAAAAGATTTATTATATTGCCGAAGCCGTTCTTTATTTCATAAGCGCTCTCGCGGAAATCCTGATGGCCGAAACCCGGATATTCCTGCGGATAAGCATTAAGATTAAGGCAGTTGGTATTCGGGCGGTCGGTTTCATTATATAATTCAAAATCGGCGCTGTAATCCGCAAAATCGATTTTTTTGCCGTAATGAAAATTGAAAAGATCGCCCTCAGGGCTTTCAACCATAACATAACTGTAAGACTTTCCTTGCAAGTGCCAAGTTTTTCCTGTTATTTCGATCATAAAAATACCCCTTTACAAAAAATAAAAGACCTACCACACAGGGTGATAGATCTTTGCGTTAGCAGAGCATTCGCAACCATAGACGGACTTTCAGTCGGGTGCGAAAACTGAAAGTTCGCACCAATGAAATCCTCGAATTAGGTGTCGAGCCCCTAGACTGGTGGAGAATACCGGGATCGAACCGGTGACCTCTTGCATGCCATGCAAGCGCTCTCCCAGCTGAGCTAATCCCCCGTGGACTACCGATAATATATCACAGCGGGAGAAAAAATGCAAGAGTTTTTTAATTTATCGCGGAGTATGGCCTACAAAGAAAACAGCAACCGTTCCGAGACCGCAATGCGAGCCGATAACCGATCCGATTTGAGAATGCTTGATTTTGTTCTTGCTTTCGGGCAAAAGCTTAATAATTTCTTCTTCGGTCATATCGGAAAGCTCGGGACAGGCGCAGTTCGAAATATAAATATCCGAACCCTTTTCAATTCGCGATTTAACCTCGTCTGCAACAGTTTTGCAGGCGCCGGATTTGCCCTTCGTTTTTTTAAAGGGGATTATTTTACCGGCAGCATCAAGATGCATAACAGGGCAAATTCCGAGTGCAGAAGCGAATAGAGCAGCCGGTCCCGAAACTCTGCCACTTCTTTTGAAATGACGCATATCAGTTGAAAAGAAAACACTGTGTATTCTGTGTTTTATATCGTTTGCAAAGTCAGCACATTCCTGCAAATCGGCGCCGCCGGCTTTCAATTCTGCAACCATTTCGCAAAGAAAACCAAAACCGGTTGAAGCGCAAAGCGAGTCAACAATCAAAAATTTTCTGTCAGGGTATTCAGATCGCAGATTTTCGGCCGCAACCTCAGCGTTGTGTGCGCTTCCCGAAAGGCCGGAGGAAAAACATATATGAAGAAAATCACCTTTTTCCAAAAGGGATCTGAAATATGTTTCGTAATCCGCAATGTTAACCTGGCTTGTTTTTGGCATTGCACCACCGCGCATCTGCGCATAAAACAATTCGTTTTTAACATTTTCGGCGTTATACTCGGTACCGTCTATATAGTAAGAATAGTAAATTGTTTCTATCCCTAACTGTTTCATATATTCTTTTGAAAGATCCGCCGTTGACTCGGCAGAAAGAATAAAATTGCTCATAGCATTTCCTCCTTTTTTTAACATTTGCATTATTGCCGATTTTCTTTATGCTTTCAACCTACTGTAAATATGAAATACTAAACTGTGAAAAGCTTATTGGTAGAGTTATGAAAAATTAACTCTACCAATAGGAGAGTTTCCCTTGAAAATGCGGGTTTGATGTGTTATAATGCAAAATGAGAGAGGAGAAAGATACAGATGGATGAATTAAAATTTATTATTGCTAAAAATATTTCAAATCTTCGTCGCTCGGCAGGAATGACACAGCTTAACCTTGCTGAAAAGTTAAATTATTCCGATAAGGCAATATCAAAGTGGGAGCGAGGAGAATCGGTTCCCGATCTGTTCGTTCTTAAAACGATAGCGGATAATTTCGGAGTAACGGTCGATTATCTCTTGACCGAAGATCACTCAAAGGAAAAACCGAATAAAAGGGAATTCTCTTCCAGAAATCACATTATCATTACGATTATTTCAATTCTTCTTGTTTGGAACATCGCAACGGTTGTTTATGTTGTTTTTTCTTTTGCAACCAAAATCGGGTTTTGGTCGGCGGTGCCGTTTATGGTTGCCGTTCCCGTTTCTTTTATAGTATGGCTTGTTTTCAATTCAATATGGTTTAACAGGAAATTGAATTATCTTATTATATCGCTTCTTATGTGGTCGGTATTTCTGTGCGCTTATCTTGTGCTTTGGGGAAGGATCGAAGGATTTTGGCGCATCTTTTTTGTCGGAATTCCGGCTCAGGCAATCATTTCGGCTTGGTCTTTTATAAAAAGAAAAAAAGACAAGTGATAAAAAATATTGAAAAATCAATCTGTTTAATTTATAATATCCTATATATTCACATTTTTATAATTTAGGTGGTTAAAATGGCTAAAAACGAAAAAATGGTTAAAGACATTACCTCGATGGATGAGGATTTTGCAAAATGGTACACCGATGTTTGCTTAAAGGCAGAGCTTATCGATTATACCTCGGTTAAGGGTTGCCTTGTTATCAGGCCTTACGGTTATGCTATCTGGGAAAACATTCAGCATATTATGGACTCAAAGTTCAAAGAACTCGGTCATGAAAATGTTTGTATGCCGCTTTTCATTCCCGAAAGTCTTTTGCAGAAAGAAAAGGATCATGTTGAGGGCTTTGCGCCTGAGGTTGCATGGGTAACCATGGGCGGTGAAGAAAAACTTGAAGAGCGCCTTTGCGTTCGCCCGACATCTGAAACACTTTTCTGTGATCACTTCAAAAACACCGTTCATTCTTATCGCGATTTGCCGAAACTTTATAATCAGTGGTGCAGTGTTGTCCGCTGGGAAAAGACCACCCGCCCGTTCCTTAGAAGCCGTGAATTTTTGTGGCAGGAGGGTCACACCCTTCACTCCTCTGCCGAGGAGGCAAAAAAAGAGACCGAGCAGATGCTTAATGTTTATGCCGATTTTGCCGAAAAGGTACTTGCTATCCCGGTAATCAAGGGACAGAAAACCGAGAAAGAGCGTTTTGCCGGTGCTGAGGCAACATATACTGTTGAGGCGCTTATGCATGACGGTAAAGCCCTTCAAAGCGGAACTTCCCATTATTTCGGTGATGGTTTTTCAAGAGCTTTTGAGGTTCAATACACCGATAAAGAAAACAAACTTGTTTATCCGCATCAAACTTCTTGGGGCGTTTCAACACGCCTTATCGGTGCGATCATCATGACCCACGGTGATGATAACGGTTTGGTTCTTCCTCCCGCTATCGCTCCTATCCAAACGGTTATTATCCCCATCGCTTCCCATAAGCCCGGCGTTACCGAAAAGGCGCAGGAAATCTGCGATAGACTTAAATCGGTTTGCAGAGTTCGTCTTGATGTTTCCGAGCAGACGCCCGGTTGGAAGTTTGCTGAATATGAAATGAAGGGCGTTCCGCTTCGTATCGAAATCGGTCCGCGCGATATAGAAAACAATCAGTGTGTTGTTGTTCGCCGCGATAACCGTGAAAAGATAACGTTTAACCTTGATGAAATCGAAACCGAAATTCCGAAGCTTCTTGATGCCGTTCACGAAGGTCTTTATGAAAAGGCACTTGAACGCCGCACTAATATGACATACGATGCCAAAACTATGGAAGAACTTATATCAATAGCCGATAATAAGCCCGGATTTATCAGAGCTATGTGGTGCGGTGACGAGGCATGCGAAAACGAGCTTAAAGAAAAAGCCGGTGTTACATCCCGCTGTATCCCCTTTGAGCAGGAAACCCTTTCCGATACCTGCGTTTGCTGCGGCAAAAAAGCAAAACACATGCTTTATTGGGGCAAGGCTTATTGATAACTGAAAATGAATTATCCCGAACGTTTTGTTCGGGATTTTTTATTTACCCCTTGACAAGGTAGGTTGGTTGTGTTATAATCAACCTACCACCTAAGTAGGTAATACATAAAAACACATAAAGTGAGGAAATTAAAATGGCTAAAATCTATACTGCTGTCGATCAGCTTATCGGCAAAACCCCGCTTCTTGAACTCTCTCATATTGAAGCGGCAGAAAAACTTGAAGCAAAAATCATCGCAAAACTTGAATATTTTAACCCTGCCGGCTCTGTTAAGGACAGAGTTGCAAAGGAAATGATCGATGATGCCGAAAGATCCGGTAAATTAATCCCCGATTCCGTTATTATCGAGCCCACATCCGGAAATACCGGCATCGGTCTTGCCGCAGTTGCCGCTGCAAGAGGTTATCGCGTTATCATCGTTATGCCCGATACTATGAGCGTTGAGCGCAGAACCTTGATGAAGGCTTATGGCGCAGAGCTTGTTCTTTCCGAAGGCGCAAAGGGTATGAGCGGTGCTATCGCAAAGGCGGAAGAACTAAAACGCGAAATCCCCGGTGCATTTATCGCAGGTCAGTTTGTAAACAAAGCAAACCCTGCCGCACATAGAAAGACCACCGGTCCCGAGATTTTTGAGGATACCGACGGCGAGGTTGATATTTTCGTTGCAGGTGTCGGCACAGGCGGCACAGTAACCGGTGTTGGCGAATATCTTAAATCCAAAAAGCCGGATGTTAAGGTCGTTGCCGTTGAGCCGGAATCGTCTGCCGTTCTTTCAACCGGTGTTGCAGGTGCGCATAAAATTCAGGGCATCGGCGCAGGCTTTGTTCCCGAGGTGTTAAACACCGATATTTATGATGAAATAATTCCCATTTCCAATGAAGATGCTTTTGCAACCGGCAAACTTATCGGCAAAAAGGAAGGTGTTCTTGTGGGCATTTCCTCAGGCGCCGCAGTTGCCGCCGCTATCAAGCTTGCAAAGCGCCCCGAAAACAAGGGTAAGAACATCGTTGTTCTTCTTCCCGACACCGGCGACCGTTACCTTTCAACCGCACTTTTTGCCGATTGAGGAGGAAAACTCTTGATTTATGCAGATAACGCGGCAACAACCGATATTAGCCGCAGAGCCATTGATGAAATGGTGAAAATTATGACCGAATGCGGCGGAAATCCGTCAAGCTTATATGCTTTCGGTCAAAAGGCAAAGGATGCTCTTGAAGACGCGCGTGAGAGAATAGCCGCCTGTTTGGGTGCTGATCCGCGCGAAATAACCTTCACATCGGGCGGAAGCGAGGCGGATAATCAGGCGATAATAACCGCCGCGGCAATCGGTGCGCGCAAGGGCAGGAAACATATTATCTCAACTGCTTTCGAGCATCACGCCGTTCTTCACACATTAAAACAACTTGAAGATGAGGGCTTTAAGATAACCCTGCTTCCCGTTCACGAAAACGGCATCGTTCGCCTTGATGAACTTGTTGAAGCGATAGACGATGAAACCTGCCTTGTAACGGTTATGTTTGCAAATAATGAAATCGGAACGGTGCAGCCCATAAAGGAAATCGGCGAAATATGCCGTGAAAAAGGCGTTTTATTTCATACTGATGCCGTTCAGGCGGTCGGTCATATCGAAGTTAATGTCAGTGAACAAAATATTGATATGCTTTCTCTTTCCGCGCATAAATTCCACGGACCTAAGGGAATAGGTGTGCTTTATGCAAAAAGAGGAATAGCGCTGAAACCGCTGATAAACGGCGGTGCGCAAGAGCGCGGCAAACGCGCAGGCACCGAGAATGTTGCCGCTGTTTGCGCAATGGCAACGGCACTTGAAGACGCCGTGAACGCTCTTCCCGAATACACAAAAAAGGTTACCGCAATTCGCGAAAAACTTATAGAGGGAATATCAAAAATCCCGTACAGCGAGCTAAACGGCGACCGCACATCCCGTGTTCCCGGAACTGTAAATTTCTGTTTTGAGGGCATTGAGGGTGAATCACTTCTTTTGATGCTCGACGATAAGGGGATATGCGCCTCCTCCGGCTCTGCCTGCACATCGGGTTCGCTTGATCCGAGCCATGTTTTGCTTGCTATCGGCCGTCCGCATGAGGTTGCACACGGCTCTTTGCGCCTTTCGTTTGATGTTGATTTATCCGAGGAAGATGCAGATTATATAATCAAAACGGTCGGCGAGGTTGTGGCACATCTGCGAGGTATGTCACCCTTCTGGCGTGACCTTCAAAGCGGAAAAAGACCGCATTTGTTTTCAGAATAGGGGTGTCTTTATGGGATTATACAGTGAAAAAGTTATGGATCATTTCCGCAATCCGCGCAACGTCGGCGTTTTAGAGGATGCCAACGGTGTGGGCGAGGTCGGCAATGCCGTTTGCGGAGATATTATGAAAATTTATCTTAAAATCGAAGACGATATTATAAAGGATGTTAAGTTTGAAACATTCGGTTGCGGCAGTGCCATTGCTTCAAGCTCAATGGCAACCGAGCTTATAAAGGGCAAGCCGTTAAGCGAAGCGCTGGCTCTTACAAATAAAGCGGTCACCGAAGCACTTGACGGTCTTCCCGCACACAAGATCCACTGTTCCGTTCTTGCCGAGGAGGCAATCAAAAAAGCGGTTAAGGATTATTATGACCGAAGCGGCATAGCTTATGATAAGCAAATGTTCCCCGATTGTGAACATTGCGAGGGCTGTTGCCACTGATGAAAGCACTTATTGCCATGAGCGGCGGTGTTGACAGCAGCGTTGCCGCCTTGTCGGTAAAAAATATGGGTTATGAGTGCGTTGGATGCACGATGAAGCTTTATGAAACTCCGCTAACCGATTTTCAAAAAAGCTGTTGTTCGCTATCTGATACCGAGGATGCAAGAAGCGTTGCTCGAAAACTTTCAATGCCTTATTATGTTTTTAATTTTAAGGATGAATTTGAAACAAAGGTTATTGATAAATTCATAAAAGCGTATGAGCAGGGCAGAACCCCAAATCCCTGCATAGACTGTAACCGTTTTATGAAATTTGATAAACTGTTTTTGCGCGCTCAGATTATGGGGTGTGAAAAAATCGCAACGGGGCATTACGCAAGGGTTCGGTTTGAAAACGGCAAATATCAGCTTTCAAAGGCGCTTGATGAAACGAAAGATCAAAGCTATGTTTTGTATTCTTTCACGCAGGAGCAGTTATCGCATGTTTTGTTTCCGCTGGGTGAGCTTCGCAAAACGCAGGTGCGCGAGATTGCAAGGCAAAATGGATTTCAAACGGCTGATAAACCCGATAGCCAGGATATTTGCTTTGTTCCCGGCGGCGATTATGCCGATTTTATTTCCCGCCACTCAAAAAATCCTGCCGAAGAGGGCGATTTTATCGGGGAAAACGGTGAAATTCTCGGCAGACATAAAGGAATAATCCACTATACAGTCGGTCAGCGAAAGGGGCTCGGTCTTTCATTTGGAAAACCGATGTTTGTCAGCAAAATTTCAAAAAGCGAAAACGCTGTTTATTTAAGCGGCAAAGAGGGACTTTATTCGAGCGAATGTCTGGTTGAAAATTTTAACTGGATTTCGGGCGAAGCACCGAAAGATCCTGTTAAATGTGCGGTCAAAATCCGTTACCGCAAACCCGAAGAGCCGGCAACTCTTTATCCGCTTGAAAACGGAAATGTTAAAATAATATTTGATGCGCCCCAACGCGCCGTAACGCCCGGTCAGGCGGCTGTTGCATATAGCGGCGATGTTGTGATTGGCGGCGGTGAAATTATTTAATGAGGTATTGTTTATGATGATTTCAACAAGGGGCAGATATGCCCTGCGCGTTATGATAGATATGGCGGAAAACGGTTTAGAGCGTTACACGCCGATGAAAGAACTTTCAACACGGCAAAATATTTCACTTAAATATATGGAAAAAATAATGCCCGTTCTCGTTGTAAACGGACTTGTTGAGGGAATTCACGGCAAGGGCGGCGGATATAAGCTGACCAAAGACCCGAAGGACTATACCGTAGGGGAAATTCTTCGCGTAACCGAAGGAGATCTGGCGCCGGTTGCCTGCCTTGAATGTAACGCGCAAAAATGCGAAAGAAATGCTGAATGCAGAACGCTTCCGATGTGGAAAGAACTGAATGATAGGATAAACGATTATCTTGGCAGTGTATCTCTTGCGGATCTTATGAAATGATATAAAAAGAGCAGTAGTTTTGCACTACTGCTCTTTCTGCTTTTAATATTATCAGTTAAATGGGATAAGCGGAGTTGTAACGCCGCCGTTCGGTCCGGCATTTCCGGGGTTGCTGCCTGTGTTACTGCTCGTATTATCTGCCGGCTTATCGGCGGTTTGGTTATTATTTGTGTTGTCGGCAGGTTTGTTGGTTTCTGCCTTACTTTCGGAGGCACTTTCTTTTTTCGAAGAAGCGGAAGAATTGTCTTTTTTGCCGCTTTCCGATTTGGAAGATGTAGTGTTTTCAGAACTTGCGGCGGAGGATTCGTTTTTGTCCTCGCTTGTGTTCTCACTCACGGTCTCGCTTGAAGAAGTTTCCGCTTTTTTGCTTTCGTTATCCTTTTTATCGGATTTGCAAGCGCAAAGGGAAAAGATGAAAAGTGCGCATAAAAGGGTTGCAAACAACTTTTTCATAAATAAAAACCTCACTTTATAAGAGCTTGTTTTAATTTTGCGTTCTTTTGAAGAACGGGTATGAATGATTCAACCGACATTTTAAGATGGTCGTCCCCCGAAACAAATTCAAGCACCTTTGCTTTTGCTTCGTCATTTTCAATTCCGGCGGCGCTGATAATGGCAACCAATGTATTAACAACATCTTTATCGCCGTTTATATAAGCGTTTTCAAACATTTCGAAAAGCTTTTTGTTTGCCTTTGCGTTTCCGGCATCAACGGTTGCTTTAACACGCGGAACAAGGTTTTCGCCGAAGAAATCAAGATAAAGGAAATTGCCGTATTTGGCAACATGCGCTTTATAAGTATCTTTAAGATCAGGATAAATATCAAGCACCTTTTTTGAAAAAGCGGTTACATTATAAGCGCCGTCCTTTGAAAAGGTGGGAAGGTCAACCTGCGCATCGGAAGGCTTTACGATCTTTATGCCGAGATTTGTTCTGACGGTATCGCAAAAGTCCATACCAACCGTTGCGGCATCCTTTTCGGTCTGTCCGTCGTCAAAAAGCCAAGCGGTTATCTCGGCAAACTCGATTTTTTCGTCCTCATTAACATCTGCCATAAGCAGAATATAACTCTGTCTTTTTTCATCATATTCTATTTTTACGGCCTTTTTATCGTTTTTATAACTGCCGTCCTCACATTTTGCAAAGCCCTGTTCATCAAAAAGGGGCTTGATTTCGGCAATAACATTATCAATATAGCGGTTATCCAAAAAACTCACTCCTAAATTATTTTTTACTATTGTATCACAAAAATTCCGCTTTGTCATTCTTTTTTTTCTTGAAACAACACTCAATGCGGATTATAATTAAAAAAAGATTAAAAAACGGGTGTGATATATTGAAACTTTCCGATAAAAGAAATGTTAAAAATGTTTTGGCAAATGAAAATTTTACCTTCAAAAAATCTTTGGGTCAAAACTTTATTATTGATGACAGCGTCTGTCCCGCTATGGCGGAAGCCGCGGCGGATGAAAATACGGGCGTTCTTGAAATCGGCCCCGGTGCCGGCGTTTTAACAATGGAGCTTTCAAAATGCGCAAAGCGCGTTGTTTCAATCGAAATCGATACAAGACTTGAAAGTGTGCTTTCAAAAACTCTTGAAAATTGCGATAATGTTAAAATAATTTTCGGCGATGTTATGAAATTGCCGTTAAGGGATATTATTGAAGAAAATTTCAAGGATTGCGAAAAGGTAACTGTTTGCGCAAATCTGCCTTATTATATAACTTCTCCTGTTATTATGGGGCTGCTTGAAGCGAAATTACCCGTCAAGAGCATAACCGTTATGGTGCAAAAGGAAGCGGCACTGCGGCTTACGGCGCAGGTCGGTTCAAAAAACGCAGGCGCGGTTACGGCGGCGGTTCGATATTATTCCGAACCGAAAATGCTTTTTGAAGTTCCCCGAACATCGTTTATGCCGGCGCCTAAGGTTGACTCGGCGGTTATAAAGCTTGATGTTTTGGAAAAACCGCCCGTTGCCGTTAGCGATGAAAAGTTTTTCTTTTCGCTTGTTAAATCCTGCTTTGCCCAAAGGCGAAAAACTCTGCTTAATACCGTTTCAAACACCTTGGGTGTTGATAAGGAAATTCTTAAAAATGCGCTGGCGGAAATGGGGCTTTGCGAGAGCATTCGTGCTGAGGCGCTTGATATGCGGCAGTTGGCGGAGCTTTGCGAATACCTTATTAAAAACAAATAAATGAAAAAAGAAAAAACCACCGAAAAATCGGTGGTTTTTTAATTCAATATGAATATTACTTGCTGAATACTTTCTTAGAGCTGAAAGCAAATGCAGCGCCTGCAGCGAGCATAATTGCAACGAAAGCCATGCTCATATCAGCAGTTTTCGGGGAAACTTCTTTGCCGCCTGCGGTAAGCGGATTTGTTATTGTACCGTTGTAGTTAGCAGCGATAATAAGGTTTCCGCTTAAAAATTCGATAGTAACGTTTTTATCTGTAAGAGAGCCGCTTACAACCTTGAAGTTTACGCCTTCGGTTGCCTTTGTGCCGTCTTCAAGATAAACAGACCAGCTGTTGAACTTGCCGTACTTATCGTCAGCAGACATAGAAATGGTCTTTCCTGTTACTGTGGAAGTAGCTTTGTCTTCTGTAACTTTATTGCCATCAATGGAGCCGGAACCTTCTCTAACAATAACTGTGATAGGTGCTTCCGGGCTGCTTGTTTTTGCAAATGCTGAAACAGAAAGTGAGAAAACAACTGCCAAACAAAGAACTAATGCAATAATTTTTTTCATATCAAAAACCTCCGTAAAGATATTTATGCAACGTGATTATATCATACGAAATGATGTTTGTAAAGTGTTTTTTTAAAAAAATCAATAATTTTCAAAAAATATTTTTTCAAAATCAAAAGAAATGTTGATAATGCGGCGCTTTTGTGGTAAAATTCATCTGTTGGAGTTTATATATATAGTATGTAGGAGTAATATTTGTGGACTTAAAAAAAGAAATTGAAAGAAGACGCACCTTTGCGATAATATCGCATCCGGATGCCGGCAAAACAACACTTACCGAGAAATTGCTTTTATACGGCGGCGCAATTCAGCAGGCAGGCTCTGTTAAAGGAAAAGCCACTGCAAAGCATGCCGTTTCCGACTGGATGGATCTTGAAAAACAAAGAGGAATTTCCATAACCTCATCTGTTTTACAGTTTGAATATGAGGGTTGCTGTATCAATATTCTTGACACGCCCGGACACCAGGACTTTTCAGAGGATACATACAGAACGCTTATGGCGGCGGACAGCGTTGTTATGGTTATCGATGCCGCAAAAGGTATCGAGCCGCAAACAAGAAAGCTTTTTAAGGTTACGGCGATGCGCCATATTCCGATTTTTACCTTTATAAATAAGCTTGATCGTGAAGCGCGCGATCCTTTTGAGCTTTTGGACGAGCTTGAAAAGGAATTCGGCATCGGAACCTATCCCGTTAACTGGCCGATCGGTTGCGGCGTTTCATTTAAGGGCGTTTTTGACAGAAAAAGCCGTGAAATCTTAACGTTTAATGAATTTCATCGCGGTCAGGATCGTCTTTCGGCTATCAAATGCGATATAACCGATACGGAAAAACTTGACGAGCTTATCGGCGAATATGAAAGAAAAGATCTTGTTGATCAAATAGAGCTTTTGGACGGAGCAAGTTTTGATTTTGACCTTAAAAAGGTTCAAAACGGAACGCTCACGCCGGTTTTCTTCGGATCCGCGCTTACAAACTTCGGTGTTGAGCCGTTTCTTGAAAACTTTTTGCAGATGACCACCGCTCCGCTTGCGCGTGAAACAAAAGAGGGCACGGTTGAGCCGACGAATGACAGTTTTTCCGCCTTTGTTTTCAAAATTCAGGCTAATATGAATAAGGCGCACCGTGACAGAATGACATTTATGCGAATTTGCTCCGGCAAATTTGAACGAGATAAGGAATATTATCATGTTCAGGGCGGAAGAAGCCTGCGCTTATCCCAACCGCAGCAGCTTATGGCGGATAGCCGCCAAATTGTTAACGAGGCGTATGCGGGCGATATAATCGGTGTTTTCGATCCGGGCATTTTCTCGATAGGCGATACGGTGTGTGACGCTAAAAACAAGGTTGAGTTTGAAGGTATTCCGACATTTGCACCCGAGCATTTTGCCGTTATTGAGCATCTTGATTCGCTTAAACGCAAGCAGTTTGTTAAGGGCGTTGAACAGATCGCGCAGGAAGGTGCGATCCAGATTTTCCATGAACCTAATTCCGGTATGGAAAGGGTTATCGTAGGCGTTGTAGGTGTGCTTCAGTTTGAAGTTCTTGAATACCGCCTTAAAAATGAATATAATGTTGAGGTAAGAAGAGATAATCTGCCTTATCAGTTTATCCGTTGGATCAAAAATACGGATATAGATGTTAAAAATCTTAACCTCACCTCCGATACCAAGTGGGTTCAAGACTTTAAGGGAAACAATCTTCTTGTTTTCACAAGCGAATGGAATATAAACTGGGCGCTTGATAAAAACGAGGGTCTGATTCTTGAGGATTTCAGTAAGAATTGATAAAAGGGGAAAGCGATCGATGGAACTTAGTGTTAATCTTTATGAAAAGGAATACGACATAATCATCGCAGGCGGCGGGCCTGCCGGATGTGCGGCGGCTATTGCGGCGGCAAGACAGGGCGCTGATGTGCTTTTGCTTGAAGCCGGTTATTGCCTGGGCGGTATGGCAACCGCGGGTCTTGTTTCCAAATGGGCTCCGCTTACCGATAAAGAAAAGGTGATTTATCGTTCTGTTTCGCTTGAAATAATAAAGCGGTATAAAAAAGCGGCAAATCAGCCCGAGGATAAATGGGATTGGATAACGATAGAGCCTGAGGCACTTAAAAGGGTTTATGACGATATGCTTCTTGAAGCCGGAGCTTCGGTTCTTTTCGGAACGACTGTTTGCGATGCCGTTTGTGAAAACGGTGTTGTTAAGTCGGTTATCGCGCTCACAAAATCGGGACTTACCGAGTTTTGCGCAAAACAGTTTATCGATTGCACGGGGGATGCCGATTTAGCCGTAAAATGCGGTGTTCCTTTCGAAAAGGGCGACCCTGATGACGGCACATTGCAGCCTTCAAGTCTTTGCTTTGAAATATCAAATATCGATAAATCGAAAGTTGATATTCCGATAGGCTCTAATTCAAAAGATGGTCTTTGGGCAACCATGATGGCGGAAAAGAAATTCCCATTGCTTCGTAAGCATTTTATTCCGGCTTGGATAAACGATTCAACCCTTATTGCAAATGCCGGTCATCTTTTTGATGTTGACAACACTGACCCCAAGTCGGTTTCCGCCGCTATGATAAGGGGAAGAAAAATTGCCGAGCAATATTTGCAGGCGCCTAAATATTATCTTCCCGATGCTTTCCTTAATGCCACGGTTTGCGTTACGGCACCTGCGCTCGGCGTGAGAGAGTCAAGAAGAATCATCAGCGATTATGTTTTTACGGTTGAGGATTATGCCGAAAGAAGATCCTTCCCGGATGAAATCGGCAGAAACTGCTATTGGCTTGACTGTCACGGCAAAAAGAGCGTTGATAAGGTTTACGGCAGATACGGTCCCGGCGAGAGCCACGGCATACCGTTTTCCTGCCTTCTCCCGAAAAACACAAAAAATCTTCTTGTTGCAGGAAGATGCGCCGGCTTTACAAGGCAGGCACTTGCAACGATGCGCGTTATGCCTAACTGTCTTTGCATGGGCGAAGCGGCAGGTATCGCGGCGGCGCTGGCGGTTAAATCCGATGTTCAGATCCGCGAAGTGGCGATAAAAGAAATTCAAAATAAAATAATCTGATTTAGCGAGGTTTTAATAATGCCTGAAATTACAGAAGAAAAGAAAAAAGTTCTGAGTTGTATCCAACCGAGCGGAATGTTGACCCTCGGAAATTATTTGGGTGCGCTTAAAAATTGGAAAAATATGCAGGATGATTATGATTGCACATTCGCCGTTGCGGATTTGCATGCGATAACCGTTCGTCAAGAGCCGGCAAAATTGCGCGCTCAGGTTTATTCAACCTATGCTATCATGCTGGCGCTCGGTCTTGATCCGCAGAAATCAACCCTCTTTATTCAGTCACATGTGCCGGAGCATACGGCGCTTTCATGGCTTCTTTCCTGCAATACGCAGTTCGGCGAAATGGCAAGAATGACTCAGTTTAAGGATAAGTCCGCAAAGCATGCCGATAATGTTAACGTCGGCCTTTTCTCCTATCCCGTTTTGATGGCGGCGGATATTTTGCTTTATAAGCCGGATTTTGTTCCCGTTGGTGCCGATCAAAAGCAGCATCTTGAAATCGCTCGCGATATTGCCGAGCGTTTTAACAGAATTTACGGCGATGTTTTCCGAATTCCCGAGCCGTTTATCGGCGCTAAGGGCGCGAAGGTAATGTCGCTTCAGGATCCTGCCAAAAAAATGTCCAAATCCGATGAAAACCAAAACGCCTATGTTGCGATCCTTGACGATAAGGATACTATTATCCGCAAGTTTAAGCGTGCCGTAACCGATTCGGATAACCGCATTATCGCATCAGAAGATAAGCCGGGTGTTACAAATCTTCTCGGTATCTATTGCGCAATAACCGGCAAAACAACCGAACAGGCGGAAAAAGAATTTGAGGGTAAGGGCTATGGCGACTTTAAGTTGGCTGTCGGAGAAACGGTTGCCGATGAGCTTCGCCCCATTAAGGAAAGATACGAACAGATAATCACCGATAAGGCAGAGCTTGAAAGACTCTTCCGTGAAGGCGATAAAAAAGCGGAAAAGGTTGCCGCAAAAACTTATTTCAAAGCAATGAAAAAGGTCGGCTTCGTGTTATGATGTTCCCTCTTTTCGGAAACGAACATATCGAAAAGGTGCTAAGTAACGCCTTTTCATCAAACCGCATTCCCCACGCGCTTATGATCGAGGGTGAAACGGGGCAAGGCAAACATACGCTTGCCGATTATATCGCCTGCGCGGCGGTATGCAGCGGCGAAAATATTCCCTGCGGCGAGTGTGTTGCCTGCAAAAAAGCAAAGGGCAAAAATCATCCCGATATCATTTATGTTGCGCCCGAAAAGGATAAAAAAAGCATTTCGGTCGATCAGATAAGGGATTTAAGGGCAAGCGCGTTCATAAAACCGCATGAGGCGCAAAGAAAAGTTTATATAATCGAATCGGCAGACACGCTTTTGCCGCCTGCGCAAAACGCGTTGCTTAAAATATTGGAAGAGCCGCCGCAGGGCGTCGTCTTCATTTTGCTCACGGTTTCAAGAACGGCAATGCTCCCAACGGTAAACTCGCGCTGTGTTTTGCTCTCTCTTGCAAACCCCACACCCCAAAAGGCACTTGAAATCATAAAAGAGCAGGTTAAAAAATATTCCGATGAAGCTATTTTGGCTGCCCTTTCCGATAGCCACGGTGTTATCGGCGCGGCACTCTCGCTGCTTAAAGGCTCAAAAGCGGGCAAGGCGGCATCGGCGGCAAAGGAATTTATCGAGCTTATTTTTTCGGGCGGGGAATATGATCTTTTGCTTTTCCTTGAAAAGAATATTAAAAAAGACCGTATTTTTGCCGAAAATTTTTATTCGCAGCTTCAAACAAGAGCGTTGGATGAAATAAAATCGGGCGGTGCCGAAGGCAGAAGGGCAAGGGTGCTGTTCGCACTGTATGAAAACACGAAAAAATATAAAGAATCTCTTAAAACAAACATCAACCTTTCACTGCTTGAAAGCAGTACGGTTGCAGATATAAGATCAATCACCAAATGAACAAAGAGGTAAAAAATATGCCAGTTGTTGTGTCAGTTAAATTCAAATCGACGGGAAGGTCTTACTTCTTTTCCCCCGAAAATTCCGTTTATAATGCCGGCGAAAACGTTATTGTTGAAACGGCAAACGGAATCGCTTTCGGCACAGTTTCCGAAGGTAATCACGAGGTTGCGGAGGAACTTATAGTGTCCGAGCTTAAAAAGGTTTTGCGCAAAGCAACCGAAAGGGATGAAAAAACCGTTGAAGATAATCATCGCAAGGAAAAAGAAGCTTTTTCTATTTGCGAAAAAAAGATAGAAAATCACGGCCTTCAAATGAAGCTTGTTGAGGTTGAATATTCTTTTGATGCAAGCAAAATAACATTCTTCTTTATCGCAGACGGCAGGGTCGATTTTCGCGAGCTTGTTAAGGATCTTGCCGCAACGTTCCATACAAGGATCGAGCTTCGCCAGATCGGTGTTCGAGATGAGGCAAGAATGTTAGGCGGCATCGGAATATGCGGTCAGCCCTATTGCTGCAAGCGTTTTCTTGAAGATTTTGAGCCGGTTACAATCAAAATGGCAAAGGAGCAGGGTCTTTCCCTTAACCCCACAAAAATTTCGGGCAGCTGCGGCCGTCTTATGTGTTGTCTTAAATATGAGCAGAATTCTTATGAGTATTTAAGCAAACTGACTCCGTCGCTCGGCTCAACCGTAAAAGCGCCCGAAGGCACGGGAACGGTTGTTGATGTTAACCTTATAACCGGAAATCTTATCGTTAAGCCGGGCGATGAAAACGGCGTTCCGTTCAAAACAAACCGCAAGTGCGTTAAGGTTTTGCATAAGGGCAAAAGGGGTAAAAATCAACCCGAAAATAAGGATCAAGCCGACGAGGAATAATAAGGAAAGGTATATTATAAAATACTTCTTGCATTTTTGTTTGGATTTTGTTACAATGCAAATGTAAATATTTCTTTATTTAACGGAGGTGTGAACAAATGGCTTATAAAATCAATGATGAATGCATCAGCTGTGGTGCATGTGCAGCAGGCTGCCCCTGCGAAGCAATCGCTGAAGGCGCTGCTCATTTTGAAATCGATGCTGATAAGTGCTGCTCTTGCGGCGCTTGTGCTGCCGGTTGCCCCGTTGGCGCAATTGTTGAAGAATAATTTCTTGAAAATTAAAGAGTGCAAACCGTTTGGCTTGCACTCTTTTTTTGTTGCATAAAATGACTTTAACAATTATAATATATGTGTTATTTGAATAAATGCTTATAATCCCTGCTTATGGCAAGCGAAACATAATCGCCGTTTGCAACTATTATATGGTCAAGCAGTTTTATGTTTGCTTGCGCCAATGATTTAATAAGTCTTTCGGTGAATTCAAGATCCGAAGCGGATGGAAGCGCAACGCCGTTTGTATGGTTGTGTGCGATAACAACCGAAAAAACATTTTTGTTAAGGCACATATTCATAAGTGAGCGTATTGAAAGGCCAACCTGCCCTAAGTCACCTTCCGCCAACTTTTCAAATGTTACAAGATTGCCCGAAGGATCAAGCAACACCGCGCAAACCGTTTCAACTTGAAACCATTTCATTCGCGCGGAAACATATTCGCCAACATCATAAATCGAGGTGAATAAGATCTTTTTAACTATCTTATCGTTTGCGTAAATGTTGCTTATGGGAATGATAAGTTTAAGCAGCGCCGCGCTTTTTGTTCCCATACCGTCAACGGCGGCAATTTCTTCGATCGGTGCATCAAGCAGACCGCCCATATCATGAAAACGGCGAAGCAGCTCGCGGGCGATGTTGCCGGTGTCAACACGCGGAAGGCAATAAAACAAAAGCATTTCAAGATATTTATATTCGGGCGTTGAGTCGCCGAATCCGCCACTTAAAAACTCTTTTAACATTCGGTCACGGTGACCTGAATGATCGGTGTTGTCCGTAATTATCGCCCCCTTGGGATTTTAATAAATTATACACAAAAGTTTGAGGAAAATCAATAATGAAAAAATTTATTGTAAATGAAAATGATAAGGATAAGCGGTTTGACCGTTTTATAACAAAAGCGGCGCCAAAACTGCCCAAAACCCTTATGTATAAATATCTTCGCACAAAGCGAATTAAATTAAACGGCAAAAAAGCAGAGATCTCAACCCGTCTTAATGTCGGAGATGTTGTTGAGGCATATATAGGTGATGAGTTTTTCGAGCCCGTTATCCCAACCTATGATTTTCTTTCAAGTCCTGCCGAGATCGATGTGGTTTATGAAGATGAGAACATTTTGCTTGTCAATAAACCGCAGGGGCTTTTGTGTCACCCCGATAAAACGGAATACCGCGACACGCTTATAGGCAGAATTCAGCATAAGTTATATAAGGAAAAGAAATACGATCCTCAATCGGAAAACAGCTTTAAGCCCGCCCTTTGCAACCGCATAGACCGAAACACAAGCGGAATAGTTATCGCCGCAAAAAATGCGCAGGCGCTTAAAATTATGTGCGCTAAAATCAAGGATCGTGAGGTCGATAAGCGCTATCTTTGTATGGTGCACGGTAAAACGCCCGAAAAATGCGGAATGATAACGGGTTATCTTGCCAAAAATGAGGTTAAAAATAAGGTGAGCGTTCGCAAAAAAGCGTTTGACGGCGCAAAGGAAGCAAGAAGCCGATATCGCCTTATAGCAACAAAGAATGATATTTCGCTTGTTGAGGTTGAATTGCTCACGGGCAGAACGCATCAAATAAGGGCGCAAATGGCATCAATCGGCAATCCGCTTTGCGGCGACAGTAAGTACGGCCTTAAAAATGACAGTGTGAAGGGCATTCCCGCTCAGGCTCTTTGCGCATATAAGCTTTCGTTTTACTTTAGCTGTGATGCCGGAATACTTGATTATCTGAACGGCAAGGTTTTTTGCCTTGGCGATATTCCGTTCGGCAAAAATCTTTTTGCGCAAAACTATTCGCATTTGATAAAAAACGGCGAAGATATAAATGAATAAATAAGATAAAATTAACCCGGAAGTGTGCCGCGCTTCCGGGTTTTTAATATTGGTTTGTTTCGCCGCCCGAAATCAAAGTTCCTTAAACTGTTCTTCGCAAATATCAATAAAGTCTGCGGCAAAGCGGGATAAATATCTGTCCTTGATATAGCCGATACCGATCGTATCATAGGTTTCTTCGCTTACAAACGGCAGCATATAAACCTTTTGCTTTATTTCGCTTTCGCCGGCTCCCGGAAATGTATAAAGTGAACGCAGATACATTTCAGGGCAAACGCTAAGCCCCATTCCTTCGGCAGAAAGCGAAAACGCGGTTTGAATGTTGCGCGTTTCGGTTTTGATAACGGGACTTATGCCGCATTTGGCAAATTCGCGGTCAACAAGCGTTCTTATGCGCTCGCCGCGGCGAAGCAAAACAAATGGCAGATCCCGAAACAGAGAAATATCGGGATTTTTGCGATATGATTTTAGTATGCTTTCGGTTTTTTCGCCGAATTTACCGTTCAAAAGAGCTTTCGGACAAACAAGAAAAATTCGGTCTTTGATAAGCGGCTTCACTTCCGCCGTTTCGGTTAAAAAAGGCATAAATCCTATCATAACATCGATTTGTCCCTTTGAAAGCCCCTGCTCAAGTTCGCTTGAAGATGCTTCGGTTATGAAAATTTCGGCGTGGGGATATTTTCGGCTGAATTTCGGTACAACAAGCGGCAAAATCGCTTGTCCGCGCGTATGGGAAACGCCGATACGAAGCTCGCCCGCCCGATTTTCGTTTATATCGTCAATAAGCGTTTCGCCCTGCTTTTTAAGACTGATTATCTGCGTGGCGGTTTTAAGAAAACATTTTCCGGAATAGGTGAGCTCAAGCTCCTGCCGGCGCTCAAAAAGGCGACAGTTAAGCTCGGCTTCAAGCCGCGAAATACTGCCCGAAAGCGCCTGCTGCGAAATATGCAGTCGCTCTGCCGCACGTGTTATATTTTTCTCTTCCGCGGTGCATATAAAATATTCAAGATTTTGAAAATTCATAAGATCCTCTCCCTGAAATGTATTATACATTATTCGACAATAAATTACAACATTTTTATTGTGGTTAGAACAATTTAATAACTACTTGCAATTGTGCCGCAAAAGTTGTATTATGTATAAGGCATAAATTATAATCTTTATAATAATCTTATGAAAGGAAGGCTTTTTCTATGAAGAAAGAATTAGTCATCAACACCGCTTGGTGCAAAGGCTGCGGAATATGCGCTGCATTTTGCCCCAAAGGTGCGCTCGAAGTAGTCGGCGAAAAGGTTAAGCGCGTTGAAGGCGCAGACTGCATTATGTGCGGTATGTGCGAACAGCGTTGCCCCGATTACGCAATATTCGTTAAGGAGGAAAATGAATAATGGCTAAAACTGTATTGATGCAGGGTAATGAGGCTTGCGTTGAAGGCGCTATTGCAGCAGGAATGCGTTTTTATGCCGGTTATCCTATCACTCCGTCCACCGAAATTGCCGAAGTCAGCGCTGTAAGACTTCCCCAAGTCGGCGGTAAATTTATCCAGATGGAAGATGAAATTGCTTCTATCGCTTGCGCTATCGGCGCTTCCACAACAGGTACTAAATCCATGACTGCAACAAGCGGCCCCGGATTTTCACTCAAGCAGGAAAACTTAGGTTATGCCTGCCTCGCTGAAATCCCGCTCGTTTTGATTGATGTTCAGCGTTCAGGACCCTCCACCGGTCTTCCCACATCTCCTTCTCAGGCAGATGTTATGATGGCAAAGTGGGGCACTCACGGTGATCACCCGATGATCGCTATCGCTCCTGCTTCCGTTAAGGAATGCTATGACCTTGCGATCCGTTGCTTCAACCTTGCTGAAAAGTATCGCACACCGGTTATTTTCCTTACCGATGAAATCGTAGGCCACCTTCGTGAAGGTATCGAAATCCCCGAGAATGTTGAAATTGTAAACCGTCCTTCTGTGGATAACCCCTCCGCTAAGGAAGCTCCTTACAAAATCGCTCCCGGTCAGCTCGTTCCCAAGATGGCTCCGTTCGGTCAGGGTCAGAGATATAACATCACAGGCCTTCTCCATGATGAAACCGGCTTCCCCACCAATGATAACGGCATTGCCGGTGATCTTGTTGAGCGTATCATGAAAAAGATCGATGATAACTATGATGATATCGTTCAGGTTGAAGAAATGAATATGGAAGATGCCGAGGTTGCAATTTATTGCTTCGGCGGCACAACAAGAGCTGCAATAACCGCTATGGAAGAAGCAAGAGCAAAGGGTATCAAGTGCGGTATTTTCCGCCCGATCACCATTTGGCCTTTCGCTGAAAAAGAGCTTAAAGCAGCATCCAAAAACTTAAAGAAAATCGTTGTTGCCGAGCATAACTACGGTCAGCTTGTTAATGAAGTTCGCCGTGTTGCCGGTGATACTTGCAAGATTGGCTTTGTAGGTAAGTGGGACGGTACAGTTATCACTCCGCAGGAAATTCTTGCTGAAATCGAAAAGGAGGGTTAAGACAATGGTTGATATGACAAATGTTTCAAAGAAAACGGTCAACACCTCCGACCTTGTCTATAAATATATGCGTCCTGAGCACCTTCCCCATATTTGGTGCCCCGGCTGCGGCAACGGTATCATCATGCATGCTGTTGCTCAGGCAATGGAAAACATCGGACTTGACAGAAATAAAACCGTAATCGTTTCAGGTATCGGTTGTTCAAGCCGTGCTGCAGGTTATATGGATTGCAGCACACTTCACACAACTCACGGTCGTGCAATCGCTTTTGCAACAGGCATTAAGCTTGCTCATCCTGAGCTTGAGGTTATCGTTCTCACCGGTGACGGTGACTCTTCCGCTATCGGCGGTAACCACCTTATCCACGCTTCCCGCCGCAACATCGGTCTTACCGTTGTTGTTATGAACAACAATATTTACGGTATGACCGGCGGTCAGTATTCTCCGACCACTCCTCGTATGGAATTCGGTACAACTGCTCCTTACGGCAACCTTGACCGTAGCTTCGATGTTGCAGGTCTTGCACGTGCAGCAGGCGCTACATATACCGCAAGAAGCACTGTTTTCCATGCTCCCCAGCTTGCAAAACTTATTGAAAACGGTATTCGTCATAAGGGCTTCTCCCTTGTTGAAGTTTGCGCTCTCTGCCCCACTTATTACGGCAGAAAGAATAAAAAGGGCAGCGCTGTTGATATGATGAAATATTTAAGAGATAATTCAGTTCCGGTTGAAAAGGCAAAGACAATGTCAAGCGAAGAACTCGCAGGAAAGATCGTTACAGGTCTCTTCAATGATGAGCAGTTCCCCGAATACACCGCTGAATATGATGCTCTTATCGAAAGAGTTAAGGAGGGCAAATAATATGAGCAGAATGGATATCAGACTCGCCGGTTCAGGCGGTCAGGGCGTTATTCTTGCAACCGTTATTCTTGCCGAGGCAGCAGTTATTGCCGGTAAATATACCGCGCAGAGCCAGTCCTACGGTCCTGAGGCAAGAGGAGGCGCCTGCAAGGCAGAGGTTATCGTTTCCGATGATAAGATCGGTTTCACAAAGGTTCAAAAGCCGTCCTTCCTTATGGCACTCACACAAAAATCTCTTGATAAATATGCGGTAAATCTTCCGAAAGAGTGCATCGTTCTTGTTGACGATAAGCTTGAAGTTTCCGCAGAGCTTGAAGCAAACAATAAGGTAGTTAAGCTCCCCATCCTTTCAACCGCTGTTGAAAAGGTCGGCAAGGCTTTCACCGCAAACATTGTTGCTGTCGGCGCTATCAATAAGCTCTTAAATCTTGTTGATAATGAAGAACTTAAAAAAGCTGTATTTATGCACATACCGAAGGGTACAGAAGCTATCAACGAAAAAGCTCTTCTTGCCGGTATGGAACTTATAAAGTAAGAAAGGATTAAAACGAATGAAAATTCATGAGTATCAGGCAAAAGAACTTTTCTTGCAGTATGGCATTCCCACCGGCACAGGTGTTGTTTGCGAAACCGCAGAAGAAGTTTTTGAAGCTGCTAAAGAGATAAATGTGCCTGTTATGGTTAAGGCACAGATTCATTCCGGCGGTCGCGGTAAGGGCGGCGGCGTTAAGTATGCTGCTACTGCTGATGATGCAAAGGCAATCGCTGAAAAAATGATTGGTATGAATCTTGTTACCAAGCAGACCGGTGAAGAAGGCAAAACCGTTCATAAGGTTCTTGTTACACCTGCCGGCGAAATCAAGAAAGAATATTATCTTTCAGTTACCGTTGATAACGAGAGCGCAGGCCTTGTTATCATCGCTTCCGGCGAAGGCGGAACCGAAATTGAAGAGATGGCGGTTAAAACCCCCGAAAAGATCATAAAGGAATATGTTTCAGTTTATGAGGGCTTCCATAACTATAACGGTATTGAGGTTGCTCGCAGAATGGGTATTCCGGCAGAGCTCACAAAGGATTTTGTTGCATTGCTCAGAAATCTTATTAAGCTCTTTATGGAAAAGAACTGCTCTCTTGTTGAAATCAACCCGCTTACCATAGACGGAAATGATAAACTTTTCGCTCTTGATGCTAAAATCAACTTTGATGATAACGCTCTTATGCGTCATCCCGAAATCGTTGAGCTTCGCGATGTTCTTGAAGAGGATCCGAAGGAAGTAAGAGCAAGCGAATTTGATCTTAACTATATTAGCCTTTCGGGCAATATCGGCTGCCTCGTTAACGGTGCCGGTCTTGCAATGGCAACTATGGATATCATCCAGAAGTTCGGCGGCACTCCCGCAAACTTCCTTGATGTCGGCGGTAGCGCAACAACCGAAAGAGTTACAGCTGCATTTGAAATTCTTCTTTCCGACCCGAACGTTAAGGCAATTATGGTTAACATCTTCGGCGGCATTATGAAGTGCGATGTTATTGCAGAGGGCGTTGTTGCTGCTGCTAATAAGTTGAGCCTTACAGTTCCGCTCGTTGTTCGTCTTGAGGGTACAAATGTTGAGCGCGGTAAAGAAATTCTTAATGCTTCCGGTCTTAACATCATTGCCGCTGCTGATATGGCAGACGCGGCGCACAAAGCGGTAGAAGCCGCAAAGGAGGCGTAATAGAATGAGTATTCTTATAAATAAAGACTCCAAGGTTATCGTTCAGGGTATAACCGGCGGTCAGGGTAAATTTCACACCGAGCAGATGCTCGCTTACGGTACACAGATCGTCGGCGGTGTAACACCCGGTAAGGCAGGCCAGGAAGTATGCGGCGTTCCGGTATTCGATACCGTTAAGGAAGCAGTTGCAGCAACCGGCGCAAACGTTTCTATCATCTATGTTCCGCCCAAGTTCGCGGCAGACTCTATCTTTGAAGCAATCGATGCAGAGCTTGATCTCGTTGTTTGCATAACAGAGGGCGTTCCGGTTCTTGATATGGCTCGCGTTAAAAATTATATGAAGGGCAAGAAAACAAAGCTTGTCGGCCCCAACTGCCCCGGTCTTATTTCTCCGGGCAAGTCTAAGGTTGGTATTCTTCCCGGCTATATTCATAAGGAAGGTCACGTTGGTGTTATTTCCCGCTCCGGAACACTCACCTACGAGGCAGTAAATCAGCTTTCTGTACGCAATATCGGTCAGTCAACCGCTGTTGGTATCGGCGGCGACCCGATCAGAGGTCTCGGCTTTATCGATGTTCTTAAAATGTTCGAGGAAGATGAAGATACCTATGGCGTAATCATGATCGGCGAAATCGGCGGCAGCGGCGAAGAAGAAGCTGCTGAGTTTATCCGCGATAATATGACTAAGCCCGTTGCGGCTTTCATTTCCGGTCAGACTGCTCCTAAGGGCAAGCGCATGGGTCATGCCGGCGCTATCATTTCGGGCGGCAAGGGAACTGCCGCAGGCAAAATCGCAGCTCTTAAAGAGTGCGGTGTTGTTGTAGCACCTACACCCGATAAAATCGGTGACGCTTTTGTAGAAGCCGCTAAAAATGCCGGCGTTTACGAAAAGTGCCTTCTTAAATAATCTTAAAATTTAATAACTGTTGAAGGTAAACTCCGATGGAATATTATTTTTTGTCGGAGTTATGCCTTGCAGAAAATATGGGAGATAATATAAAATGGCTTACATTTCAAGCGTTGTTGCAAAAATGATCACTCCTATTTTCGTAGTGTTCGTTATTGCATTTATCGGTTACCTTTTGGGTGGCATTACAATTAAGGGAATTTCCCTCGGCACAGCCGGTGTTCTTGTTATCGCTCTTGTGTTCGGTATTTTGGCTTATGAATTCCCCTCTTTCAAGTTCGGCGATCAGGAAATTGCGCTTTTCAACGATTCCATCAAGAGTACGTATAGCTTTGTTTCAAGCTTAGGTACTGCGCTTTTCGTTACGGCGGTTGGTCTTATCGCAGGACCTAAGTTCTTCCGTAACTTCAATAAAAAATCTATCGGATTTATCCTTATGGGCGTTGTTGTAATCGCTTCCGGTATCGGCATCACAATTCTTTGCATCAAGGCATTCGGCGTTGATAAGAATATGGCAGTTGGTCTTATGACCGGCGCCCTCACCTCAACTCCCGGTCTTTCCGCTGCAAAGGAAGCCGCAGGCGAAGCAGGTGAAGCTCTTGTAACCGCAGGTTACGGTATTGCTTATCTTTTCGGTGTTTTGGGCGTTGTATTCTTCGTTCAGCTTATGCCTAAGTTTGAAAAGATCAATATTGATGAAGAAAGACAGCACATCATTGCAGCAGGCAATGTTCAGCTTAAAGAAGGCAAAAAGCGTTTCAAGATTGATTCTCTTGATTTCTTCCCCTTTATGCTCACAGTTGCTCTCGGTATGGTTCTCGGCTCATTCAAAATTCCGGGAATCAACTTCTCACTCGGTTCTTCCGGCGGTACACTTATCGTTGGCCTTATCGTAGGTCACTTCGGTCATATCGGCGGCATTGATCTTTCTGTAAGCAAAACAACCCTTAACAGTATGCGCGAGCTCGGTCTTATGCTCTTCCTTATCGGTGCAGGCGTTCCCGGCGGCGTAAACTTTGTTAAGAATGTTGAAGCTAAATTCTTCCTCTTTGGTGCACTTATCACACTCGTTCCGATGATTATCGGTTACTTCTTCGGTAAGTACATCTTCAAGTTCAGAATTTTCAACAACCTTGCATCTATCACCGGTGGTATGACATCTACTCCCGCACTCGGAACTCTTATTTCCGTTGCAGGAACCGATGAAATTTCCGGTTCTTATGCGGCAACCTATCCTATCGCACTTGTTTTCGTTGTTCTTGCCGCTAAGATCATTATGATGATCTGATTTATATAGCATAAA